>NZ_CP007773.1:0-308832 GCF_000816305.1 Campylobacter subantarcticus LMG 24377 | reverse complement strand
AAGGCATATGCATAGACTTACATACTTTAGGATTTTTAGAAAAAACCTCTAAAAATCTATCATCCATATGTAAAGGATGTGGGCTTGTAAAACGGATACGCTCTAAACCTTCTATCTCGCTTAATTTTTCTAAAAGATCTGAAAAATTAATCTTTTCATGTGCATTAGAAAATCTTTTGCCGTAATTATTAATATTTTGTCCTAGTAAAAAAATCTCTTTAGCACCCTTAGAAACAGCTTTCAATGCTTCATTTTTAATAATCTCAAAAGGTATAGAAATCTCATCTCCTCTTGTGTGAGGCACTATACAATAAGTACAATGCTTATCACAACCTATGGAGATATTAATATAAGTTTTATAAAGGCTATTTCTAAAATCTGCAAAAGCATAATTACTCTCATCAAAATCTATATCATTACCTAAAAATTTTGGAGTATTTACGGCCTTTGTGATTTTGGAAACATTTCTAGCACCCAAAACAAAATCCACACTAGGAGCACGCTTAAAAATCTCATCTCCCAAATGTGAAGCAGTGCAACCACAAACACCTATTTTGGCACCATTTTTTTTGATTTTTTCAAAACTTCCAACTTCTGAAAAAAGTTTGTGCACGGGTTTTTCACGCACCGAACAAGTATTGATTAAAATCAAATCTGCTTCTTTTGCATCTTGAGTTAATTCATAATTTTCTTTTTCTTTAAGTTCAGCTATCATGTGCTCTGAATCACGCACATTCATAGCACAACCTAAAGTTTGTATAAAAAGTTTTTTACTCAAAGAATGTGTACCTCATACATAAAATCTGTATCATCTAAACCATATTTGATCGTTCTATGATAAACACATTTTCCTTTTTTTTCAAAATACTCTACTAAAGCGATTAATTGCTTATGGGCATTGTCTTTATCAAAATAGAAAAATTTTTGACCTTCTTTATCCACAGCCTTTTCAATACTTTCTAAACTTATACTTTTTGGCTTTTCTTCAACAGAGGTTCTTGCTATTTTTAAGTCCATATCATCATCCTCAAGTTTTTTTAATCTAAAATTATAGCAAATTTTACTTTTAATTAAACTTATTAAAGATATAATTTTATTCTTCAAAGTTTAAAAATCCAAAATTAAGGTTGTGTTGTCATTATGGAAAAAATCACAGATATAATTGAATCCATTGCTAATGAGAAAAATTTACAAATAGAAGATGTAAGAGAAAGAGTTAAAAAAGCACTAATTAATACTGCTAAGAAAATTTATGGTGATAAGTATGAATTTTTTATTGACTCAGATAAAAATTTACAACTTTATCAAAAAATCATCGTTGTAGCAGATAATGATGAAAGGTTAGAAAGCGAAAATGAACATTTTATCGCCTTAAGCAAAGCAAGAGCTGAAGCTAAAGATGTAGAAATTGGTGATGAGTTAACCTACGAATGTTCTTTGGAAAATTTAGGTCGCACTGCTGTAAATATTTTGCATAAAGAACTAGAATATCACATTCAAAAACTTTTGGAAGAAAAAATTTATGAGAAATACCAAAAAATGGTAGGTCATATGGTTTTTGGTAGTGTTGTTAGGGTTGATAGTGAAGAAAATACTTATGTAGAAATCGATGAGTTTCGCGCATGCTTACCTAGAAAAAATCGTATTAAAGGTGAGAAATTTAAAGTTGGCGATGTAATTAAAGCTGTGATTAGACATGTATATATTGATAAATCGGGTATGAGAATGGAGCTTAGCAGAACTAGTCCTAAATTTCTAGAGGCTTTATTAAAAGCTGAAGTACCTGAAATCAAAGATGGTCTTATTAATATTTATGCAAGTGCTAGAATTCCAGGTGAGCGTGCAAAGATTATCCTGCAAGCTAATAGTCCAAGCGTTGATGCAGTAGGTGCGACTGTGGGTGTAAAAGGTGTTAGAATTAACGCGGTAAGTAAAGAATTAAAAAATGAAAATATCGACTGCATTGAGTATTCTAATGAAATGGCGATTTTAATCACAAGAAGTTTAGCTCCAGCGATTATTAATTCTGTTGGCATTGAAGATAAAAAAGCTATCGTAACGCTTAATAGCGAACAAAAAAGCAAAGCTATAGGAAAAAGTGGTATTAATATACGCTTAGCTAGCATGTTACTTGGATATGAGATAGAACTTAATGAAATAAACAATGAAGAAAAAACTAATAACCAAGAAGAAGCGTTTAAAAATCTTAAAGCCTTATTTGGAGAAAATTAAAGTTGCTTACCGACAGTTTGCTCGGTAAGCTTTCTTGCTAAAACTAAATCCACTATAGGTTGTTCTCTTTTGTTAGCTTTTTGACAATGATTTTTATCAAAAAAATCTGTAATTTTTATGACTATTTTAGCCCATCTTTTATCGCGTTCTCTCCACGCATGTGAAGACAAAGACTCCCATGCGTAGCCATTAAACAAAGTTGCATTAACAAAATGATCAAGCGCTCTTACACCTTGTCTAACTCTTGCAGGATTACCAAAAGTACCCACCACAACAATAAAAAGATAACTAATCACCGCCAAAGGAACAATGGCACAAAGTAGTATCGTTCCTACTAATTTTTCCTTCATTTTTCCCTTTTTATAAATCTAATATTCATACCATTAGCTGATCTTATGGTCAACCTTCCTACAACATCAGGTACAAAATTTTCCTCTAATTCTAACCTATAAGTCCTTAAAATATTTGCTAAAATCAAAACAGCCTCTTGCATAGCAAAACCCTGGCCTATACATACACGCTCACCCATACCAAAAGGCATATAAGTGTCTTTTTTAATCTTGCTTTTACCTTCATGACGACTTGGATCAAACTCATGTGGGTTTTCCCAAAAGCTATCATGTCTATGGATAAGCCATGGAGCTACCACTACGCCTGAACCTTTTTTAATGAGCTTATCTCTCATTTTGCTTTCATTTTTTGCTTCTCTAGCAAAAAAACCAACTGGCGGATAAAGCCTTAGACTTTCTTTAAACACATTTGCAACATATTTCATCGCTCTAATGTGTTCTATTTTAAACTCCTCATTGCCTGCAACTTGCATAATTTCTTCATAAGCTTTTTGCTGCTCTTTTGGAGAAATACTTAAAATATACAATGTCCAAGTTAATGAACTTGCAGTTGTTTCATGGCCTGCTAAAAAAAGCATAGCAACTTGATCTAAAATTTCATTAAATGAAAATCTTTCATTAGTATCTGCATCGACTACTATAAGCAATGATGATAAAATATCTTCATATTTTCCTTGATCATTTAAAGCATTATCATACCTTGGCTTTATAATATCTGATAAAACTTGACGTATGGTTGCTCCTGCCTTAAGTCTTTTTCTTTCTCCTAAAAGATTTGAAAGCCAAGTTGGAAAACGAAACATTCTTCGCATAGCCGTTTTAACTGTTTCTTCTTGTACAGTTACAAAAGCATCTAAAACGAGCTTGCCTTTTTGCTCATCGAGTTTTGAAGACATAATGGTTCTAAAAATTACATCTGCAGTTACAAAAGTCATAGCCTCATCTACTTCCACAACTGCTCCATTTTCATGCTTTGCAAATCTTGCCATCATATCAGATGCTGCTTCATTCATTAAATTAAAAACCTTAGAAATCCTTGTCATTTCAAAAGATGGTCTTAAAAGTTCTCTTTGTTTTTCCCATACTCTATCATTTGTAGTAAATATACTTATACCCAAAAGTGGCTCTAAAAGCTCATGTAAAAGTTGGCTTTTTGGGTATTCTCTAACCTCATCTACCATAATGCGTCTAACTTCTTTTGGATCATTTACCACATAAAGATCAAATCCGGGCATTTTCACTCTGCCCATCATCATTTTATAACTTCTTTCATAAAGACCATCAAGCCATGATCTTCTTTTGAGTAAAAAAGTGGTAAGCGTAGAAGCTTTATTTTTATAAGGTTTTGGATGAAAAGGACACTGACCCATGATTTCTCCTATTTGATTTTTTCTTCTAGTTTGTTTTTTCCTATGATAAATTCAAAAAAGTCATATACCCCTTGAATTTGTGTGGCAAATAAATATAAAAAATGTGCTTTATATTTATCTTTTTTGATTTTTTTATAATCTTTTTGATTATATAAAGTATGAAATTTAGCCGAAAGATATTTTGGGCTAAATTGTGCTTTTACTCCGCTTGTGCGTATAAAATCAACTTGTGCAAAACAAGCCCCATCGATAATAGAGGTAAAATCATACCATATTAAATTTTTACTTCCCAAATACTCTAAATCTTTTCTAAATTCAAAAGATCTTTTTTGATAGCTTACCAAAGGTATGCACTCACCTAAAGTTAAAACCTTTAAATTTTCAAAAGATATATTTTCATTTTCGCATTTTCTAAGTACTTTTGCTAAAACATTTATACAAAGAACTGTTCCTACGCTATGTGCACTTAAAATAAGTTCGTAATTTTTATCCTTTGCATTTTCTTTGATTTTTTGAAAAATTACATTGGCAAAGTTTTCCATTCTTTGTTCTAACTCTCCTTGGGAATTTTTCTCCCAATTTGCACAAAAAGAACAAATTCTAGCTATCCAAAAAACAGCTAATTTCTTGCCTAGTTTATAAAGCATTTTTGGTAAAAATACTAATGATAAAATAAAAGCTAAAATTCCTAAAATAATATGAAAATTTTGCAAATAAAATAAACTTCCAAAAGCACAAACTAAAGTAAAAATCAAACTCAAAAGCACATAAAAAAATGGATAATAACCTGTGATAAGTTGGTGCGGGGATTCTTTACCAAATTTTAAAAAAAGTCCGGTGATAGTATAAATCCTAAAAAAGCTATAGCAATCACTCAAAGCATCTTTTATACCCTCTGACCAGTTTTTTTTCACTATATCATTCCAGCTTAAAAAAGTATAAGTGGTGTTTGTATATGGAGTTTGAATTTGCCAAAAAGGATAAACATTAACTTGAGCTTTTAATAAAGTATAATCATACTTTAAAAGAACATTTTGTGCGGCAAGATTTTTTTTAAACATAATATAATAATGCCTATAACCCCTAGGATCATATCCAGCAATATAAAAAACATCTCTTTTTTGACACATTTTATCCATCAAAATCCTAAACAAATGAAAATGAATTTAAAAATATAGCTAAAGTTAACATCTTTGTCAAATGCTGAAATACAAGGGATAATAAGGTATTTTTACTCTGAAATTACTCATTAAAAAACATTTTATAAAATAAATAAAAATTTCTTAAGCATAGAAAGTTTTAAATGAATGTAATCTTACTTGGTGGTAGCAATAGCGTAGTTAAAAATGGTCTTAGAATAGGTCTTGAAAATGAAAATATTACCTTACACAATTACGCCTTAGGACTTAGCACTTCTTTGCAAAATCTTTATGAACTAATACGCCATAAAGATAATATACTCAAAAGTGATTACATTATCAGTGAATCTAACATTAATGATTATTTAAGCCCTGTGGGTTTAAAAATCATTCTTCGCAATATTGATTATTTTTACGAGGAACTTTACAAAGCCAACAAAACCACCATAGTACTTATACTCCCCATATCAGCTTGCAATGATAAATCAAAAGCTATCAATGAAGCACACCGGAAAAATTGTGCTTACTATGGTTTTAATCTAATCGATGTAGATCTTTACTACCAAAAAAATCACTTGTATGATTTTGATCAAAACTATAAATTTCACCCTATGCCACTGGCTATGCAAGAACTTGGAAAAAACATTATCAAAAATTTAAACAATTTCAAAAGTTCTAAAGCAAATATTTCCTATTCTAATAACCAATTTTATATCTTTAAACCATCAAACTTTGACACACTAGAACATAAAAATTCATTTTTTCATGAAAAAGTTACAAGAATCAAAGCTAAAGAAAAAATCATTTTCCCAAAAAATCTTTGTGGTTATCAAATTTTAGGTATTCACACTTGGAATCAGGCCGATCTTGCAAGCCACACCATATCATCTATAAGTATTGAAAATTCTTTCTTTAAGCTAGTAAAAAATTTTGGACTTATCAATACTTTTCAAGATATACAAAATGAAAATGCATTTTGTAATGATCAAACTTCTTTATACATCAATACTCAAGTAATTAAACAAAGCGAAGAAAGCTCAGGCTTAAGCATGGCAAATGAAAAAACGCCTAGGCTTGATTATATAGATTTGATAGGAATTTTACTACTTAAAAATGATGAATGCAAAAAGCTTGACTTTAAAAATCATCTTACCAATACTCATGAGTTTTTAATCCCACCTATAGTTTTTTATAAAGAATTAGCACTAGAATATCATGAGCTAACCAAGCTTGATACGCAAACATTTTTACAAAGCCAAAACCATAATCTTTTGCGTTTTTTAAATCATAAAAATTTACAAAAAGAATACGAAGCATTTATCCATCAAAATAACCAGCTTTATGGAGCAAGCTTAAGAATCAAAGAAAGATTAAGCTATAAACTTGGGGAGGTGATCATGAAAAATAGCAAAAGCTATCTAGGATACTTCAAAATCCCTTTTGAGTTAAGGAGAGTTAGAAAAGCCCACTTTAAGCAGCAAAAAGATGTTAAAAACCTACCACCACTTAAATCCTACGCAGACTATAAACACGCTCAAATAGCCAAAACACATTTGCCTTATCTTTTAGGTAATGCACTTTTACAAGCTTCAAGAACTCCTTTTAAGTTAGGCTATCTCACTCTACCCTTTAAACTGAAAAAAATTGCACAAAATTATAAAAAGAAATTTTAATCCAAGCTAGCATTTTTGAAGAAATTTCCATTGACTTGGGTTTTATATATCACATAATTTCTAAATTTAGCATGCAAAACCGCATCAGGCTT
Source organism: Campylobacter subantarcticus LMG 24377 (assembly GCF_000816305.1). NCBI lineage: Bacteria > Pseudomonadati > Campylobacterota > Epsilonproteobacteria > Campylobacterales > Campylobacteraceae > Campylobacter > Campylobacter subantarcticus. The sequence continues at coordinate 301,976 of NZ_CP007773.1, read as the reverse complement.
ATAAGCTCTACACTCTTTCCAAAAAGTATGCAAGCTTTTTTGATACGTTAAGCCTTCTATATCATAAAAAGCTTTTCCCATAACCTTTAAAGGGCTGTTGTGATATAAGGCAGAAAGTCCTACTGTGCTATTTATGACTATAGTACCTCTTGCATTGATCAAAAGTGTAGGTAAATGCAAATCATGCACATATAAAATTCTACCCTCGACATTATATTTTAAACTCAAATCTTCTATAAGCTTAGTATAATCCCTATAGCCACGGTCCATAGGATGATGCTTAAAAACTAGATAAGACTTTGCTTTAGCATGATTAGCAAAAGAGATAATCACCTCTTCTATAAATTTTTCTGTAGTTTTTTTATAGTGATGAGATAGTTGAGTATCATTGTGCACTTGTAAAATAGCTAAAAAATACTTTTGTTCTAAAGAAAGAATTTTTTCATTGAGTTTTTTTTCGCTGATTTTGTATTTATTTTTTCTATATACTGAACAAAACCAAGGCAAAAAGTCAAATAATTTTAAACTTCTATGGTGCAAGGAGTTATTAAAACGCCAAGAAAGTAAAAAAGCAAAAAGCCAATATAAAAACGAAGCAAAGGCCATATTTTTAAATGTGCTTGAAAAAGTTATAAATTTATGCTCTTTATCAAATTTTTTCTGACTTAGATAAAATTCTTTTTCTCTTGGTAAAGCGGAGTTTGCATTCACTCCATCTTTTTCAAAAGTAATGAAGTTTGGTCTTATATAACCTTCTTCAAAAATCCACACTTCAATACCCATTTGCTTAGCTACATTAATGGCGATTTCATGTACTTTTCTACAATCATTATACATAATGATAACTTGAATTTGTTTTTCTTCAAAAAGCTTTTTATAAAAGTCTTCAAGCTCGGCTAAGCTTTTAGCATAATTAATACTTTTAAAAGGATAAAAGAAAAAATCTCCGCCATTAAAATTTACTTTGTATACTTTAGCTTGCGGAATTCTTGTAGCAATTTTACGGAAAAATCCCCCCACAGGACCCTGGAGCAACAAAACATTTTTGCCGGAAAATTTTTTTAACTTCTTACTTAAATTCATCGACCTAAAATAAATTCTATGATTCTTCTTATTTTTCTTAATGTATAAATTCTTATATTCACAAACCAACGCAAATAAAATTTAGAAAAATAATCTTTTTGCATTTTTAACATTATATCTAAAGCAAGCTCAACTTCACATAAATTTTTATTTTTTGGATGGATATATCTTGGATAAAGGATCAAAACTCCCGCAACTAACTCTTCTAAACTAAGCACTCTTGTGCGTCTTGAAATTTCATGTAAATCATTTGTCAAACCCCAACCCGCATAAAAAGGCTTACCATACACTACTACTTTTTTACCACGCAAAAGAGCATCAAAACCACTTGTAGAAGTGATGGTATGTACTTCATCGCATGCATTGATAGCGCTATCTATACTGACATTTTCTATAATTTCATCACAGTATTTTAAAATAATGCTTTTATCTTTTAAGCCTTTACGGTTACCGCTTAAAACATCAGGATGTGGTTTAAACACTATAAAAGCATTTTCATTGGCCTTTCTTACACTCTGTAAAAGTTTTAAAGTATCAAAGCCCGCTCCACCTAAGATCATAGAAGCATCATCTTCTACTTGAGCAGGGATTAAAATGATTTTTTTATCGATATTAAAATTTAATTTTTCATGCTTTAAGCCATTATACTTTGAAAATTTATTTTGCGTGATGATAGTGATGAGTTTTTTAGCTCTTTGTTTTAAACTCTCATCAAATTCATGATTTTGCAAAATATCTTCTAAATCACTTGGCTTGTTTGGATCAACATACAAGCCTTTGCAATCTATTATCAAAGAAAAAGGGCGTGTAAGATCTGAACCTAAAAAAACAGAGCGTAAAAAGCCATCTTCTACTAGAAAAATTGTATTTTTAAAATCTTTGGCTAGTAAAGATTTATCATATTTTTTACCCCAAATGAAAATTTTATCATCAGGATTTAAATTCGCTTTATAAAGCCCATCAAGTGAATTTAAAAAAATGATTTTATTATTTTTAGCTTTAAAAAATGGTCTTGTAAATTCTCTTTTCCATTTAGAAAAACCTAAAAAATACAAAGTGTTGGAATTAGCTTGTTCTATCTTTTTATATTTTGCTAGAGTATGAATAGTATCAAAGATGTCGCTTTTTTGATTTAAACAAGGATTAAAATACTCACTATATAAAATATAAGCAGCATAAAAGATTTCTTCTAAAGTTCTTTTTTTAACTCGTCTTTTACATTCTAATTTATCTTGGGTTAATCCCCAACCTGCATAAAATGGCATACCATAACACACACATTCGCATCCCAACATCAAAGCTTCAAAGCCCATGCCAGAAGTTTTAGTATAGACTTTTTTAAAATGACTTAGTAATTCTATGGGATTATAATTTTCTTTTATAACAACACATTTACTTGGTAAATCTTGTGCATTAAAATCACTTTGTTTTTTACCACTAAGCACATCAGGGTGAATTTTAATATATACTTTAGCATTTGGATTTTCTTTGGTGGCATCATTTATCATATCTTGAGTTGAAAAACTATTAGCTAAGCCAAATTTTAACGAAGCATCATTTGCTACTTGAGTGATGATCAATACACGTTCTTCATTAGCACTAAAAAATTCTTTTGATATACAAAGGTTATTATTATACTTGCTAAGTTTTTCTTTTTTTATAAGCTCTATGGCCTTTTTTGCTTGCTCTAGCTCTTCAGCACTAAACTCATAAGTATTTAAAATATTTTCAAGCTTAGATGACACCATCGCATCGTAGTAAATTCCCACATTATCTTTGACGATAGAAAAACTCGGGCTATTTTCTACACCTAAATTTAATGAGCGTAAAAAGCCATCCTCTAAAAGCAAAAATTTTGCATTATATTTTTTGGCTAATTCTATAGCCCTCAATCCCGATTTTTTTCTACCCCAACCTACAAAAACATCTTCTTTTGTGATGTTTTTGTAAATACGATATAAAGTTATTTTGTAAAAATTTTTAACATTTTCTTTTAGTTTTTTTGATGTGGTATATAGTCTCATGACAGTTGTTTTATAATCATTTCAACTTTTTCATCTAAATTCTCTTGCATTGAATTATCTAGTACAAAATGCGCATTTGGCTCATCATATTTTATATCAACACCTACAACATTTTTAATTTCATTATTTAAAGCTTTTGTATAAAGCTCTTTTTGGTCTCTTGCAATTAATTCTTCCATTGGACACTTAATATAAATTTCAAAATAATTTTTTAAATTTTCTCTATTGTATTTATAAATTTCATCAAACATAGATATAGTTGTCACAACTACTATCATACCCTGATCATTTAAGAATTTAGCAAATTGGGATCTTTTTAACGCCACATCTATACGACCTTGCTTGTCGTAATCATAATATCCTAGCAGTTCTCTTAACTCATCTCCATCAAGATAAATAGTATTTTTACATTCCCTTTTTAACTTTTCATACAAAGCCCTACCTATGGTACTCTTTCCACTACCTGCTAAGCCTGTAAGCCAAATAACATATGGTTTTTTCATTTAATCTCCACTTTTAAATCACTCATAAAATCAATCTCACACCAATTTCCATTAATTTCGATAGCTTTTGCATTTTTATACTTATCGATTAAAATCTGCAAAAAGCTTGTCATGTACATATTTTGAAAATTTTTCCCATCATAAAACTGAGTTTTGTCAAGTTCATCATAAGTTTTTAAAACTTCTTTTAAAAATTGATATGAAAATTTAAACAAACCTATATATTGACCTTGAATTTCATCATAACTTTTTGTTTGCTTACCGAGTTCTGTAATAAAGCCATCTTTTAGTTTTAAAGTTTCAGCATCATCAAGTGGATTTTCAAATCTTTTTGTCCATAGCTCTTTCCATGATTTATCCACAATAACAGCAAAATCATCTTTTGATTGTTTAAGTTTTTCAATACTATCTTTAAAATAAACTATATCAGCATAAGAAACAATCAAGTCTTGCTTATCTTCAATACACTTTTGCAAAAAATCTCTAGCACAAAATAAAGTTTGAACCATATTAGTTTTATCATAATTTTTGTTTTTATAAAATATTCCTAAATTATATTTTTCACTCACATAATCTTTTAAAACATCGAATAAATATCCACCAACCACACATATCTCATGAATATTATTTTCTTTTAAAGCTTGAATTTCATAATCTATTATTTTTTTATTTTTATATTCAACCATACACTTTGGATTATCTTTTGTCAAGGGCATCAGCCTAGAACCAAAACCCGCTGCTAAGATTATAGCTCTCATTTTACATCCTTTAACCACACATTAAAAATACTTTTTTCACTCATACCATTTTCTCTTTCAATATGCCACATTAAACCATAAATACTAAATTTTTTATGCTTAAAAGCCTCTATTGTTCCATCTTTTGCACTTGCTAATACCTCAAGCTCATTACCCAACGTTTTAATAGCAAAATTATGATATGAATTGATATTAATTCTTTGATCGTTTAAATATATTTCGTGATTTCCAACATGTCCTTTACAAGGACAAATGGTAGAATTAAAATAAGAAGCAATCACCTGCGCTCCTTTACAAATCCCAAGCAAAGGAATATTATCTTGCACACAATACTTGATAATGTTTTTCTCATATTCGTCTCTTTTTTGATTGACAAAAGAAGATTTGCAAGAATTTAAATCATTACCCCCGCTTAAAATCACTGCACTAACATAAGGGATATAGTTTTTAAAATCAATCTCATAACTTAACGGAAGTGGCAAAAAACCACTTAATTCGTTTTTAAAAAAAAATCCCCAATCAAGCGCTAAGCACTCTCTTAGCTCATGATAATCCTGATTTTCTAAAATTCTTTGGCTAATAGCTATAAATTTCATAGACAAAATATCTGCTCACTTTGACAATCAATCTTAATTTTTTTTGCTTGAAGATATTTTTTAAAGTTTTCTTCACCTACCCCAATAACAGCAGGCATGGCAAGTTCAGAAGCTCTAATAGCCATATGCGAATTTGCACCACCATAACAAGTAATAAAACCTGCAATATCCTTTGTAAATAAATAATCATATCCAGGATCAGCTGCATAGATTAATACTACTTTGCCTTTTAAATCCTGATCTTTCTCTAAAGCAATATTAGCACTAATACTTTTTTGGGTAATAAAATTTGGATGAATACAATTTGCAAAAAATCCAAATACCTGATCCGCATCAGTTAGCAAAGCAGGCAGCTTTATAGCCAAACTTAATTCATACTCTTGCTTGTTTTCATTGATCTCACTTAGAAATTTTTCTTTTGGGTTTTTTGAATACACGCTAGAGTATAAATTTAAAACACTTTTAACATCTAAATGGGCCATATCTTCTTTAGAAATTTCATAGTAATTTCCAAGATCTTCTATTAACGATATGGCTTTAGATAAGAGCTTGGTAAATTCAAATTTAATAAATTCACGACCTTCTATAGCTATTTTCAAAAAGTCAAAAAATTCTTTCGCACAAATTTCAATTCCATGTTCTTTTAGAATTTGATCAAGTTTTTGCAACTTCATATCGCTAATTTCAAATTCTTTTTCTTTTTGGATTTTGCCTTTTTGCTTTAGGTCAAAATACCCATCAAAATCTTCATCATACCTTGGAGATAAAATATTATAAGTTCCTGCTCTTAAATGACCAAATTGTTTTAGAAAATCTTGTTTGTTATTTTCATTTAAATTTGCCAATTCATTACTCAAAGTTTTACTAACAGTATGAAGAGAATTTAAAAATTCATTTTTTTCTTCTTTGCTAAAAAATCCAATTTCCACCAAAGAATTAAGCATAGTCATGGCCACAAACGCAGCTCTTGCAACACCAGCAAATGGCAATGTTCCATATCTTTTACACTCTTCTAAAAGCCAATAAATTCTATCTAATAATGAAAAATCCGAATACATAATATTTTCATAATGCAAAATCATTTGTTTTGATTTTTCTATATCTTTTAAACACAAACCATTTTTAATATCAATAATAGAATTAGTAAGATTTAATAAAGAAAATTCAATGCGTTTGATTTCATTTTTATTAAAACCATAATCCAACAAATACTCTAATTTCTTTACCACATGAAAATCATAACAAGAAAATACTACATCAAACTCTACTTTATCGTGCAATTTGTGATTTTTATATAACTTATCTAAATAATAATTAACTAATTTTTTAGCAATACCCTCATCAAGTGTTTTTGGTATAAAAGAATTAAAAGAAAGTCTCACATCTACATAAGGAATACCCAAAAAAGAGTGGATTAACGGATGCGATCTTAAATCTCTATAGCCATAATTATCTCTTTGATAAGCCCAAATATTATCCGTAATAATCTCTTTATAAAGACTAAAAGCTAATCTTTTTGGTCTAAGTCCTATAATTTCTGCTGGATTCCAATCAGGCATTACACCAAAAATAGCTTTGTCTCCAAGCACCCTAGATCTTGGCTCTTGTAAAGATAAAAATCTTTTATAAAGTCTATGTAAAGCTTGCTTGGGTAGGTTGTTAAAAAGATTAATTTTTGCTTGCATTATTAAAGGTCTTACTTGTAAGCAAAAAAGCTCACCTTGTTTATTAAAAGCAAATTCCACATCTAAAAAATTACATCCATATAAATTTTCAAGTTCCTTTACCAACAAGATAACTTTTTGCATATACAGATCTTTTACATCTTCATTTTCACGGTAGTGAAAATACGTTTTAGCATTTTTAGCACTACCATCTGTAATAGAACTATTTGATCCATTATCATCATATTCTATGCAAAAATATGGAGCAAAATTATCTTTATCTACACTAAAAGCAACGCCACATTTTTGAATATCTAAAAGCATAGGTTGGATTAAAATTTCATCATTCTCACTAGGCATAGAATGACCTACTTTATCCAAAGCCTCAAAAAGTTGATTTTTGTCGCTAATGTCTATATTAGCTAAACTTAAAAAAGCTCCAGCATTGGAGCTTTTTAAGCTATCTTCGCTACTAGAAGAGCTACGGATGATTAGTTTTTTTGCGTTTAAATTGCTAATTTTTTTAAATATATTTTCCTTATCTTGAGTGATTTCTTTCAAAGAAGTAATAACCACATCTAAAACTTTTGCACTCTTGAGTTTATATTTTAAATTTTGCAAATTTCTTGCTTTTGTTTGAAAAACTAATCTTTCCATAATACTACTCTTTTTATATTTTTTTTGCGCTCCAAGCTCTCGTTGTATATTTGATATCAAATTCACCTGGTAATTCTCGCTTTAACTTATCAGTGATTTTTTCAAATAACTCATTGCCTTCTTTTGTTTCAAGATCCCAATAAGGATTTTTTACACTTTTCCAAGCATTAATGTAATTATCTACACTTTGATGAAAATAAAAATCTTCTTCTAGATAAATAATATTATCAAAAAGCTCTTTATGTGCTTCTATAATAGGACGCTGATCTTCTCTTCTTGTACCTCTTGTATAATTTGGAACAAAACTAACGATAATATCCTCTGCTATTTTTTGATATGGATCATTTAGATCTCTATGATTCCACATGCAAGTAAAATAACACCCTTTTTTAAGTAATCTATGACTTTCTTTTAACGCCATCGATCTATCCATTACATTAAAACTACTACCAAAACTTACCCAGTCAAATTCTCCATCTTTTAAAGTAGAATCAACACCAGTAGCTCTTACCCATTCTATATCTTGTTCTTGAGTTCTTTCTATACCAATTTCACGCATTGCATCATTTGGCTCAACCGCTACTACTTTACAAGCTCTCTCTAAAAGCATAATGCTTAAATTCCCAGTACCTGCTCCAATATCTGCAACTTTTATCTTTGAGCTTTGACTAGTTCTTTTAGCAAGTTCTACTAGCATATCTATACTAAATGGTGCATAATTTGGTCTATATGAGTAAAATTTTGCATGCTTAGTATAATCCCAAACTTGTTCTACTATTTTTTTCATTTTTTTCCTTTAACTTTAATAGCAAAGCTAAAAAAGCTAAAGGATTTTTTTATGCCTTACGCACCGTCCATGCACGGATTTTATAAGGAATTTCAATCATATCCATGGATGAAATTTTATTTTCTATCATTTTTAAAATTTCTTCCCACCTAGCTTTTCCAGCTTGCGCTTGAATATCATTTACAGAATGCCAAGCTCCAAGATAACGTTCTTTACTCCAAAGCTCTTTATAATCACACTCCATAAAAAAGCAGTCTCTGAAATCTCCGGTACTTACCAAGATTTCTTCCCAGTTTTTAACATTTTGCACCCCACTACTTACACGAGTAAGCTCTGGTACAATATGTTTAATTTCCTCTTCAATTTCATGAAACACAGAACCTTTAGCTATATGGCGTGGATTCCATATGGCAGTGAAATACCCCCCCCCCGTAAGTACTCTTGCAAATTCAGGTAAAGATTTTTTAGGATCTGTCCAATGAAAAGAACTAGCCATGATTACCCAATCAGCATAGTTACTAGGCATAGTAGTTTCTTCTCCACTACCTTTATGCCAAATAATATTTTGCAAATTTTGAGTAAATTTAACACCCTCTTCACGCATATTATCATTTGGCTCAACTGCGTCTATATAAAGGTCAAACTCATCAGCAAGCATTTTAGTAAGCTTTCCTGTGCCTGCACCTACTTCTACAACTTTTAACGTGTTCTTATTTTGCTCATTTACACATTTGATTAACTTTTCTATAAGCATGCTTGAGTATGCTGGTCTATTGTGATAATGTTTTGCAACTTCGCTAAAATCACCTTGTTTCATGAAACTCCTTTGAAAATTATTTTATAATTATATCTTTTTTATCTTTCTTTGCTATTAATTACCATCCAATTCTTTACACATTTTTTCAAATTCTTGATAGTATTTCCAAGAGGCAACTATATCTGGCCTGTATTGCTTAATGTGAGCAAGTTCTTTATCAAGTAATTCTTTCAGTCTAATCCTTAGCTCTTTGTTTTCTTTTAAATATTTTAACACATCATCTTCTTTAAATAATTTAGATTTTTCAATCTCTATTCTTTCTTCCAATGCCTTTATAAAATTTGCCAAATATTTTTTTGTGGCTTGCATCAGTTCACCGCTCTGCTTTAACTGCTCATAGTCTTGTGGTTTTATAAAAATACCTAAATTGTCATATTTTAAAGGCTTATCAAAAAAATCACTTACAATGTTGATATATTCTTTGGATTTCCCATAGAATTCAATTAAATTTGTAGATGTTATTTGAAGATGGATACTGTTGTTTTTACCTATTGCGCAACTACCATTTAAATCAATCGAATACACACAAAGTGTAAAAGGTATAACACCTAGCAAATCTCCATTCATCACCCCCTTAAAAAAACTTTCATCGGTAGGCTTGCTAAATCCAAATTTATTTGCCAAAGCGCACATTGTATCAAATGCTTTTTCTGGTTTAATTTCCTCCATATCAATGTAGGTGATATTTGATTTCGCCAGCCTTAAAGACTCTAAAAATGATAAATATAAAAACCACCTATCGTTTGATAACCACAATTTTAAATAATCGATTTTTGGCTTTCTAGCATAGTGATTATTAATATCTCCAGTTCCATAAGTTTTACATTTTAAGATTTTATTATAATCACTTCCCAAATCAAATGTCCTCAAGTCACTTTTAGGATTGTTTGTGTGATGATTCACACCCGTCTTTAATCTAGATATAGGATCTCTAACCAAAAAAACAATATTATTTTTATACAGTAGCGATAAAAATTTGTTTCTATTTTCAACATTTAAGCCATACTCTGTATAATAAAGTATATTTTGCTTTCTTTTTAAAAAAGAATTATAATTTACAATATAGCTTTTTTCAAAATCTCTGTGAAAATCATAATTCATGCTAAAGCCACATTTATTAAAAAAAGAAGTTAAGGCACCCCCTCCAGACAAACCAAATAAAGGATACACAAACTTATAATTATCCGGTAAAGGTAAATTCATTTCCCATGCAAGTTCAGCAGGAATATTTTTATAGTTAATTTTTTCATTCTCATCGTTTAGTTTTTTAGGATCAAGCAAAGAAGGGTAAGGGTGATTTTCTTGTTTATATTTTTCTTTAAAATCTTTCGAAGATAGCCAAATTCTAATAAGATCAAAATGTTTTATAAAAAAATCAAAATTATGAAATATATTTTCTAGTATGGGTTTATAATCTTTATGTTGTTTCAAAATATCAATCAAATCTTGAATATTTATTTTATGATTTTTTATTGTTGAATTGTAAAAATGATAGTGTAATTTTTGAGGCAATATGCTGATAATATCTTGAATGTTTTTATATATCTTATATTTTTCTTTTAACAAAGAAGGTAACATAAAGTATCCTCCTTTACACCAAGCTTTATGAGCACAAATCAAAGCTTCTCCTAGCATATAGGAAAGATGATACTTATATCTTATGCTTTCATTATAATCTTTGCAAGATTCTACTTTAGGATATGCAAGTTGTGGAAATATTTTAATAGTTTGCTTGTATAGTTTTTGTTCTTTAAAATGTTGTTGTTTTATCTTATATAATTTATATGGTAGGGTTATATACCCCCCCCCATGTTGTTTTTTACATTCTATGATAGCAAGACCTAATCTATAAGAAAGTGAATTTTTTATCCTGTCTATAGCACTATTTGGGTTAAGCATTAGAGTTCCTTAGGGTTAGCTTTCTTCTTCAACTTCCTAATTTCAAATAGCAACTTGATATACCCCCCCCCATACCAAGTTTTATTAGCTTGCATAAGAGCTTGACCTAGTTTATAAGAAAGATGGTTTTTGAGTTTTAAGGCTTCTTGATAATCAGGATAGCTTTCTAATGGAGGTAATGCTAATGATGGGTCTTTTTTTATTTTTTCTTGATAGATTTTTTGTTCTTGTTTGTGTTTATCTTTAATGTAAGATAATACAAAAGGCATTCTTATATAGCCTAGGAAAGATTTAGAATTAACTATCATAGCTTGACCTAGTTTATATGAGAGTTGGTTTTGAATTCTTGCTTTGGCTGAATGCTCCGAATTAACTATTTTTGCATTCAAATGAACTCTATTTTTTATAATAGTATATGTATTAAAAATCACTTCAAAAAAAGAACTTATATCTTGTATTTGAGAACTGTTCAGCGCATTATTATTCCTAAGCATCCTTAAATCCTCGTTTAACTCTTTAGATATATCTGGAAATTGAATATTCTCAAAAAGATGATGATTTATATGTGTAAACTCGATATCAAGCCTAACAACTCTCAGTCCAAGGTATTCAATCCATTGACTTAAAATATAATGAGACAAAAAACCTGAAGTACTCATACATGTCATAGGATATTTCTCAAAACATCCTTTAAAAAAGGGGATGTTTTTATTTAGCGAAATGTGATGCCATGTGTTCATATAAGTATCCATGGCGCTTCTTCTACCAATCTCCAAACTACCATCTATACCACAATTATATCTAGCACTATAAATTTCATTTAACCCTAATTTATGAAGATCATCATATGTAATATGATTTTTTACAATCTTGTAATCAGATCTAACTCTAATAATAAAATCATATTTAAAATTATTTTGTATTTCATATTCTTCTAAAAGCCTAAAAACTTGATATATACCATAATATATCTTAGAATCATTTTTTATATCTCCTATAGATTGCATCACATTTGAATAAGATTCTAATTTAACCCGTTTTATTTTTTCACTTAATATAAAAATATCTTTATCTTCAATTTTACTTGTAATCTCATTTGAAAGAATATCAAAAACCTTAGGAAATAATTTAGCAAAATCAGTATTTGATAAAATTAATTCTTTTGGACATTCTTTAATGATTGGATGAAAAAATCTTCTGATCCAACCAATTCCATTGCCACCTACACCCGGCCATAAACTCTCTTCATTCCAAGAATACACAAACACATCAATATCAAATGTAGAAAAAGAGTCAATTAGATCTTTGATCGAGTCCCTCCATCCTGGTCTTAAAACTCCAGTAAGACACAAAGCTACTTTTTTCTTAGTTTCAAAATACCGACCTTGGAAAAATTTATTTCTTACAAGCAAACTGAGTTTATTGTAATATAAAGTCCCTGCAGTGCTTTCTAAAAAATGCCTATATAAAATTTCCATCATAATATAATGAATTCCGTTTTTAAAAAGAATATCATTTGAATTACGAATGCAAAAATCTATCATATTTTTTAAAAAAAAAGCTTGCTGTAGTCTATTATCATGTCTTCGAATTGTATTTAACAATTCTGCAAATGAATTTACATCTAACGACCGAATAATTTCTTCTTGATTACATATATAGCTAATAAATGAAAATTTATGTTCACATGACAAAAAAGACTTATCCAATTTTTTTTCGCTTAAACAAGTATTTAAATACCGTAAAAATTCAGCATAATCAACATGTAATATCAAAGCTAGATCTCGAACATATCGTTCATCAGTTGCTATTTGATCATAATAACCCAAATCATACCAAAGTGACAATATTTCATCACAAACATCACAATCTGCTAAATGTTTAATATAATCAAAATCCCACGTATCTACTATAGTATTGTAAGTAATTTTTGAACTCAACACATTATAACCTCAACATTAGAATTAATATCGTTTAAAATACTATCTTTAATTTCATCATTATAAACACCGGCATTTAAAATTACCAAAACATTATTTTTATTTTTTAGAATTTGCGGCGATTTAATATATAAACATGTCCCATACAATCTTTTTTCTTGTTTATTAGGATCATTATCCAATATATTCACAACTTTTGAAATATCTAAACCACTATAAATCAAATTCTGGCTAAACAAATGAGCCCCAAACAAATATATATCCCTGACGGTTTCTTTCGTAAGTTGATTTAGTCTTTCAACTTTATTTTGATAATATTCCTTCATATCCAAGAATAGCTTTTTATTTTGTTTATAGTCATTAACCAACTCGATATCCAACTGTTTTTCATCTTTTTTAACAAGATAGAAAATACTATGCTCTTTGAAATATTTTTTAGCAATTATCTTAAATTTATTCTTACACAATAAATAATCTATCAATTTTTCATTTAAAAATATAGTATGCTCAAAAAAAAGACAATTGCTAAATTTATTTTCTAGCCACTTTTGCATATTAGGAAGAGAAAATACCATATACCTATTCTCACTTAATGAATTTGAAATATCGCTTAAAAATTTATTAGGATTATAGATGTGCTCAAAAGTGTGTGAATGCACTATAACATCATACTGCTTATCTTCACAGATGCTTTTATCAAAAAAACCATCAATATAGTTTACATTATTGAATTTATTCTTAGTATCAGGTTCAACTATCGTCCAATTAACTTTTTGCAATTTTAAAAAATTTTGTGCTAGTTTGCCATGTCCACCACCAATTTCCAAAACATTTCTAGGTTTTACTTGAAAAATAAAATTCGCAAAAGCTTCATGATGCTCTTCCCAAATTTTACCTACACTTCCTGCGTAATGACCATTTTTATATAAAACATCCAGAGGTATTAATTTATTTAAAAACAAGACTCCACTGTCTTTGCAAATTGAAAATTCTTCTTCATAAATCAAGTCATTCTCACTAGTATCAGTAGTACATCCGCAAGATAAAGGAAACTTTCTACTACTTAAAATTTCTATATTTTCACTACCAGTTATTGGACATTGACCTCTCTCAATTTGCTTCATTTTTCCCTCCTATATATTTCTGCAGATCCTCAGGGGTTCCAATACCATGCATTTGTTTATAATCAATACTGTATATACCTATTTTGGCCTTATTTTTTATTGCATAATTATACACAGGACAGATATAAAATTCACCATTAACACGATCGTTTTCTATAATCATATTTATTGCAGAATTTACAAACACACTTCCTCTACTAAAAAAATAAATTCCGACAGTAGCTATATCAGAAATAGCTTCTTTTTCTTTTACATACTCCACAATATTATCTGAATCTAGCTTAACAAAAGACCATTTTGGATTTTTCTCACTATCTATAAAAGTTAAAATTGAACCATCCAGCTTACAGTCAACACAGTCTTTAATATACTCATTAATATTCATGTCAACTATTTGATCAGAATTTGCTATAAGCAATGGTGTATCATTGTCGATTATCTTCTTAGCATAAAGGACTGTACAAACTGTGCCTTCTGTTAATTTGTCTATACCTATAAAATGCACATTAAAATTTGATCTTATATATTCGACCAATATCTGCTCACTTTCAAGATGTTCTTTTCTAGCTATTAAAATATAATTAGCATTTGGTATGCTTAAGTTCTCAAGCACTCTAACAATCATTGGTTTACCCAAAACATCTATAAATGGTTTTGGTTTTGAAAATCCGACTTTAGCGAAACGACTACCAAGACCAGCCATAGGTATGACAACATTAATCATTTATTTCTCCCATATACTTATCATCATTAGCTCCTGGAATTTTTACCACTACAGAAATAGTATCTTCCAAAGCTTTAAAATCTGTAGATTCTTTTGGATGTATAACTATAATATCATTTTTTGTATATATTTTACCACTCATTTGCACTTTACCTTCAATAATTACAGTAATTTCGGTGGCTATTTTATGATAATGTTTATCTTCATGATCATCTTTCTTATAACGTTTTATACCAACTTCTATCAAATTTGTTTTTATAACACTTGGATTAAAATTTCCAATAAACCAACCGCGAATCATACTTTGTAAATCAAATATTTCCATTTTCAATCCTTAGGAATATCCAAATAAGCTCTTAATTCTTTCATCTTTTCATTTTCCCACTTAATAATATCTACACCTTCTAATCTATGTTCATCTAAAATTAGCACAAATTCAATAATCGTAATATTGCCTTCCATGTAGATATTTTTAGCGCTAAAATTTAACTTATTGCAATTGCTAAATATATTTTTTATAACTTCTAAAGATTTATTTTTTCCCTCTACTCTTTTAACTACAGGATCTTCCAACACAAAATCATCATCAAAAAGTATAGATACACCATTTAAATCTTTCTCATCAAAAACTTTTATATATTGTTTAGTTAACTCTTTTAGCATTTTTCACCCTTTCATATTCAGTAATTTTAGCATGGCTATAAAAAGTGAAATAGCGATTTGAATCAATAGTTATGTTAACCACCTTTTTATTTTTTAAAATTAACTCATTTAAAGTTGAAGCTATATAATAATTTCCCATATAATTCACATCTTTTTTTATAACATTTTTAGCAGCATTAAATAGCAAGTCTAAATTCTTAAAATAATAAAATCCAGCAATAGCATTTTTACTTATAGGTTTTTTTTCAAAAGATTCTAAGACTAAATTGTTATCTTCATTGCATTTAACATAAGCCCATCTTGGATGAATACTTTCAAAACTTAATACACCAGCATCACATTGCTCAAATTTAAAAAGAATCTCTCTTAAATCATATTCAAAAATTTGATCCATGTTAACCACTAAAATAGGATTGTCTTTCTGTATATCATCTATAGCCATCATAAATGAACAAAGCATTCCTTCTGTTTCATTTTTTAATACTACTATTTTGCTTTTATTATTAGTTAAAACATTAATAGCATCATCTAAATGATACCTTTTAACATCATCTTGTCTTAAAATAAAAATAAAGCGTTTTTCTTTTATATTATCATAGTTTCTTATGAAATGTTCTAACATAGTTTTGCCGCAAATTTCAACAAATGGCTTTGGAAAGCCATCTTTATCCTCGCTAAAAAAAGAACTTTTACCCGCCAAAGGAACAATTATATCAATCATCTATTTTCCTTTTTGGAAATTATCAATATGTTTTAAAATATTTTCATAATTAACCTCAATGATTTCTCCTACTATCATTACATTAGCTCCGCTAGCTTTAGCTGCTTTTATACCATTTTCATTATCTTCTACAATCATACATTCTTTTGGGTGCAAATTCATTCTTTCTATAGCCTTGTTATACATCTCAGGATCAGGTTTTCCTTTTTTTACATCTTCGTTAGAAATATAAAAATCCAAATATACATCAAGAGAAGCTTTTTGCATCATTATTTCTATAGTATTTCTAATAGAATTAGAACACACAGCCATCTTATAACCACTCTCTTTAAGTTTCGAAAGAGCATATTCATGGTGAAATCTTGGTTTACATAAACTATGAACCAAATCCATGGTGTATTGTTGCTTTAGCTCATTAATAAATCCATGTAAGCCTACAGGTAAACCTTTTTCCAAAGAAAGCATTTTTAGTTTATCTTTTGTTGGTAAACCATCAAAGGTTGTAAGATGTTCTATACGAGAAATTTCCATTCCAAAAAGTTTTAATGCTTTATTTAACGCCTCATAATGCCAATCCTTAGCTTCAATCAAAACGCCATCCATATCAAAAAGTATCGCTTTAATTTTCACATTAAAAACTCCCTTGCTTGAAAAGGATAGTCCGTACAAAGCATCAAACTATCACCGTTATCTAATTTTTTAGATATTTCTTTGTACTCTTGCCACTCTTTTTTAAAATCTCTTTTATGTAATTCAGGGGAAACAATACATATTTTTTTATTATTTTCTAAATGACCCTGAATAATCTTCTCATCAATCCAATGTTCACAAAATTCATCCATCCACACTCCGCACGCTTCATTATAAAAACTAGGTTGTTTTTCATATTCACTTTGTCTTGTAAAAACATTAAAGCCTGCCTTTATATAAAGTAAAGCATCGGGAACCGACATATCAAATACAAAGTAGTTATCAACATCATATTTCTCTAAAAATTCTTTCAAAATACTTTGAAGTCCATCAGCTTTAATATTTAATGCCAAAGGAAAATTACTAGAGAATCTTTTATATAAAGCAAAAAAATCATCTAGAGTCAAGCAACTGCTATTTGACATATCATGTGATATAACAATTTGCTCTAACATATCTCGCAAATCAGTCTCGACACCAAAATCATTACAAAAACTCCGCTCAAATGCTTTTAAGGTGTTTTTCTCACTACATTTGCCCCATATACCTCTATGAGATATTATTTTCAATCTTAATCCTTTCGTAATCTTGCGGTGTTCCGCAAAATATTATATCACTCAAATTTATCTCATGATATTTAATTTGTTTATCATTTTTGATCAAATAGTTATATAAGGGTGCTATATATAGTTCATTTTTTACATACAGCTTGTTTTCATACGAAAACTTAAAAGAATCTTTAAAGTCTTTGCCTTTTTTAAAATAATATAACCCGCTACTACAAAGATTAGAAATTCTTTCTTTTTCAGTTGTCTTCAAAACATTTTTATCATCACCAGGTAAAACAAACGACCACTGCTCTCCATCGGCCTGAAATACTTCCAAATATCCATCCAACTTTTCATAGTCAAAATCAGGTAAAATATAATTATATCTAAAAGTATCTATATTAAAAATCAATATACTTTCATTATCATCAATATAAGCTTTTTCCAATCCAAGCATAACTGTATGGGCCTGCCCTTGAGTTTCATCATCAAGTTTTACAAGAATTTTATTTTTGATTTTAAATTTTTCACACTCATCTGCAATAAATTTTTCGGTATTATGTATATCTCTATAAATAAAAAGAAAATTGCAATCTTTGAAATAATGCTTAAACCCAAAAACCGCATTATAAAATACAGTTTTATTTTGTATTTTAAGCATATATTTTGGTATTTTATAACCTGCATTTAAAAATCGTGAACTAAGCCCAGCCATAGGAAAAACAATAGTCATACCAAACCTTTATCTTTAAAATAAAAATATAATCTAAAAACATTAGCAAACAAAGCCTTTTGTCTGTCACTATCATCAGCATGCAAAGGAAGCATAGAAGCAAATAGATGTATAGCAATAGAGCAAATTTGCTTATCAATTTCGAACATTGTAAAAAATTCTTCCTGAATTTTAACTATTTCATCACTCACATCTATAGACAAAAATATTTTATCTTTTTGAATTTCACATCTTGAAAAGCCAGAAACAATAAAATCATACAAACCTAATACGGAGTGCACTAATTTCGCATAATCATAACACATATCTCCATAGACTGTTATATTCTCATCAAAGTCCATTCCCCTGGGATCAAACGTTTTTATATTCTTTGATCTAAAATCATACACAATATTACTAAAACAAAAATCTCCGTGAATTAATCTTATATCTTGTTTTTGCGATATATTTTTATCTAATGAATTTAGGATTTCACATATTGATATACTTTCATAATTACCAAAAGAATATTTTTTAGAAAAACTAATTTCTGGATGATTGATTTGTTTTAATCTTTTCAACGTTTTAGCTTTATAATCAAAAACAATCTCTTTATCACTTTTAAATTTATGAATAGTGTTTAAAAATACTTTTATAGACCCAAAAATATTACGCCAAATATAATGTGGTAATTTTCCAAAAACAAACAACTCTAATAAGGTATTATGATACAAATACTCCAATCGATAAGAACCTGCTTTTTCACAATAAAATCTTGGTAAGTACATGTTATATTTTTGTGGAAATCTTCTATACCAATTGATCTCAGCTCTGATTTTACTATCCCAATTTGAAGACTTTATCACAAAGTTTTCATCAATTAATAAATGATTAAAAGCTCTTTGTGTGCTAAATTTTTTTTTAGAATGAAAATAATTTGTTATCAAGCCAAAATCTAACCATGAGTTATCTTGAGCTATACTAAAAGCATGAGTATTGGAATATTCTCTTAACCCATCAACAAAAGAATAATGATTATCCAAAAGACACTTAACTAAAAAGTATGGATATTCAATATTCATAAAACCAGATAAAACCAATTCATAGTCTTCCGAAATGTTATTTTTTATCCTATAATTTAACACTTTCTCTTTAAACAAGTACGCCCATTTATAATTCTCTTTTACCTTTGAAACCACCAAATGGTTTTTTAAAGACTGTATAGAACTAAAATATGTATCACCGTGTAATATATAAATCGACTCATTGATTGGAGAATTCATATTAATAGTATAAATCAAAGCTTCTGCTAATTGCATACTTTCAGGAATATATAAAATCTTTACACCTAGTGATTTTAACTTTAGAAAATCATATTCACTAATTTGAAAACTTTGAGGAAGAGTTAATACTATCGACTCATTTAAGTTACGAAAAAGTTCAATCTGATATTCGTATAATCTTTTGTTGCCCAACGGCAAAAAAGAAGGAGGAATTTTTCCAAATTCTAGTTCAAAATCATCAGAGCAATAAGCTGATGACATAATAAAAATCATCTATTTCCTCCATCTTTATATGGGTTTTCTTTTTGAAGAATCTCAATAATTTCCTCATAAGAATATTTTGCGAATTCAGAAGGTCTTATAGCTTTATCATCGACATAAAAACCATCGTAACCACACCATGGCTTTCCTACGATAATATCATCATAAGGAACTTTATGCTTATCAAGCCACTCTACAATTATGGGCAATGTATTATGCTTAATTTTTTCAATATCACCCTGATATGTTCTCATATTTCTACTAGTAAATATAGTTACTTTAAAACCTAATTCCTTATAATAACATAGTTGCCTTAAAATGTTTGTATTTATTGGCTTATCCTTGTAAGGAACATCAGTATCTAATGTTAAAGTTCCATCTAAATCAATAATAATATTCTTAATAGTCTTTCCTTGTTTTTATTATATTATACTTTTTTTTATCTTTCTTTAGTATTAATTACCATCCAATTCTTTACATATTCTTTCAAATTCTTGATAGTATTTCCAAGAGGCAACTATATCTGGCCTGTATTGCTTAATGTGAGCAAGTTCTTTATCAAGTAATTCTTTCAGTCTAATCCTTAGCTCTTTGTTTTCTTTTAAATATTTTAACACATCATCTTCTTTAAATAATTTAGATTTTTCAATCTCTATTCTTTCTTCCAATGCCTTTATAAAATTTGCCAAATATTTTTTTGTGGCTTGCATCAGTTCACCGCTCTGCTTTAACTGCTCATAGTCTTGTGGTTTTATAAAAATACCTAAATTGTCATATTTTAAAGGCTTATCAAAAAAATCACTTACAATGTTGATATATTCTTTGGATTGTTGTATTTGTTTAGCTCTAAATTCGGTATTAATTATAATTATAATACTACCAATATGCAATCTCATAGGAAAATATCCAATTGTATCGTCAAATACCGTGCATGAAAATTTTTTCTTATCAGTAGGCTCGCTAAATCCAAATTTATTTGCCAAAGCACACATTGTATCAAATGCTTTTTCTGGTTTAATTTCCTCCATATCAATGTAAAAAACATCATCATGAAAATTTTTAGTTAAAGATGTATAACAAAAAAAATTCAAATTAACATAATTCTCTAAAATATCAATTTCAGGAAAACCAGAGATTCCTTTTCTCGAATAGTATCTCTTTACATCCACCACCTTTTTAACATCAGAATCTAAATAAAAATCATACTTAGCAAATTTATTTGGGGCTATATGATTAACTCTAGATTTTAATCTAGATATAGGATCTCTAACTAAAAATAAAACCCTTCTTTTTTGATCAAATAAGCCAATTAATTTTTCCTTGGCCTTTGATTGTATATTTCCATATTCCATATAAACTAAAATATTATAGTGTTTTTTTTGCATTGCTAAATATTGATCGCAATAAATACCGAGTACATCACCTCCTCGATATGTTTGTCTTGTATATAACCCAATATAACAATCTTCTAAAAATTTCATCATTGCCGCATGCCCAGAAACTCCCCCAGATAAAAACACAAACTTATAATTATCCGGTAAAGGTAAATTCATTTCCCATGCAAGTTCAGCAGGAATATTTTTATAGTTAATTTTTTCATTCTCATCGTTTAGTTTTTTAGGATCAAGCAAAGAAGGGTAAGGGTGATTTTCTTGTTTATATTTTTCTTTAAAATCTTTCGAAGATAGCCAAATTCTAATAAGATCAAAATGTTTTATAAAAAAATCAAAATTATGAAATATATTTTCTAGTATGGGTTTATAATCTTTATGTTGTTTCAAAATATCAATCAAATCTTGAATATTTATTTTATGATTTTTTATTGTTGAATTGTAAAAATGATAGTGTAATTTTTGAGGCAATATGCTGATAATATCTTGAATGTTTTTATATATCTTATATTTTTCTTTTAACAAAGAAGGTAACATAAAGTATCCTCCTTTACACCAAGCTTTATGAGCACAAATCAAAGCTTCTCCTAGCATATAGGAAAGATGATACTTATATCTTATGCTTTCATTATAATCTTTGCAAGATTCTACTTTAGGATATGCAAGTTGTGGAAATATTTTAATAGTTTGCTTGTATAGTTTTTGTTCTTTAAAATGTTGTTGTTTTATCTTATATAATTTATATGGTAGGGTTATATACCCCCCCCCATGTTGTTTTTTACATTCTATGATAGCAAGACCTAATCTATAAGAAAGTGAATTTTTTATCCTGTCTATAGCACTATTTGGGTTAAGCATTAGAGTTCCTTAGATTCATAACTTAAGAACATTTTTTGCAATATATTTTTTACTCTTCCGTAATCATAATGCTCTGAGCAAAAATTTAGCAAGTCTTTTTCTAACTCCTTAGAAACATCTGGAAATTTTATTCCTCTTATAGCATATGATACATCTCTTTGCAAAATAGGTTTTACAGTGAAAATATTTTTTAGTGAAAAAAACATATGCAATAAATAATGCGAACTATCTATTTTACTTAAATCGGTATTATTTTGATAATAAACCCATAAATTCATCAATTCTGCGACGATATCTCTGCGACCATAAAAAAATTGATCTTGCACGCCATAAGAAAAAAAATCAACTGCAATTTCATTGTTTTGCAATTTCATTAACTGGACTTTATTTATATTTCCTTTTAGACCAATATCCGGTCTAACTCTAAACAAATAATCATACCGAATATTATGATTTTTTTCATATTCAAACACCATTTGAAGTGACCTATAAATCCCATAAAACATCTTTGCCCTGTTTTTTTCTCTCATAGATAAAAAATCCATCGATAAGGATTGTAAAAAAATCTCCTCATTTTCAGTATCGGCAGCAACGCATTTTGAAATACTCTGAATATACGCACTATCGATTTTTTTAACACCATGCTCCATATTTAATTTATTATATAATTTTGGAAAATTAGCTTGGAGAAAAGATGTTTTCTTCATATATTCTGGACACTCTTTTAAAAAATCGGCTCCAAACAATCGATACACCCAATTACTATCCCCGCAAAAACCAGGATATTCAACACTTCTATCCCAACTAAAAACAAACAAATCTGCATTTAGTGGTTCTATTAATACGGATTTTAAATTATCAATAACTTTCTTAAAATCACCTCTAATCAACCCTGATAAACATACGGCAATTTTTACATTATCTTTTACATTATCTTTTACATTATCTTTTACATTATCTTTTACATTATCTTTTACATTATCTTTTACAAAAAAAATGCCATTACTTTTTTTATTATATTTCTGGAAATAATTTTGATTCTTTAAGACATACTTTTTTTTACCTTCATCTTGATTTACTTGGTGTAAAATAGCACCAATAAGTACAGAATTTTGATATTTAAAAAAACCTTCTTCTCTTTTTTTTTCAAAGTAATCAATAAAACTACTCGTAATATATTTTTTTCTTTGTTGGTTAATACTCTTTGAGGTTTCATATAAAGACAAAACATGAATAGCTAATTCTGCACCCAAATTATCACTCTCCATCATTTTATTTATGGCATAATTTACTATCATTTGAGTTTTCCCACAATCCTTCTTTATAAAATCTAAATTTTCCATGCATAGTTTATGTAGCTCAAAAAAATTATTATGATAAGTCAAATTTAACATCTTGCTTTCAATTTTATCACTACAGCACATAATCGATGGATTATATGACAAATTATAAAATTTTAATAAATGTACGGCTGTTTCCGAGTCATTGATTTTTAACTCAATCATCTTATTAATTTTTTCAAGGCCAAAGTCAATAAAAAATAACTTATAAATTACCTCCAAATAGCCAATATCAGCCAAGTAGTGTATATATTCAAATAAATAACTTTCATTTATTTTTATAAGTTTTTCATATATCTGTCGAGTATATTCATAATTCCAATGTTTTTTGGCATCATTTAAACAAAATAACTCCCGATTGACAGATTCACTACACTCATTACTTCTTAATATTGTATAACATTCAGGTTTTTTATAATACATCAGTTGTAAATTTAATTTATAATCATGAATTTGCTTAGTTATCCATCTTTCTGGACCAGCACCCATAGGGGGAAATTTTAAAAGTTCATTATGCCAACCACATATATAATCTATAGATTTATTACCAGCTATCAATAATAAATCAATACCAGTAATATATTTTCTTTGATTTCTAAACAACTCCATAGAGTTTGACTCCATATATGTATAGAAAACAATATCATCAAAATCGCTTTTATTATAGCTCAAAAAATCTATCTTACCTTGACCGCTATTCTGCAAAGCTTCAAATATCTTTAACGGTTTTAAAAATATAATATCTAATCTACTTAAAACAATTAAATCATATTTTTTGCCAGTTTTTTTTCTTAGCTTATTGCACTCTTGCATTGAATATGAAATATTATAATTAGCAATATATGATTTTTCACTAAATCCATTCTTCGATATTCTTTCTCTTTGCTCCTCATTAAAAGACAATTGATTATCTATTTTAAGTGCTATTGGATTATATTTTTCTTTTATAAAACTAACATCATCCTGCTGCAATGGTTTTCCTGCGATACTTAAGTCTTTTTTGTATTGATGTCTATGATCCACATGCTCCAACTCACTCCATGTGTGTATATACACATCCATTTCAATATCATTGTTTACATCCAAAACATTTTTTTTAAAAAAATCATATGTCCGACGATAAGTTCTTGCATGTCCATAAAACAAAACAGCCACTCTATATTTATCATTTTTTTTTTCTTTTTTTATATTAAAAACGCTTTTAATTTTTGCAAACATTGAATGTTGTACTCCTTTGCATTAAAATCTAATATTTCAATTAAATTACTAATATAATATTCCATTCCATACACCAATCCTTTTATAGTATTATCCACTATCAAACCACCACGATTCTTAAGCACACTAACATTCCCTGGAATATCTGTAGCAACTATGGCTTTATTTAAAACCAATGCCTCTAATAAAGTCATAGGTTGCCCTTCATGGTTTGAACTCATTACAAAACAATCCGCTTTTTTCAAATATGGAAAAGGATTGGAAATCCTGCCAAGAAGAAAAACTTTCTTTTTTAAATCTAACTTTTTAATCAAATTTTGCAAATCTTCTTTTAATGGACCTTCTCCCAAAATCAAAAGAAGTGTTTTAGGATACTTCTCGTTTATAACTTTAAATGCCTCTATAAGCTTAGCTTGATCTTTTTCAACTGAAAGCCTAGCTATATTGATAAACACTTTATAGTCTGTTTTAAAATATTTATTCTCAGTTATCTCATCTAGCTTCTCTTTTGATTTTGCTATGATTTCATTGTGATTAATAGTGTTTTCCAAAAAATCAAACTTGTCTTTTTCAATATCATATGCATTAGCTAGATTTTTTTCATTTTCTTCATTTGTCTGCTTTGAAACAGAGAGAATTTTTTTATAGTCTTTATAGCATTTAAAATTTTGCTCAAGATAAGGAAATCTTTTCTCAAATTCACCTTGCATATTATTGTGTAAAAAAATCATATTATTATCAACACTAGAAAACAATTTTACCCAAAATACATTATAACCTTCAAAATTAATCACTACTTTAAAATTTACATCTGCATATAATCTTTTAAATTCTCTTTTATAATTTTGCAAAGACTTTTCTTTATTAAGATTTTCTTTTTCTATGTAAAATTCTTCTAAAGTTAAATTTAAGGAACCAACTTTTGGTAAAATTTTAACCTTTTCAGATATCAAATAAAACTGTTCCAATCTTTCTTCATGAGAACATATCGAAGCAGGATCAATAGACACAAAAATATTAAAATCTAAATTTTGTAAATGGTGCACTAAATTTTTAAAAGAACTCATAATACCATTTGGTATAAATGGCCCCACATAAAATAAAACATTGTTGCAGTTTTTCGTGTCTTTCTTTTTCATATCATCAAAGAAAGTTGAAACCACTCTCGCACAAGATTTCCCATCTTCTAAATCATAAAATTTATGTTTCAAACTAGTCAAGTGTGAATTATCTTTTACAAATAAATCTTTGGAATTTAAAACTTCTTTTACATCTTCTATTGTTTTGCAAACATGATGTGTTATTTCATCTACATTAAAATATAATCCCCTCTCTTGTTTATAATACTCATAATCATATAAATAACAAATAATAGGTCTCTCCAAAACCATAAAATCAAACATTACAGAAGAGTAATCCGTAATCAAAACATCTACAATGGGCAACAACTCATTCATTTCCATATAAGATGGAAGCAAGACATCTTTTAATTGTTCATTATCAAATAAATGCTCAATCTCATGATGAACTGATACTAAAATTTTAAAATTACTTTTTTGAAGTTCCAAGATATCATTCTTTAAACGTTCAAAATCAAAATACTGTTTATTTAAACCACCTCTCCAAGTTGGCGCATAAAGTAACACTTTTTGGTTATCTTTAATTCCTAAATCATTTTTTATAGAAACATCATTAGATAAAGACAAATCAATTCTAGGATATCCTGTTAAAACAGAAACACCAGAAAACAAGTCTTTAATATCATAATCATTCTCCAAAATATCTTTTGTATATAAGTTTGGGTGGATTAAATGCGTTGCATGCAAAAAATTTCGTTGTACGTTGGCATGCTCCATAAAACCAGTTTTTATTTTTTTACCTAAATATTTAATAGGCGTACCATGCCAAGTATTTAAATATCTCTGTCCTTCTTTTCTAATAAAATAATCAGGAAAGGTTACATTGTTGATAAGATATTTGGCACTAGCTAAATACTTTAAATAAAGATCGCTACCTCTAACAACAAAAACAATATTCTGCATTTTTTTAAAATTTGCTTTTACATTGTTAAGATTATTTACAACCCATACATGAGTATAAGCTTTAAATTCATCTTGCTTTAAAAGATGTAAAAATATAGCATAAGGATTACAAGACATTGATTTTCCATGGAAACTTTCATATAAAATCACATTATCAATGATTTTTAAATTCTCATAACACTCCGTATAAAACATCCTTCGTCTTAGGTTTTTATCACTTAAAACACCTTCTGATAAACCATAAGGTTTATTTTGAAGAACTTGAGATTTATTTAAAAATTTTGCAGATTCTTCGTATCTGCCTAAAGAATTCAGACATTTACATAAGCGAAAATACCAATAAGATTTATGTTCATTACTTCTTCTAAGAGCTTCTTTATAAAATTCAACTGCCTCTTCAAGTTTTTTTTGCTTTTCAAGTATAAGGGCTAATCTATAGTGAGTGTATGGTCTTTGATAGTTTATCTCTAGTGTTCTTTTATAATAATATTCAGCGTTACAGTAATCATATAATTTTTCAAAACTAAAAGCTATTTTATACAACAAATCATCGTTATCCAAATTTTTTACTTCTTCATGGTGCTTTAGATATGCTTTATTTGCCTCTTCCCAAAGTCCTTGCTTCTCATGAAAAATGCCAATACCAAATTTCCTTGCATCAAGCTTATCATCATATTTAATGGCTTTATTGTAATATTTTTGTGCTAACTCAATATTTGGCTCACTATCATGTCCTTTACTTTCATAACAATAACCTAATTTATAATATAATATTGATTCTTTTTTATCACTAAGCTTAACAGCTTGCTCATAATAACTTGCAGCCTCATGATATCTTTTCATATTTTCAAGAGCTATTGCAAGATCTCTGCATATAAAAAAATTTTTTTCTTTATCTTGGATTTGCCTTTTCAAATCCTCAACTTCCTTCCACCACAATTTTTGTGGTCTAAAAAACATATTGTTTAGGTGATTTTCTGTTTGCTTTAATTGAGTGTGCCAAGATTTTTTTGATGGATCTATAATCAAAGCTTTAGAAATGAATTCATTTGCTTCTTTCCACTGTTTTAACTTAAAATAACTCATACCAAGTTTAAAGTTACACTTTGCATGTTTTTCTCTTCTTTTTAGCACCCTTAAAAAATAACTTTGAGCTTTTTTATAATCTTTCTTTTTTTGATAATACCACATACCTAAAAAATAATAAATCCAATACATTAAACACTTCCTTTATATATTTTTTCACCAAATCGCTCTAAATAGAATAATATTTTGTTTTTATTATTTTTTGCATATTGACTCATCAATAATTGATATAAATGAACAACAAACGCTTCACTATTTACAACAATAGCATTTGGAGTATCCAAAATATTATCAAAATCTATTTTTTTTATTTTCCAATTTCCATAATTTTCACTTAAATATTTATCAAAATCTTCAAATCCATAATATTCATCACCCATAAAGTTATATTTTTGCAACCGCAATGTAGTGTTATACCATTTTGCCACTTCTCCTTGATGGTATATCTTATCAAATTCTTTAAAATGCAAAAATACATCTATTTTTACACCATTAATATGCTTTAGTTTTAAACCACCAATCCAATCCGAATCATACTGCACAAAAACACCGTATTTTAAAATCTTATTTTTTATTTCATCATTATAATCTTCACTCCAAATTCCAATATCAATATCATAATCATGACTTATAAAATCACCCTCTCTAATGCAACCTAAAAATGTCCCACTAACTAAAAAAAAATCAATATTGGAATTATCAAAAATTTTCTTTATATCTCTTAAAGCATTTATTGCATCCTGCTTTGCCATTTTACTTTTCTTATTCACAACTTTTAAAGGAAAGTGTATTATATTATCCTTTAAATACTCTTTAGCTCTAGCATAATCATAGTTTTTCTTAAAAACGGTTATTAAATGCTTATTTATTATCACTTGCTCTTTTTGAGAATAATTCTGTTGAAATTTTAAATATAAATTTTCTAATTTGCTAACATCGTTTTGATTTTCAACCATCTTGCTTAAAAACAACCAAGTCTTTATTCTCTTTGTTTGTTTTAAACAACCAATTAAAATTTCCCATGCTTCTTGCTTTTTATCGCATAAAAACAATATTTGAGCTTTAAGGTATTTAGCTTCCATATGATTAGGATAAAATTTTAAAAAATAGTCAATATGATCAAGAGCTTTAAAATGTTCACAGCGATAAAAATCAAGCTCAGCTTGATAGTAATACGCTATCTTTTGTCGTATAAAAATACAAATTTTTAAAAAAAATAGCAATTTCGAGTGATTTATTTTTTTTTGCGATAACATGACTATACAAAATGCTAAAATTTTTTGCGTAAAAAAAAGTCCTTTAGAATCCCTTAAGGCTTTTTGCAAACTAGTCTTAAAGGTCATGTCTTAATCATTTCTATAATTTCAGTAGTAGAAATACTAGGTGTTCTTTCTAAATACACAACATCACATATTTTATCAAAACAATCAAATTTTCCCCTCCAATCATCTCCCATAACCAAAATATTAGCTTGATATTTTTTAATATATTCTTCTTTAAGCTCTAAGGACTCCTCTAAAAAAACTCCATCAACGCATTTTAACGCTGAAATAATTTTCATTCTCTCGTATTCACTACAAATAGGCTTTCGTCCCTTTTTTGCAAAATTCAACATATCTGAAGAAACTCCTACAATAAGTCTATCACCCAACTCACTTGCCCTTTCTAAAATTCTTAAATGTCCATAGTGAAACAAATCAAAAGTTCCAAATGTTATAACCGTGATCATCACACACTTCCTATTGCATAAAGTTGTATAATGCCTGTTATTTTTTCATTTTGCGTAACAACAATTTCTTTGATCTTATGTTTTAACATCAACTCTTCTGCTTCGCTTGCCATAGCGCTTGCTTCTATGGTTTTTGGACTCTCACTCATGATTTCTTTGGCTTTAAAGTCAAATCTTGGCTTATCATTTGCCCTTAATGCTCTTCTTAAATCTCCATCTGTGATAATCCCAACTAATTTTTCATTTTCAACAACTATACAAAGTCCCAATTTGCCACTAGTCATCACATCAACTAATTCATTAAATTCACTATTAGGGCTGACTATAGGCAGGTTGCTTGATACCATCAAATCACTTACTTTGGTTAAAAGCTTTCTACCTAAGCTTCCTCCTGGGTGAAATAGCGCAAAATCATCGGGTTTGAAATTTCTTGCTTTCATTAAAATCACTGCTATAGCATCGCCCATTGCCAAAGTAGCGGTGGTAGATGAAGTTGGAGCAAGCTGAAGTGGACATGCCTCTTTTTTTACTGCGATATTGATAAAAACATCAGCTTGTTTTGCTAAGGTAGAGTTTTGATCTCCTGCCATGACAATCAAAGGAATTTTTCTTTTTTTGATCACTGGAATGAGTTTTAAAACCTCTTCGGTTTCTCCTGAATTTGAAATAGCCAAAAGCACATCTTCACTCGCGATCATTCCAAGATCTCCATGCAATGCTTCACCCGGATGCATAAAAAAACTCGGAGTGCCTGTACTAGCTAAAGTTGCAGCTATCTTAGCTCCTACATGACCTGACTTACCCATACCACTCACAACACACCTGCCTTTAATAGACAAAATCAACTCAACCGCTTTACTAAATTCCTCGTTTAAGGTGTCGCATAAATCTAAAATCGTTTTTGATTCGATTTGAAAAACTTCTTTAGCTATTTTAATCGCATCTATTTGACTCATTGAAAATCCTATATATTTAACACTACATTAGTTGCAATCGCAATTTGATATAAAATTTGTGTTAACATGCTAAAAATTTGTAAATTTTGACTGTCTACTTTTGGTAAAACTAAAATCGAATCTCCTGCTTTGATATCTGCTGAGCTTCTACCACTGTATTTAGTTGCTTTACCATTAGCATTAATCACCAAAACTCTTGATATATCAGCTCTATCGCTAAAGCCACCCGCTAGGTTAATATAATATCTTAATTTTTCTTTATCCATATATACAAATGCACCTGGTATAGAAACTTCACCTTGGACCAAAACAAGATTATTTTTACTAGGTACATTCACCACATCACCTTCTTCTAATACTATAGAATTATACGCTTTAACATTATCAATAACAATCTGTCCTTTTGGCTGAGCTTGCTTTGCACGTGCGATAAATTCTAAAATAGTCTTAGCTTGTGTAGCTCTAATGCTAGCTTGCTCAGCATTAACTGAAGAACTAGTTAAAGCTAGTGTTTCAAGTTCTTTGAGTTGAGCTTCTATTAGCTGTTTTTGTGTGGCTGCTACACTTTTTCTAAAAACTTGTAAGGCATTGATGTTTGATTGATCATTAACCGTAATCATTTTAGCAAGCTCTGCTAAGGTTGTGCCTTTTCTTATCACCACCGAATGCAAACCATTATGCTCACCTTCTATACTAATGCTAATGTTTTGCGCTGTATAGTCAGGTCTAAATTCTATCTCATCGCCATTATGCAAACCTACACCTAAAAACTGTTTTTTACTATAAGCTTGCACATGAAGCTTGTGATCTTCTCTATAGCTTTTTACTACTGCGTTAGTAACTATAGGCTTAGCACCTGCGACTCTAGCTATATCTTCTAAATTTAAAATATCATTACTAAGTTCAAACCTAAAAGGCTTTTGCACATCTCCTTCTACAAATACATATTT
Organism: Campylobacter subantarcticus LMG 24377; assembly: GCF_000816305.1. NCBI lineage: Bacteria > Pseudomonadati > Campylobacterota > Epsilonproteobacteria > Campylobacterales > Campylobacteraceae > Campylobacter > Campylobacter subantarcticus. Next base: position 270,952 of record NZ_CP007773.1, on the reverse strand, counting down.
TTGCACACTACCTACTAAAATCACATCTCCCATTCTAAAAGGAAATAAATCCATCTGACCTTTAAGTAAAAAATCATACAAATCTACTTTTTTAATGACTTTATTATCTCTTAAAATTTGAATATCTCTAAAACTGCCATATTCCAAATTAATCCCGCGTGCTTTATCTAAATACTGTATGATAGAATCTGAACTCAATCCTTGATAAAGTCCTGGTTGATTCACATTTCCTGTGACAAATACTGAAACATTTTGATAAATATCCATATCTGCATATACATAGACATTGCTTTTGTAAATTTTATTAATCGCTTTTGTGATAACTTGCACCAAAGCACTATTTTTCACGCCTAAAAGATTGATCGCGCCAACTTTAGGTATAAAGATATTACCTTGAGAATCTACCGTTAATGTTTGTATAAACTCTACCGCACCCCAAATTTTTACATTAATCCTATCACCTACTGCTAGTTTATAATCAGGGTTATAAACGTGTTGGGTAAATTTAGTAAAGTTTCCATTAAATAAATGTGCACCAAAAACCTTAGCTGTGGTTTGATTTATATCGCTTTGATTGTAATCATAATTTATTATTTGTGGATCCATACTTTGGTTTTGACTTTGAATTTTTGCGATTTGAGAAACATCTACCGCAGAAAATAAAAACAAAGGTAAAATTAAAAATAAAAATAACTTTTTCATTAGTATCTATGCTCCTCTATAATCATTTTAACAAATTTTACAATTCCAAATATCAAAGACAAAATCATAAAAGCCGTAAGTATATTATACAAAGCTTCTGGGTATTTTGCACTTTGTGGTAAACTTGGACTTTGTACAATCACAACTTGTTTGATCTTTCTTAAAGCCTCTATCCTAGCACTCTCATAAGCTTTTAATGCAGCAGTGTAAGCACTCTCTGCAAAGCCTGCTTCTATAGTTAGATCTTGGAATTTAGCTGCAAGATCATTAAGCTTTTGAGAAGATTTTGGTGAAGAAACTTTGGATTTTTCTTTTTGAAGTTGTTTTTTTAATGCATCTATTTCACTTTTGATTGTCACAATTTGCGGTGCATTATCATTAATATAACTTTGCATCATCAAAAGTTCTGCTTCTTTTGCGGCTATTCTTGATTCAAGCTCGGCTATGAGTTTTAAAGTGCCTTCTGCTTGTTTGAGTGGATCAAATACTCCATATTTATTTTGAAAGGCCAAAAGTGCATCTTTAGATTTTTGGTATCTTTTTTTAAACTGCAAAAGCTCTTCTTCAGCAAATTGCATTTGATCTCTTGCTGCTTTATGAGAAATTTCATTAATAAATTTTTCACTTTCTTTTACTATAGTTGAAGCGATTAAATGAGCACTTTGTGGGTCAAAGCCTTCCACTTCCACACGCAAAAGTCCATTAGCTGAGTTTTCTTGGACAATCTTAACACGGTTTTGATAGTACTTTAAAAATTCTTCTTGATCTGCATTTGGTGCAATGCTATAAAAAAAATCAAGTTTTTGTTTTTGATAAAGTTCACGAATTTGAATTTTCTCTTCTAAAATATTTAACATATCTAAAGAATGAATATAAGATTTTAGATAATTAATATCATCACTTGAAAAAGAATTATTGGTCAAGAGCGCTGCTATACCAGTGATAGCACCACTATCGCCTGTGGTTGATTTTACACTTAGCACACTTTCGCTTACATAACGATTAGCTGCTATAAAGACATAGTAAAATACCACTAGTGCGATTAAAATTAATACTAATTTAAAAGAATATAATATTTCTAAATTTTTAAGTTTTTTCAACAACTCATTTTTTTGCATTTATTTTTCCTTGATACACTGCTATACCTTCATCTACATCATCATATATCGTAGCTTGTCCATCTTGCATGAATATAATTTTATCACACCATTGTTTAATTTCAGCTACATTATGTGAAACCATGATAACTTTTGATTGGCTTAGTTTTTCTTTATAAATCTTAGTGCTTTTTTCTCTAAATTTAGGATCTCCCACCGCACCTGCTTCATCGATTAAATAATAATCAAAATCAAACGCCATACTTAAACCAAAAGAAATCCTAGCGCTCATACCTGCTGAGTAAGTATTCATAGGCTCATCAAAAAATTTACCAAGCTCAGCAAAGTCTTCTACAAATTTAATCTTTTCTTCTAAAGCTTTTCCTTTATAGCCATATACCCTTGCAACAAAACGAACATTGTCTCTTGCTGAGAGTCTGTGCTGAAAAGCTCCTGCTAAACCTAAAGGCCAAGATAGTTTTTTATTAGTTATAATCTTACCTCTATCAGGAAGCAATGAACCACTTAAAAGCTTCATTAAGGTGGATTTTCCAGCACCATTACGTCCCATCAAGCCTATACTACAGTTTTCAGGAAATTCAAAATTTAAATTTCTAAAAACATAATGCCTATCACCATTACGCAAAGGAAAAGATTTGGTTAAATTAACTAATTTTATCATCGCACTGCTATCAGCTTTTCTCTAGTAAAATAATAAAAAAACAAGCCTAAAAACAAAACTACACTCAAACATACAATAGGATAATAGTAATTATAATCATCAAGCAAAGGGTAATTTCGAAAAAAATTATATTTTAAAAGCTCCATAATATGCAAAAGTGGATTATAATACAAAATATCTAAAATAGGTTTTGGAACTATCCATATAGGAAATACCACCAAGGCTGTCCAGTATAGCACTATATTTAAATAATTTAATGCCATTTTTAAAGGTTCTGCAAAATGCCCTGCTATAGCAAAACAAATCCCTAAAGCAAAACCAAACATTACAAGCAAAAAAATCGAAAATAACACTTCTAGAAAATGCTTAGGTATCACTTGCATATGTAAAAACCAACCTGCTAAAAACATTACACAAATAAAAATAGTAAAATAAATACAAAACTCAAGCATGGTTCTAGCAACAAACACATGTATGGGACGAACAGGTTTATACGCAAATAAAGTCAAATTAGAACTAATACCACTTAAAAGTTGGGTAATAATACTTCTAAACATAAAAAAAGGTATAATGCCTACTGCTAAAAATAAAAAAATAGAAACACCTTCGGGCATGATTTGATGATGAAATTCTCTAATAAGCGTAATTATAGAAGTAATTACTAAAACTACCATCATAGGTTCACCAATCACCCAAAAATAGCCTAGATATTTATTGATACCAAATCTTGTCTTTAACTCTCTAAAAAAAAGAGCATGAATGACATTTAACATATTTTTAGCAAACCTTTTCAAATTTTCAAAATTTTTATATTATACTTTTTTATCTTATATTATATTTAACAAGGGTTGAAAAATGGCGAGAAATTTTTTTAATGATTTGGAAAAAATTTTATATCAAAAAGATATTTTTCAAAAAATCCAAGATTTTAAAAATTTCTACGATGACTTCAAAGTAAATAAGTGCGATTTTGACCATACCCATAAAGCCATCATTTGTGAAAATTCACAAGTTAAAATCCTTCATCCTATGAAAATCAGGCGTCCAAAAGAAGCAAGTAGCATTCTATCTTTAGCCAAAATCTTACATTCAGTTGCACATATAGAATATAGTGCTATAAATTTGGCTTTAGATGCTAGTTATAGATTTAAAAACTTGCCATTGAAATTTTATCAAGACTGGCTTGAAGTAGCTGATGAGGAAATCAAGCATTTTTTACTTTTAAAAAATGCTTTAAATGAATTAGGTTTTAAATATGGAGATTTTCATGCGCACGATAATCTTGAAAAAGCACTATTTTTAACCAAAGATAATCTTGCTCACAGAATGGGCATAGTTCACAGAGGGCTTGAAGCAAAAGGGCTTGATGCTAATCCTTTTGTATTAGAAAAATTAAACACCGCAAATCATCCTATAAAAAGTCTATTTAATGAAATTTTTACAATCATACTAAATGATGAGATAAAACACGTAAACAAAGGTGATTTTTGGTGGAATTACGCTAAAAAAGAACACGATAACTACCTTGATCTTTGCGCTAAATATAAAGAATTCAATCTTTTAGGAAAAATCTACAACAAAAAAGCTAGAATTCAAGCTGGATTTAAAGAGAGTGAGCTTCAAGAGTTAGAAAGTTTTTATAACAAAAAATAAAATGGTGGTTAGAGGCAGAATCGAACTGCCGACACGCAGATTTTCAGTCTGCTGCTCTACCGACTGAGCTATCCAACCACTGAATTGAAGTTGTAATTATACAAGAGTTTTTTTAAAATAAGTTGAAATTTGCATAAAAATGCAAGTCATTCAGAAAAAGCTCCAAATTTAAAGATTTTTTGCATTCTTAATGCAGCTAATTCGCGTTTGTCATGTTTTTCCAACTCATTTAAAGCATTTAACACATAATCACTTAAATTTTTAATCGCATTTTCTTTATCTCTATGAGCTCCACTCATTGGCTCTTCGATGACATCATCTATTAAACCTTGAGTTTTTAAATCATCAGCAGTTACTTTCATTGCTTTAGTAGCAGCTTCACTTTTTGATGGATCATTCCATAAAATAGCCGCACAACCCTCAGGTGAAATCACAGAAAAAACTGAATTTTTCATCATAGCTAATTTATCTGCAACACCTATAGCCAAAGCACCACCACTTCCACCTTCACCTATAACCACTGCTATAGTGATTGTTTTAAGAGCACTTAATTCATATAAATTTCTAGCTATAGCTTCACTTTGACCACGTTCTTCAGCACCCACACCTGGGTAAGCACCCGGAGTATCCACCAAAAATAACACTGGTATGTCAAATTTTTCAGCCATTTTTGCTACTCTAAGAGCTTTTCTATAACCTTCAGGATGAGGCATACCAAAATTTCTATGAAGCTTATCTTTAGTACCCCTACCTTTTTGTTCACCTATAACAATAATTTTTTTCCCACCTATATAACCTGCATAACACACAATAGCAGGATCATCCCTAAAAGCACGATCACCATGAATTTCATAAGCATCACTTAATATAGCTTGAATATAATCAAGTGCATAAGGACGATCAGGATGTCTTGCAAGCTGTAAGCGCTGATAATCACTTAAATTTTTATAAACTTTTTGAGTTTCTTTTTCAAGATTTTTTTCTAAAATTTTTACTGCTTCATCATCACCTTTGATTTTAGCATTTGTTAAATCTTCATCAATTTGCTGAATATTTTTTTCAAAATCTAAATAAGAAGCCATATTAATCTACTTTTTTGAAAATCACACAACCATTTGTTCCACCAAAACCGAAAGAATTGCTCATTACTACATTAACTTCGCTTTTTCTTGCAATATTTGGTATATAATCAAGATCACAGTTTTCATCTGCTACGATTTGATTGATAGTTGGTGGCAATACACCTTGATCAAGTGCCATTAAAGAAATAACAGCCTCAATAGCACCAGCAGCACCCAAACAATGGCCTGTTTGACCTTTTGTAGAACTAACTAAAGGAATTTGATCTTTGAAAAGCTCTTTAATAGCTGCTGTTTCATTTTTATCATTTACCGGAGTAGAAGTTCCGTGTGCATTAATATAATCTACTTTTGGATTTCCTGCCATTTTTAAAGCTTTTTTCATAGCACGCAATGGCCCTTCTAAAGTAGGCGAAGTGATATGATGTGCATCTGCACTTTCGCCAAAACCTACTAACTCAGCATAAATTTTAGCTCCACGCTTTTTAGCAGCTTCATATTCTTCAAACACTAAAGCACCAGCACCCTCACCCATCACAAAACCATCTCTTTCTTTGTCAAATGGTCTTGAAGCTTTAGCTGGATCATCATTTCTAGTAGAAAGAGCTTTCATAGCAGCAAACCCGCCAATACCCACAGCACAAATAGCTGCTTCAGCACCTACTACAAGCATTTTATCTGCATTGCCTAAAGCTATGCTTTTATAAGCTTCGCCTATAGCATGAGTTCCTGCTGCACAAGCAGTCACGCATGAGATATTTGGTCCTTGTAATCCATGCTCGATTGAAATAATCCCACCAAGCATGTTAACTAAAGCTGATGGTATGAAAAAAGGAGTAATTTTGCGTGGTCCACGCTGTGCGCAAGTAACAGAATTTTTTTCTATATTTGGTAAACCACCTATACCAGCTGCTGAAACTACACCAAATTCTTCTTTGTTTAAAGTTTCATCAAATTTAGCATCTTCCATAGCTTCTTTTGCTGCTTTAATACCAAGTTGTATAAAACGATCTATCTTTTTAACCTCTTTAGCATCACAAACACTTAAAGGATCAAAATTTTTCACTTCAGCAGCAATTTGCACCGGAAAATCAGTGGTATCAAAAAGAGTGATTTTATCAACGCCACTTTTACCATCACAAATTGCTTTAAATGAGTTATCTTTATCTAGGCCAAGAGCATTGATCATTCCTATACCTGTTACTACAACGCGTTTCAAACCGCACTCCTTATTAAAAATTAAAATTATTTTTGAAGATTTTCTATATAATTAACCACGTCTTCGATTTTTACTAGTTTTTCAGCATCACTGTCTGGAATTTCTACATCAAATTTTTCTTCTAAAGCCATAACTAATTCAACAACATCTAAAGAATCCGCACCTAAGTCTTCAATGATTTTAGATTCCATTTTAACTGCATCTTCATCAACACTAAGTTGCTCAACAACTACTTTTTTTACATCATCAAAAATTGCCATTTTTATCTCCTAGTTTAAAAAATTAAACCACATTTTACAATAAAAAAATAAATTTCTTGTTTAAAAAGTTAAAAATTAAAGATTATTACGAAAAATTTAATTATCTGTGTTTAAATAAAAGCTTAAAAATTTTAGCAAAGGTAATTGATGCTTTTAGATAAACTTATAAAAGAAAATAAAAAAACTTGGGAACAATACATCCATCATGAATTTGTAAAAAAACTTCAAAATGGCACTTTAGAAAAAGATGTATTTTTGTTTTATCTTAAACAAGATTATATCTTTTTAAATAATTACGCAAAATGCTATGCTTTGCTTGCTTTAAATGCAAACAATGCTAAAGAAATTCAATTTGCCATTAAAAATCAAAACTACACTTTAGAAGGAGAATTAGAGCTTCATAGAAGTATTTTAAAGCTAGGTATTGATGTAGAAAAACTTGACTATAAAGATGAAAGTTTAACTAATATTGCTTATACAAGATATTTGCTAAGTGTGGGGCAAAATGGAGATTATTTAGATATGCTATGTGCTTTGAGTGCTTGTGCTATAGGCTATGCATATATAGGAGAAGAAATTTATAAAGGACTTAATGAAAAAAGCTTAGAAAATCATCCTTACAAAGAGTGGATTTTAACCTATGCGGGTAAAGAATTTCAAGATGAAATTAAAGAATTTAAAGACTTTTTTAATTCTTATGCAAATAGCATTAGTGAAGAAAAATTTAAAAAATTAAACGAAATTTTTTACACCACAGTAAGACTTGAAGTAGCTTTTTGGCAACACTCTTTAGAGCAAAAAATGGAAATTTAATCATCATAAAAATGATTAAATTATCAATTTTGCAATATTAATCCCTACAAAAGCAATTAAATACACACATAAAGATGTAAATATAAAAAGATACCATGCATATTTTTTATTTCCTGCTTCTTTAGCAAAAACTATAGTTGCTGCAAAGCAAGGATTATAAATCATAACAAAAAGTATAAAAGCAACTGCTGTACTAAATGGGATGTTTTCTTTTATAGCTTCTTGTAAATTTAAATTTGTCTCATCAACTTCATCACCTAAAGAATAAAGCACATCCATGATGGAAATCATCACTTCTTTAGCAGCTAAACCACTCACCAATAAAACACTCAACCTCCAATCAAAACCAAGTGATGCAAATACCGGTTCTATTGCTTTTCCAAATTCTCCTAGGAAGCTTTTTTCTATCTGAAGTTCTTGACTTAATGCATTATGAGTTTTATCTTCTTGTATAGGAAAATTACTCGCAAACCAAATAAGCAAAGAAGCTGTCAAAATAAAAGCACCTACTTTTTTAAATACATTTTTGCTTTATTAAACACCATAAACCATACCAAATTCTAATTAGGCATTCTATATTATGGCATTTCCATAACAAAAGGTTCATCTTATCCTCTAAAAGCACTCATTCTTAAAATTTTAGCTGCGATCGAATCCAAAAAAAGCACCCAAAAAGTAAATTCCAAAAAGATAATTTCCAGTCACTTCAGCAGGAAAAAATACTCCAATAAAAAGCACATATGCAGGAAGCCTTGCACCACAACTCATAAAAATTAATAATACAATCGATCTTTTTTATTTTTCAGAGTTCTTGTAGTCATAAATGCAGACACAGAACAACCAAAACCAGTGATTAAAAGAATAAAGCTTTTGCCATGCAAACCAATTTTACATAAAATTCCATAAAATAAAAACATAACACGAACCACATATCCAGTTGTTTCAAGTAAAGCTATGCCAAAAATAAAATCACAACATTAGGTAAAAAAGTCACAACCACACCAACACTGCTCAAAATTCCATCAGCCAAAGCAGAAGCGATAATTTCATTACTAATATTATCTTTTACCCTATTTCCTAAAAAAAGCAAAAAATTTTCAATATAATCCATGGGGATTTGACCTAAGGTAAAGGTTAGTTAAAACAAAACCCACATAAAAAATAAAAACATAGGAATTTCTAAAAATTTATTGATTAAAATAGAATCTATTTCTTTGGTATGATTTTTATACTTAATACCCTTGCTTAAAACCTTAGTACATATACCATTTGCAAAAGCAATCAGCTCTTCTTTAAAAATACTTTCCATATCTTTGCTATGATATACCATATAAATTTTTTCTAAAACTTCATCAAGTATTTTCCTTAAAGCTTATGAAGTGCTTATATTTACATCATTTTTAAGTAAAGCAAGCACTAAATATTTTGTAGAATAATTCAAATAAGTAATTTCATTTTGTTTTAAAAATTCACTTATTTTTTGTAAGTTCTTCTTCTATGATATCGCTATAAACACGCTCTTTAGCTTCAAATTTAGCTTCATGGGTTGAAATGATTAAATCCAAAAGTGCATCTAGATTTTCTTTAGTTTTAGCGCACACGCCAAGACAAGGTATATTTACAAGTTGAGATAAAATTTTAAAATCTATACTAAAACTCTCATTTTAGCTTCATCTTGCATATTTAAAGCCATAATATTTTGATTTTAGCCTCTATAAAAATGCACTCAAAATCAAATTACACTCCAAATTTGTAGAATCAAGCACATTCACCACAAGATCATATCGACTTTTTGAAAAATTCTTTTGTGATTTCTTCCTCTTCGCTATAGCCATCTAAAGCATAAGTTCCTAGCAAATCAATCAATTTCATCTCATAGTTTTTTTAAAACACTCTAGCTTCAGCTTTTTTTACTGCTACTCCACTAAAATTACCTACTTTCATATTGGCTTTACATAGCGCATTAATCAATAAACTCTTACACACATTAGGTTGACCTACTAAAGCAATGGTACTTTGTCTCATTTTAACTCTTTTGTAATTTCTATGATTTTTGCTTCACTTGAACGCAAAATCACGCAAGTTACATCAAGTTCTACCATAATAGTAGAATTTGCTATAGAAGATCGTATTTTTTTGATTTTCAGCAAAACTAAAACTAAAAAATCTTACTTATTGTTGTTTATCAGCATTAAAGCCTACTATAATAGCTTCTTCATTATCTTTTAATGCATCTAAAGTCATGTTTTTCCTTACAAAAACTAAGATAAAACATTATATAAAAAATTAAATTATTTCTTTTTTAAAATAATAAGCAATCTCAAAAAATGAGATTGCTAGAAATCAAAATCATTTAGATTTTCTAAATTTTGAAGCTTTTTGACTAATTCCTCAGCCTTTTCTAAAGAAAGTGCTATGCTAGCATTAGAAAGAAATTTATCTTTTAATTCATCAAAACTTAAAGGATTATCAAAATTTCCTTTATTAATCAGTACATCTTTTTTAATTACTCTTCCATCATTTAAAACAGCTTCTAAATGTCCTGGAAAGTATTTAGGAAAACCACTAGATTTTTTCTTTTCATAGCTAATTTTTTTAGCAAATTCTATCACTTCGGCTCTATTTAAATTTTCATAAGATTTTAAAGTAATTTTGCCATCAAAAAATGCCAAAGCCATTAAAAAAGGCATGGAAAATTTGGCTGCATAAGCACTTTGTGGAGTGTATTTTGCTTCGATTGGATCACAGATAAATGAAATTGGCACCTCATCTACAAAACAATGCAAACTTTTGATATCTTGTGCTTTTAAGCCATCATTTCTTAAGCTCATAGCACAATCAATAAGCCCATGCGCAAAATGACAACTTGGATAAGGTTTTAATGATACTTGCATTACTTGCCAAATTTCATTCAAGCCCTTGCAAAGTTCATTTTTATCACATTCATCTTCTAAACCAAAAGTTCTAAAGACATTATCCCTTCCTTCAAATATACTTAAAGGACCGCTCATGTTAGCTTTTACGAAATTTGCTACTAAAATTCCATTTTTCAAAGCATTAGCTATGTGTAAAACTTTAGAATTAGAACCATTGGATAAAAACTCATTTACCCCACTTGCAAAACTTCCTGCTAAACCCAGTGCATTGATAATTTGCTCTTTATTTAAATCAAGCAAAACACAACCTGCAACCACACTACCAAAAATTCCTGCTATAGCTGTAGTATGAAAGCCGCGTTTGTGGAAACTTCCTTTGCTTGCTATACCCACTCTAGCAGCAATTTCCCAACCCACTATAAAAGCTTTCAAAACTTTCTTTCCATCTTTACTTACGCTAAATCCATAAGTTAAACAAAGTGGAGTTAAAATAGCACTAGCGTGTAAAATAGCTTCAGTATGAGTATCATCAAAATCAAGGGCATGTGCTGCAATAGCATTTACCATCGCAGCATAAATTACATCAAGCTTTTTATCCTCACTCCAAATTTTTTCACTAGGATTTACGCTTAAAGCTTCAAAAGCCTTAGTTGCGTTTAAAACACAAGCTTCATTTTTAGCAGCTAGGGCTGTTCCTAGTGCATCAAGCATAAGCTCTTTTGCTCTTTGCTTTACTTCACCAGGAATAGCTTCATAGTCTAAATTTACGATAAATTCGGCTAGTTTTTCACTTAAATACATTTTTTCCTACTTTAGAATTGGTGCATTAGCGATTTTTTCTAAGAACTCATCAACTAATTTTGGTGCATAACCTACATAAGTTGTAGCATCCATTAAAACATCAATGTCTTTTTCACTTAAAACCTTATTCACACGCTCATCTTCAAGTAAAACTTCTTTAAAAGTTTTATGATTTTCTATACCTCTCATAGCATTTTCATATACAATTTCATGTGCATGTTGCTTACCATAATGATCACTCAAAGCAAACATCACGCGTTCTGCTAATACAAAGCCATTAAGCGTGTTAAGATTTTTTAGCATTTTGTCTTTTTTAACCTCTAAACCATCAAAGACAAATTTCATATTTGCTAATACCACTGAAAGCATTAAAAAGGCTTCTGGCAAAAGCTTCCATTCCATTTTCCAAACTTGACCATCTCTTTCATGCTCATGTCTTTCTATATCACTTAAAATTGCAATATTTGCTCTTAAAGCATTACTTACTGTTACTGCATTTTCACTTACTGCAGGATTTCTTTTATGAGGCATAGTAGAGCTTCCTACTTGACCTTTTCCAAAAGGCTCAGCAATTTCATTGATTTCATTATGAGCTAAGATTAAAAGTTGATGTGCGATTTTATTAAAGGTTGCATTGATATTACCCAAAACATAACCAAGCTCAATGAAACGATCTCTTGCTGGTTGCCATGAGATATCAGGAACTTCTAAACCTAAACTTTCTAAAGTAAGTTTTTCTACTTCATTAGCTTTATCACTCAAACTTGCTTTAGTTCCTACTGCACCTACGATTAATCCTACATATAATCTTTTTTCAAGCTCGATAATTCTTTCATAATGACGGTTAAGCTCACTAAGCCAAATTGCAACTTTGTGTCCAAAAGTTATAGGTAAAGCTTGTAAAGCCAAGGTTCTTCCCATCATTGCAGTGTTTTTATGCTCTTTTGCGATTTTTGCTAAATTTTTCGCTATATCTTTTAAATCTTGCTTGATTAAAGTCATAGCTTCTTTAAATTGTAAAACTATACCTGTATCAATGATATCTTGTGTTGTTACACCAAAATGCACATATTCGCCAAGACCATTTTCACAAGCTTTTTCCAAACCACGTACAGTAGGCACTAAAGGGTGTTTAGTCTTTTTAAACTCAGTAAAAATAAAATCCATGTCCATAAATTTATAATGAGCTTTTTTAGCTATTTCTGTAGCTGCTTCATTAGGGATAATGCCAAGTTTTGCTTGAGCTTTTGCCAGGGCAGCTTCTACATCAAGCCATTTTTGAATTCTATTTTCTTCACTAAAAATAGCTCTCATTGCAGGGGTGCTCCAAGAATCTTGAAGCAACCTCATATCAAATACACTCACACCCATATTTTATCCTTTAAAATTTATTTTTTCAAATGCTTGTTTTAAATCAGTGATCAAATCCTTACTATCTTCAAGACCTATATGAAATCTTACAAAAGGCCCTCTAGTACTCCAATCTGTAGCAGTTCTTGGTGGAGTAGTAACCGTAGCTAAACTCTCATATCCGCCCCAACTTGCACCGATTGAAAAATACTCTAAATTATCTACAAATTCAATAACATGTTCTTTTGAAATACCATCTGCAAATTCAATCGTTACCATACCATTGGCACCTTTATGATCACGCATAAAAACTTCATGGTTTGGATGAGTTTTTAATTTTGGATAAAAGATTGTTTTAACTTCTTTTCTACTTTGTAAAAACTCTACTACCTCATCGGCACTTTTTTCATGTGCTCTCATTCTTACATCTAAAGTTCTCATGCCACGAAGTACTAAATAAGCATCATCAGGACTTGTGGTAAATCCTAAAGCTTCTGGTAATTTATCAAAATTTTTCCATTCTTTTTCATTAATCACTACTATACCCATGGTTACATCTGAATGTCCACTTAAATATTTAGTCGCTGCAATCACTGAAATATCTGCTCCAAGCTCAAGCGGATTTAAAAAATACCCACTTGAATAAGTATTATCAATCGCTACTGGTATGTTATGTTTGTGTGCAATTTCGCAAAGTTTTGGCAAATCTATGATTTCATAAAGTATAGAACCTGGGCTTTCACAAAGGATTAATTTTGTATTTGGTTTAATTTTTTCTTCTACATCAGAAGCATCAGCTTTTAAAAAGTCAATTTCTATACCCATTTTAGCTAAAAATAACTCACAAATTGTTCTAACAGGTCCATAAATAGCATCAGTAATTAAAAAATGAGCATCTTTACTAGCATAGTTTAAGAGTACCATGGCTAGTGCTGCAAGTCCTGTTGGGAAAAGTTGTGCTCTATAACCGCCTTCAAGCTCACAAATTAGTTTTTCAAGTTCAAAATTAGTTGCTGTACCTCTAGCACCATAACTTAAAACACGATCTGTTTTTCTTTGCTCGCGGTATTTTTGCCAAGTTGCATGATCTTTAAAAAGTATAGTTGATGCACGCATTAAGGTTGGATTGACTGATCTTACTTCAGCGTTTTGATCACCTCTTCCTAGGTGGATTAATTTAGTTTTGTTGTTCATTTTGTATTCCTTTTTATAGATAAATATAAGTCATAATCACATTAACAATAGCAGCTACAAGCATAGGAATAGCCGTTCTTTTAACTACCTGCAAGGGATTAACCTTTGCCATAGTAGAAATTGCTAAAATAGCTGGGGCTATTGGTGAAACACATCTTCCAAAACCTGTCATTATTTGAATTGGTGCTATCATGGTGATAGTTTCCACTCCAAAAGATTTTGCTATATTTGGTATAAGTGGAGCAAAAGAGAAAAATGCTGCATTACCAGAGCCCATTAAAAATGCACATACAGCAAGTAAAATAGAAACTGCTATAATAATAGCAAGCACGTCAAAACCCGCATCTTTTGCAAAATTTATTAACGTATCTACAAAACCTATCGATAGTAGTCCACTTGCAAAAACTTGACCACAAACAATCAAAGAAACAGTTATCACAAACAAATGACCCATACCCTTAAAAAATACCATAATAGAATTTAAGGTATCTATAAAACTTTTATGACGAATAATTTCAAATACAATTGCTATAAAAGTCGAAATCATCATTGCAACTGGTACATTCATTTTAATAGCAGTAGATGAGGCTGCTTTTACTTCTTCTATAGTAGTAAATCCCAATAAAACCAATATGCTATCTAAAACACTACTAAAACCTAAAATTAACACTAAAGGTATAATAGGTAAAATTGCATAAATTCTAGGAGGTTTTTTTAGCTCTTTATTTTTTCCATCATGCTCACTCAATTCTTTTTCAATATCATCAGAGTTAAATACAAATTTTTCTTTTTTATCAAAATACTTAGAACAAAAATAAATTGCAATACCCACTGCTATGATAATTGGCATAGTGGTTGGAAGTTGATAGTGTACAAAATATACAGCCGGATCAATTTCAGCTGTTTTTGAAGCTAGTATTACATTTCCACTTCCTGGTCCATGATCAATATATTGACAAATAGCAATAATTGAAAGTGCTGATAGTTTAGAAACACCTGAACGCACTAAAATAGGATACATTGTAACCATAAGTAATAATGCCAAACCTGCATGTGAAGGTATAAAAAGTACTAAGAACTGAATTACAAAATATGAAACTAACAATAAAATATAAGGTGATTTTACTGCCTTTAAAGGTCTTTCAAATACTTTAAATAAAGCATAACTTGCACCTACATGATCCATATAAGCAGAAAATCCTGCTATACACATTAAAGTAAGTCCAAGTCCTGCTAAAGTGCTTGACATTTTAGTATTTACCACTTGAAAAATATCAAAAAGACCTAAATGTAAAGATTGCTTCGCATCAATAACTGGTGAAAGCCCAAAAACTCCTGATAAACACAATAACAATAGACCGCTTAGTAACAATGCCATATGTGCATTTACTTTTCTTACTAACATAAAAACAAGAAATATAATAGAGCATCCAGCTAAACACAAACTAAACATATCTTATCCTTTATAAGCAATAACCTCTATTTCCACTTTTGCCCCCTTAGGAAGATCTTTTACTGCAAAAGCACTTCTTGCAGGATATGGAGCTGTGAAAAATTCAGAATAAACCTCATTAAAAGCTACAAAATCATCAATATTTGCTAAAAAACAAGTTGTTTTTACTACATTATTAAAATAAAGATTATTTTCTTCCAATATAGCCTTAATATTTAACAATGATTGTCTTGTTTGATCCTTCACATTTTCACTTTCTATATTTCCACTTTGTGGATTAATAGGAAGCTGTCCTGAAATAAATAACAACCCATTCGCTTCTCTATAAGCTGAATATGGTCCTATAGCCTTTGGATAATTTGCCATATACACTCCTTTTATTTTAATGAAATTACAATATAATATTATCATTATAATAATAAGTTGTCAATATTTTTTTATCATAATAATAATTTTTTTTATTGAAATAAATATCAACAACTTTGATAAAATCAATACAATATTTTGTAAAATAACAAAAAATAACAAAAAAGGTCTAGAACATGGATGAGCTACAAAAAGAATTATTTATCAAACTTACTCAATTTTTAGGACAGGTACTTGGGGATCAATATGAAATAGTTTTTCATGTGATTGCACCTGAAGGTTCATATATTGCAGCTATTGCAAATAATCATATTAGCGGGAGAACTATCAATTCACCTTTAACCTCCTTCGCAAGCGAACTCGTGCAAGAAAAAGAGTATTTAAACAAAGATTTTTTATGTGATTATAAAGCAAAGGTTGGAAAATCTAAGATCGTTACTGGATCAACCTTTTTTATAAAAAATCAAAACAAAATTGTAGGAATTTTATGTATAAATCATGACACCACAGAACTTAGAAATGCTATTAGTAAAATCATAGAACTAGAAAAAATTAATGATTTTAGTGATTTATTAGATATTCACAATCAAAACAATGTAAATTTACATAATGTGAGTAATATAGAAACACTTAGTCATTCTATAGAAGATATTCTAGCTGAAAACATAGACTTAAAATATTTAAATTCAGGATATAGCTTAAGCACTGAACAAAAAGATGAGATTATTAAAAAGCTTCACTCAAAGGGAATTTTTAATATAAAAGGAAGTATACCTATAGTTGCTAAGTCACTTAATATATCAGAACCTAGCGTCTATAGGTATTTGCAAAAACTTAAAAATAACCTTTAGATGATTAAAAAACTATTTGCGATATAAAGTAAGCACTCACAACAGCACCAATGATTAAAGCAAAACCTGGTCTTAAATAAGAGTGATTGATTACAAATTTACCTATTTTTGTTGTACCTGTTCTATCAAAAGCAACACAAGCTATTTGATTAGCTCCTGGTACTATAAAATCTCCACTCACGCAAGGATAAAGCACAATAAGAATTTGAGGAGGAATTCCCAAACTCACACCCAAAGGCATCAAAGCAGCTACTGTTGCAGCTGGAGAAAAAATCACCATAGAAAAGGCAAATAAAGCCACACCAAATAAATACGGATAATCTTCTACAACATGTGATAAAGAATCACTAAATAAAGGTTTGTAGGCTTCAAAAAATGTCCCTGTCATCCAAGCTATACCAAAAACCCCTACAACGCCTATAAGTCCCGATCTAAACACCGAAGCTTCACCAAGCTTATTGGCAGGTACTTTAGCAAAAAGCATGATTAAGCATGCTGTTGCTAACATGATCATTTGAATTAAATTTGGAGTAGAAAGTCTTTCTATTTTACCATTTGCAAGCTCATAGTGAGGTAACAAATTTGTAAAAGTCCCAAAGAAAATAATGGTTAAAATCCCCAAAGCAAATATTAATAAAGCTCTTTTAATTTTAGGATCTGTTTCTTGTTTATCTTCTTGTTTATCTTGAGTTAAAAACTGATACTCCCCTGCTCTTACTCTTCTTTGAAATTCCTCATCTTGCTCAAGCTCTTTTCCTCTTTTAAAAACGCTCAAACAAGCACATATAACACCAATTAAAAACGCTGGCATTACCACGGCTAATATTTGAACAAATCCTACACCACTAATGGCCAAAACAGCCACCATACCTGCAGTAGCTGCACTCATAGGAGAAGCCACTACTGCAATACCTGCTGCTATAACTGAAACCGAAAGTGGCCTTTCAGGGCGAATTTTAGCTTGAGCAGCTACTTCAGCAATCACTGGATAAATAGAAAAAGCCACATAAGTAGTACCACAAAATATTGTAAATGTGGATGTGATTAATGGACCCATAAAAACAATAGCTTGAGGTTTTTTCTTTAATGTTTTTTCGGCTATTTTTACTAACAAATCAAGCCCGCCTGCACTTTGTAAAACACTCACGCAAGTAATCACAGCAAGTATAATAAACACAACACTCACAGGAAGTGAAGCTGGTTGCATACCAAAAACTAGCACTAAAATACACATACCAAGCCCACCTGCAACCCCAAGTCCTATACCACCATATCTACCACCTATGGCTATCATAGAAAAAATAATAAAAAGTTGAAGTATAAAAATAATATCCATTAAACCTTAGCCCTTATTGTTTATTTTTTACATTTATCCAAAAGTTCTTTTGCATGTTCAATTTGCTCTAACACAACCTTAGTACCAGTTCCACCATAAGATACTCTTGCATCTATACAAGTTTCTAAAGCAATTGCTTCATAAATATCTTCTTGGATATTTTGATTAAATTGATGGAATTCTTCCATACTAAGTTCTTCAAGCATTTTCCCATGTTTTATACAGTAATTTACCGCAGAACCTACAATACTATGAGCCTCTCTAAAAGGTATGTTTTTTCTCACTAAATAATCAGCCATATCAGTAGCGTTTGAAAAACCTTTTGCAACTGCTGCTCTTGTATTATTAGTATTTACTTGCATTTTTTCTATCATAGGAGTTATAATTTTTAAACTTGCCATTAAAGTATCCATAGAATCATAAACTTGCGCCTTATCTTCACTCATATCAGTATTATAAGCAAGTGGAATTCCTTTCATGATGGTCAACATAGCCATAACATTCCCATACATTCTACCTGTTTTACCACGCATTTTTTCAGCTACATCAGGATTTTTCTTTTGAGGCATTATGCTTGAACCAGTGCAAAAATCATCACTTAATTCTATAAATTTAAAATCTTGACTTGAAAAGATAATCACTTCTTCACAAAAACGACTAAGGTGCATGAAACACATTGCAGCAATAGCAGTAAATTCAACCATATGATCTCTATCACTTACACTATCAATGCTATTTTCTGTTGGTTTAGTAAAGCCTAGTTCTTTAGCACAAAAATGTCTGTCTATATTAAATGTAGTTCCACCAAGTGCAGCTGCTCCTAAAGGACACTCATTCATTCTTTTATATAAATCCTCAAAACGAGAATAATCCCTACTTAACATCCAAAAATATGCCATAATCCAATGTGAAAAAAGCACTGGCTGACCCGTTTGCAAATGCGTATAACCTGGCATAATAGCTTTGATATTTTTTTGAGCTTGATGGATAATTTCTTCTTCTAAAGCAATAATTTGACCTAAAATTTCTTTAATAACTGCCCTCATATGCATTTTTGAATCAAGTGTAGTTTGGTCATTTCTACTTCTTGCGGTGTGAAGTTTTCCACCTACTGAACCTACGATTTGTGTCATTCTTTTTTCTACAGCCATATGAATATCCTCATCAGCTATATCAAACACAAAGGTTCCATTTTGAATTTCTTCTCTAACTTGTTCTAAGCCCTTAATGATAGTTTTTGCTTCATCTTCTTTTATAATACCTTGTTTTGCAAGCATAGTGCAATGAATTATACTACCTTGTATATCAAAAGGAGCAAGTCTTGGCTCAACTAATAATGAAGCAGTATATTCTTCAACTAATTTATTTGTAGGTAAATCAAAACGCCCACCCCATAATTTTTCTGTTTTGTTAGACATTTATTATCCTTTCATTAAAAAATTATGGGTAATTTTATTTGAATTTATTTTAATTTAGCTTAAAATTTTATTTCTATAATAAAAAATTTTAAAAATTTATAATTTAATAATAGAATTTTTTGAAAATTTTTAATACACTAAAAGCTATTTTTTTAAGAAAACTTTTTTTAGAATGCTTTGTTAAAAACTCTACTATATCTCTATGCCCAAACATCAACGCAAAAGTAAAAGGTGTCATACCAAGACCATTATTTTCATCAATATTTGCTCCATGTTCTACCAAAAGCTTACACATAGGTAAATATCCTTTAAAACACACCCCTGCTAATGGAGTTTGCCCTCTATCATTTTTCTCATCTACACTCGCACCATTTTCTAGTAAAAACTTTGCACATTCATAAGCATTATGATAACTTGCAAGCATTAAAAGACTATCGCCTTTATGATTTTTTAAATTCACACTCAAACCTGCTTCTATCATAATCTTTAAATTTTCTACATCATTTTTTCTTGCAAAATCAAAAGCCATAGCGCAAAGCTCTTGAATTCTTTTTTCTTCTTCATTGCTAAACATATTTTTCCTTTATAATCTTTAGTTTGCCACTTTTAAAGTGGCAAGTAAAAATTACATTTTCAAAGCTTTTTTAACGCCATTTGCATATTCACTTGAAATTTTTTCAAAATGACTTAATGCTCTTTGTATAATTTTTTCATCAACCCCACTCATAGAAGCAGCAATATTTTTAAATAATTGCTCTTTTTGATCTTGATTCATTATATCAAACAAGGCTCTTGGTTGGGTGTAAAAATCATTATCAAGTGGAGCATATCTTTGCGCATTACCTTCAAGTGCTAAGTCAGGCTCTAGGTAATTTTTATCTTCTTTTGGGCTATCATCATAACTATTTGGCTCATAATAAGCAAGGCCATTTTTGTAAGTGTCAAAATTCATAGCACCTGCTACATTATAAGTATTTACTTCACTTTTTGCACGATTAACTGGTAATAAATGATAATTTGTCCCTATGCGATATCTATGTGCATCAGGATAAGAAAAAATTCTAGCTTGCAACATTTTATCAGGACTAAAACCAACACCAGGAACAATATTGCTTGGACTAAATGCAGCTTGTTCTACTTCATTAAAGTAATTTTGCACATTTTTATTAAGTACTAATTCACCTATTTCAATTAAAGGCACAATACTATGTGGCCAAACTTTAGTTAAATCAAAAGGATTAAAACCTAATTTTTCTGCTTCATCTTCTTTTAAAACTTGAATTTGGAAAGTCCATTTTGGAAAATCTCCTTTTTCAATAGTCTCATATAAATCTCTTTGATGACTTTCTCTATCATTTGCTATTAAATTTGCCGCTTCTTCGTTGGTTAAATTTTTAATACCCTGCTTTGTTTTAAAATGAAATTTCACCCAAAATCTTTCGTTTTTATCATTAATCAAACTATAAGTGTGACTTCCAAAACCATGCATATGACGATAGCTTGCAGGAATTCCTCTATCACTCATTAAAATAGTAACTTGATGTAAGCTTTCAGGACAAAGGCTCCAAAAATCCCATGCAGCATTATTGCTTCTTAAATGAGTTCTTGGATCTCTTTTTTGAGTGTGGATAAAATCAGGAAATTTATATGCATCTCTTATAAAAAATGTTGGAGTATTATTACCTACTAAATCCCAATTTCCTTCTTTAGTATAAAATTTAATAGCAAAACCTCTTACATCTCTTTCTGCATCAGCTGCACCTGCTTCGCCTGCAACGGTTGAAAATCTTATAAATAAAGGTGTATTTTCTCCAAGCTGTAAAACTTTTGCCTTGGTGTATTGAGAAATATCTTTAGTGATTTTAAGCTCCCCATAAGCACCGCTCCCTTTTGCATGAACAGTTCTTTCTGGAATTCTTTCTCTGTTTTGACGAGCAAGCTTTTCAAGCAAAATATAATCTTGCATTAAAAGCGGGCCTTTAGCACCCGCACTTAATGAATTTTGATTATCGGCGACAATATTTCCAAAATCATTAGTTAGTTTTCTCATTTTTTCTCCTTTTATATAAATAATAATTTTTATTATTTGATAAATTATATTATCTAAATATTAAAATAAAATAAAATTCGTAAGAAAATAAAAAATGATTGTAAAATTATTATTTTTCAAAAAATAATCTTTTTTTAAGCATAAATATTTTTATTTTGTATTAAAATTGTTAAAAAATAAGAAAAGTACTCTTATTTTAATATTTTTACTACAAAATCGACACAAAAAAAAGGGGAACTCATGGACAAAGAAACAAGAACTTACTATATTAAATTAGTGAAATTTCTTGCAGAAGCTTTAGGAAGAAACTACGAAATAGTCTTACACGATGTAAGTGAAGATGGAACCAACATAGCAGAAATCGCCAATAATCACATCAGTAAAAGAACTATAAATTCACCTCTTACAGGCTTTGCTATCGAGATGATCAAGAATAAAATTTACCTTGAGCGCGATTACATCACACACTATAAAACTTCAGCTAAAAGTTCACAAGTGATGTCAGGATCAACATTTTTTATCAAAAAAGATGAAAAACTTGAAGGCTTACTTTGTATCAACCACGACACCTCTGCGTTTAAAAAAATTTCTGATGAAATTTTAAATCTTGGCAATATCTACGACAACTCTTATGAAAATCTAGAACAAGAAAACAAAGAATATATCAAGCTTAACTTGGAAGAAATTATCGAAGATATCTCAGGTGTAGACATAGAAACATTTAAAAATAAAAGCTTAAAACCCAAAGAAAAGCAAAAAATCATTGCAAGTTTGTATGAAAAAGGAGTGTTTAATGTCAAAGGGGTTATCCCTAAAGTTGCTGATATTTTAAGTATTTCAGAACCTAGTGTTTATAGACATTTGCAAAAAATCAAATAAGGGTAATTTTTCAAAAAAAATAATTTTTGATACAATAACGCTTTAATAATCTTAACAAAAGGAAAAATATGGCTGATGATATGATAGATGAACAAGGCGAATCAAAGAAAAAAGGTGGCAATACCTTAGTAATTATTATCGTTGTATTTTTATTTGTCTTTTTACTTGTGATTGTAGGTGCAATTGCTTATCTAATGTTTAGTAGTGGCTCTGAAGAAAATCCTACCCCGCAAACTGAAAAAAGCACACAAGTTGCACAAGCTCCTAAAAAAACTAATGCAGTAGCAACAAGAGGGAGTGATTATTCTAACATCGGAGTGATGTATCCTTTAGCGCCTTTTACTTTAAATTTATTAAGTGATGGCGGATCAAGATATGTAAAATGCACCATTCAACTTGAACAAAATGTCGAGACTCTAACTCCTGAATTAGACAAAAAAGTTGCTATTATTAGAGATATTATCATTAGAACGCTGACTTCAAAAACCTTTGAAGAAGTAAGCACAACCAAAGGCAAAGAAAGATTAAAAGATGAATTAACCGCCAAAATCAATGAGATTTTAACCGATGGTTTTATCAAAAATATCTATTTTACCGACTTTGTAGTTTCTTAATGATAGGCTGTGATATCGTCGTATGCTCTCGCATAAAAAAAATTTATGAAAGACACAAAACGCTTTTCTTGGATAAATTTTTATCCAAGCAAGAGCAAAGCTATATCAAAAGCACCAACACCATAGCAGGATTTTGGGCTATCAAAGAAGCTGCTTCTAAAGCTTTGGGAGTTGGGATTTCTAAAGAATGTTCTTTTTTTGATATCATCATTTCCAAAGATGATAAAAATGCTCCTCATGTTTGCTTTTCTCAAAAAGTAATGCAAGAATTTAAAATCAAATCAACTAGTGTAAGCGTAGCACATGATGGTGGTTTTGCTATAGCAGTAGTTGCTATAGAAACCAAGCAAGGTTAAACCTTGCTTACATATAAAGTCCACCATTAACTTTTAAAATTTCTCCTGTGATGTAAGATGAATGATCACTCAATAAAAACGCCACAGCTTGTGCAACTTCACTTGCATCAGCAAAACGCTTTAAAGGGATATTGCTAATATAATTTTGTTTGATTTCATCACTCAAAACTTCTGTCATATCACTTTTTATAAAACCTGGAGTAATGCAGTTATATCTTATATTTCTTGCTGCACCCTCTTTAGCAAAAGATTTAGTTAATGCTATCATACCACCTTTACTAGCACTATAGTTAGTTTGGCCGGCATTTCCCATTTCTCCTACTATAGAAGCGATGTTTACAACCGCACCAAAACGCTTTTTACTCATAGTTTTTAACGCCTCTCTACAACCTAAAAAGCTTGAATTTAAATTTGCATTAATTACTGATGAAAAATCCTCCATGCTCATTCTAAGGGCTAATTTATCATTAGTAATACCTGCATTATTAACTAAATAACTAAGCTCACCATCACTTTCTACAATAGTTGCAATAGCGCCGATAAACTCTTCTTCAACACTTGCATCAAATTTAATCACAGCTGCACTGCCGCCACTTTTTTCTATCTCTTCTTTTAGTGCATCAGCAAGTTCAGGCTTACTTCTATAATTAATCCAAACTTTTAAACCATTACTTGCTAATTCCTTGGCAATCGCCGCACCTATACCCTTGCTTGCACCTGTTATTAAAACATTTTTTCCACTAAATTTCATTATTCTCCTTTAAAATTAAAATAAAGCCTCATCCATTTCTTTTGGGATAGGTAAATTTAAAATTTTAAGCACGCTTGGTGCTATATTACTAAGCCCCATGCCTTCTTTTAACTTTTCCACCCCGTTAGCTTCCACAAAAGCAAAAACATCAAAGGTAGTGTGATTAGTGAGTATATTTTCATTTTCATCTCTCATCGCTTCACAATTTCCATGATCTGAAGTGATGATAAAAGCATAACCATGCTCTCTTGCTTTTGCAATAACCCTACCTAAACATTCATCCACGCATTCAACCGCACTAATCGCAGCTTCAAAATCACCCGTGTGTCCTACCATATCGCCATTTGCAAAATTGACTATGATAAAATCTATACCATTTTCTATACCCTTAACCACCTCATTTGCGACTTCTTTAGCACTCATTTGAGGTTTTTCATCATATGTTTTTACCTTAGGACTTGGGATTAAAACTCTTGTTTCATTGCACTCTAACTCTTCTTTTCCCCCATTAAAGAAAAAGGTCACATGGGCATATTTTTCCGTTTCGGCTGTGTGAAGTTGACTTAAATTTGCATTAGCTATTACAGAAGCTAAAGTATTGTTTAATTCTTCTTTTTCAAACATCACAGGTAGTTTAAAACTCTCATCATATAAACTCATGGTAATGGCATTTTTTATAAGTACTTCTTTTGGAAATTCATCAAAACCTTCTTGGGTTAAAGAAGCAACCAATTGACGCATTCTATCGTTTCTAAAATTAATAAAAATCACCCCATCTTCTGCTTTGATCCCATCAAAGTTTTGGCTAACAACTGGGGTTAAAAACTCATCTGTGATATTTTCATCATAACTTTTTTGTATAAATTGCACAAAATCATCACACTTTGGTGCCTTAGCAAATAAAGCATCATAATAAGATTTAACTCTATCATAACGCTTATCTCTATCCATAGCATAAAATCTTCCCGATAAAGAAGCAAAATTAATTTCTTCTTTTTCGCAAAATTCTTGTAAAGATTTGATAAATTCTAAAGCGGAATTTGGCGGACAATCTCTACCATCACTAATCGCATGCACAAAAACATCTTTGCTGGCAGATTTGCAAATTTTTAATAGCGCATTAAAATGCGTATGCATAGAATGCACCCCACCATCACTATAAAGCCCTACGACATGCACTCTTTTACATTTTTGCAATAATTCTTTTAAGGCTTTATTATCTTTTAAAGTATCATTTTCTATGGCTTTATTTATTTTTACTAAATTTTGATAAATTATTCTTCCACTGCCTATACACATATGCCCTACTTCGCTATTTCCCATTTGATCTTCTGGCAAGCCAACAGCCAAACCACTTGTTTTTATCAAAACATTAGGAGTATTTTCAAAAAGCTTATCATAAGTTGGCTTTTTAGCATGAAAAAAAGCATTATAATTGGAATTTGTATTATGTCCTATACCATCAGTGATGATTAAAATGCATTTTTGACTCATTTTTCACTCTTTTTTATAATTTATTTATGTGATTTTACTAAAATTATGCTTTTAAAAAACAAATATAAGGTTAAAATTTTGCTTTATCTTACAGAATATACAAATTATATGTTTTTTTCTTATATTAGCGTGCGTGCTGGTTTTGCATTTTTTATCGCTTTATTTTTGAGTTTATATTTAATGCCAAAATTTATTAAATGGGCACAAAATAAAAAAGCAAACCAACCTATCTATGAATACGCCCCACAATCACACCAAGCCAAATCTCACACTCCTACTATGGGTGGACTTGTCTTTATTTTTGCAACCATTGTGGCTAGTGTTTTAAGCGCTGATTTAAACAATACTTTTATAATTGTTGGCTTATTATGTTTGGTATTATTTTGTGCCATAGGCTTAGTAGATGATTTGGGTAAGATTTTAAAAAAAGACAATCATGCGGGATTAAGTCCTAAAATGAAGCTTTTAGGGCAATTTAGTGCAGCTTTTATTTGTATTGCACTATTATATTTTTTCAATATTAACACTGAATTTTATCTGCCATTTTACAAGTATCCTGTTTTTGATGGTGGAATATTTATGTTATTTTTATGGGTTTTAGTTATTGTATCTAGCTCTAATGCTGTAAATTTAACCGATGGACTCGATGGTCTTGCAACTGTGCCTTCCATATTTTCTCTTTTAAGTCTTGGGGCTTTTTTGTATTTAAGCGGGAATGCTATTTATAGTTCTTATTTATTTTTACCCAAAATTCAAGGCTTAGGAGAGCTTGTAGTATTAAGTGCGGCTTTAGTTGGTGCGCTTATGGGATTTTTATGGTATAACTGCTATCCTGCACAAGTTTTTATGGGAGATAGTGGGAGTTTAAGTATAGGAGCGTTTTTAGGCTATCTTGGCATAGTAAGTAAAAATGAAATTTTACTTTTACTCATAGGATTTGTTTTTGTTTTAGAAACCATTTCAGTAATTTTACAAGTAGGAAGTTTTAAAATTTTTAACAAAAGAGTATTTAAAATGGCACCTATTCATCATCATTTTGAAAAAATAGGTTGGGTGGAAAATAAAATCATCGTGCGTTTTTGGATGATAGCCTTACTTGCAAATATCATCGCATTAATTAGTATAAAGTTAAGATAATGAAAATTTCACTTTTTGGCTACGGAAAAACCACCAAAGCTTTTGCACAATGTTTTGGAAACTGCGATATTTATGATGACCATTTTACAAGTATTAGCAAAGATGAATTTGGCAATACTCTTTTACCACCTTGCAACTTTAACCCCTCTAAAAGTGACTTAGAAATTCCAAGTCCTGGCTTTCCAAATGATCATTTTCTTATACAGCAAGCAAAAAATTTAAGCAGTGAATATGATTTTTTTTATGATGCTATGCCAAAAAGTGTTTGGATTAGCGGAACAAATGGTAAAACCACTACCACGCAAATGGCTCACCAACTTTTAAAACACATCAATGCACAAATGGGAGCAAACATAGGAACTCCTTTAGCACAAATGGATACCAATGCTAAATTATGGATTTTGGAAAGTTCTTCTTTTTCGCTTTTTTATACCAAAGTAGCCAAACCTGAAATTTATGCGCTTTTGCCTATTACACCCGATCATCTTTCTTGGCATAAAAGCTTTGAAGATTACGAGCAAGCAAAACTTAGCGTACTTGATAGAATGAATGAAAACGATGTAGCAATTTTACCCAAAAAATACGAAACTTATCCAACCCATACTTATGTTATAAGCTATGAAGATGAGCAAGATTTAGCTAAAAAAATGCAAATTGACTTAGAAAAAATTCATTTTAAAACGCCATTTTTACTTGATGCACTAATAGCTTTAAGTATAGAAAAGATCATTTTAGACCGCTGTTCTTATGAGCTTTTAAATGAGTTTAAAATAGAAAAAAATAAACTTGAAGAAATATTTGATCATAAAAATAGACTTTGGGTAAATGATACTAAAGCGACTAATCTGGATGCTAGTTTAGCTGCTCTCAAACGCTATAAGGATAAAAAAATTCATCTTATCCTAGGCGGAGATGATAAAGGCGTAGATCTAAGTGCTTTATTTGTTTTTATGAAAAGTCTAGATATAGAACTTTACGCCATAGGAAAAAGTACCCAAAAAATACTTGATTATGCAACAAATGCTAACCTAAAAGCGCATTCTTGTGAGATTTTAGCTCAAGCTGTGAAAAAAATCCACCTGAGTCTAACTCACGATGAAGTAGCCCTGCTAAGTCCTGCTTGCGCAAGTTTGGATCAGTTTAAATCTTATGAAGAAAGAGGTGAAGTTTTTAAGCAATGCATTCAAGATTTAAACTAGATCTTTTTGGATGCAAAACTTTAAAAACTCGCATAATTTACTAAAATTTTCATTAGGCTTTTTGCTTTTGTGATAAATCAAACAAAGTTCTCTTGAAATTTTAAAATTTTTCAATCTCACTTGAAATAACTTTTTATTTTCAAGCTCTTCTTTGACACTAAATTGCGGTAAAACCGCCAAAAAATCGCCATGCTTTACAAGTTCTTTAATCATAGCCGTAGAATTAAGCTCATAAGCGATATTTAATCTTACATCTTTTGGCAAAGCACTCATAAAAACTTCTTTTGCACCCGAACCATGCTCACGTGTTAGCCATTTAAAAGAACTAAGCTCATCTATGAAAAAAGCTTTTTTTAGATCTTTATTACTCACAACAATAAGCTCATCATCACAAATTTTAATCTTTTTTATGTCTTTATCTTTGCAAATTCCCTCAATCAAACCTATATCCACCTCTTTATCTAAAACTGCTTTGATAATGTTTTTGGTATTGTCCAAAGATAAAATAAGCTTAATATTTTCGGTTTTTTGGTCTAAAAAACTACCGAGTAAATACGTGCCAACATTTTGACTAACCTTTAAATTTAACTCATAACTTTGATCATTTTGCATGGATTTTTCTATGCGTTCTAACTCTAACATCAAAGGTTCTACTTGCTTTAAAAACAATCTACCTTTTTCATTTAAACTAAAAAATTTAGCATTTCTATCAAACAAAAGAGTATTTAAGCTTTTCTCAAGTTCTGAAATCGCTAAAGACAATGCTGATTGAGTTATGTTTAATTCTTTGGCACATGATCTTAAATTTAAATTATGACACAAGGCTTGAAAATACCTTATCTGCTTTAAAGTCATTTGCGCTCTTTTTGATAAATTATTTATATCATTATATCAAATAAAATTAATTTTACTTATCATTAAAAAGACAATAAAATTGCATAAACGATCACAAAAAAAAGGAAACCAATGCATAAAAATATATATAAAAATAGAAAATTTGAAGCATTTTTGCTACTTTTTACTTTAGCTTTTTGTTCTTATGCTATTTCTGAACTTAGTGTTTTTAAAAATCTTGGAATTTCGGCTTTGATTATAGCTGTATGTTTAGGGGCTTTAATAGGCAACTTAGCACATCAAAATGCTAATTTGCTTAAAAAATCAGGTGTTATTCAAATTGCTACTAAAGAAATTTTAAGACTTGGGATCATACTTTATGGTTTTAGAATTACTTTCTATGATCTAGAAATAGTTGGGATAAATGGCATTTTACTTGCATTTTTAGTAGTATTTTCTACTTTTTTTATAGGACTTTTTCTAGGAAAACTACTCGGACTTGATCTCAAAGAAAGCATACTCATTAGTAGTGGATCTAGTATTTGCGGGGCAGCAGCTATAATGGCGAGCGAAAGCGTAGTTAAGGGTGGGCCTGCTAAAGTTGGTGTGGCAATTTGTACTGTGGTGGTTTTTGGAACACTAGGAATGTTTTTATACCCTTTGGCTTGGAATTTGGACTGGTTTGATTTTTTTAGTCTAAAACAAATGGGTTATTTTATGGGAGCAAGTTTACATGAAGTCGCTCATGCAGTTGCAGCAGGTGAGGCAATACAAGCAGGCAATGGCACAGTGATAGAAAAAATGATGCGTGTTTTAATGCTGGTGCCGTTTTTACTTTTTTTAACTCTTTTTTCTGTAAAATTTTTGAGCAAAAACGACAATAAAATTTCAATTAGGTCAAATATTCCTTATTTTGCCTTATGGTTTTTAGTAGCATGTGGAATTAGCTCGCTTGAAATACTCAACACTAATTTTGCATTAGACTATATCAAGCCAAGCATACAAACCTTAGACACCCTTTTACTTTCCATGGCTATAGTAGCTTTAGGAGTGAATATCCATAAAAATGTTTTAAAAAATGCGGGTTTTAAACCATTTTTAATGGCATTTATGCTTTTTATATGGCTTATATTTTCAAATATTATTCTTGTAAAATTTCTTATGTGATCTCCTAGTTTTTTCTAGGAAATTATCTATTCTTAAACCATTTTTTTCAACTTCCTAATCTCAAATAGCAATTTGATATACCCCCCCCCATACCAAGTTTTATTAGCTTGTATAAGAGCCTCTCCTAGTTTATAAGTTAAACATTCTTTTTCTTTTAAAGCTTCTTTATAATCAGGATAGCTTTCTAATGGGGGTAATGCTAATGAGGGATCTTTTTTTATTTTTTCTTGATAGATTTTTTGTTCTTGTTTATATCTATCATATATATATGATAGCACAAAAGGCATTCTTATATAACCTAGTATAGATTTAGAATTAACTATCATAGCTTGACCTAGTTTATAAGAAAGTTGGTTTTGAATTCTTGCTTTGGCTGAGCTTGGGCTAATCATAGTTATTTTAGGCATAAAATCATTCATTTTAACACCGAGTTTTTTTGATAATTGTTTTGTTTGTAGTTTTTTATTGATTAAATCTTGTTCTAAATTAGAAATTTCAAGTTGTTGTTTTTTTATGGGTAGGGAATTTATAGTATTTTGAAATTGACTTAATTGATTTTGTAAATTTGTTTTTTCATTGATTAGACTTTGCTTTTCGTTAGTTAAATTTGTGATTTGAGTTTGCAAAGGAGCTAGTTTTCTTGGATCCATTATAGAACAATACTCATCTATTATTTCTTTATACCACTCTATTGGAGGTATTAAATGATTGAAATCATATTCTTTTGGGATTTCTATGTTTTCATTGGCTAGGGCTTCAAAATCAATTTCTTCTGTATGATAATTACCTTCAGGAGAAGCTAAAAGAAACCCTATAAGATTAAAAAACTTGTTAGATTCTAACTTAACTTCTGTGTTACTAGTCACTAAAAATTTTCTATCATACATATCAAAAAAATAAGAAAAGCTATGGTTAAAAATTCTTTCATATATTTTATGATTTATAAAATCTTGTATAATTATTTTCTTTTCTCCTTTATCATTCCAAAAATGAAAACCTAGAATATTTAATCCAACAGCACTATAATCAAATTTTATTATATTATTTAATTCATAAACTCTCTCAGAACATAACCAACTGCTTTTTATTTTAAACATATTATTATCAACATCTATCATACTATCTACGGAGTAAAAATAAAATTTTGGATTGTCATTTTTCATATCCGCTCTTTTAGGATAAAGAAAGTTATGAATATTATTTGCAATATTTTTACCCAATTCTCTCATAATAAAATCAAAATCATGAGCCTCATCTCTTTGAATCAAACCATAAAAATTGTTTAAATGAATTTGATTAATATCAATAATATTAAAGCCATATTTAACTGCAAGTTTTTTATGTAGATTATTTACTAGTTTAACACAATCTTTGTTAAGCCATTTCTGAGGTGTAGGAGAAATATAACACACTATTTTCTTTTTTAAAAAGAATAATTCTTTATAAAACCAATTAATAACTTGATACGATTTGGTAAAAAGTTCTAATGTATTGTATTGTGCAATATCATGAGTATTTGATCCAGTAATAATTAAATCAGCATTTTTTAATGATTTTTTATTTCTTACTAACTCATATAAATTTTGCATAGCTGGTGTTCCACCTAATGATAAATTTAAAACTTCAATATTTTTATTTAACAATCCTTGCGCTATACCATCTTTGAAACAAAAATGACTTTCACCAAGCAAAACAACATTATATTTTTTCATATCACACCTCAAATTTAATTAACAAATTAGCCCTATAAATATAAAACTAATAAACTAAAATACAATAATTTTATTTTGTTATTTTATTAATCCAAATTCCCATAGCTATAACTACTATAATTTGCCCTAAAAAACCCTTGAAATACACTAAATAATCTTAATAAAAACTAACAGGCGTTACATCGCCAAATCCTATGGTAAGCATAGTAACTCCGCTAAAATAATAACAATCAACCAAACCTTTTATTCTATTTTGAATTTGAGGTTTTAACTCATCGTCCAAAGACCAAAAATTATGAATTCCTCTTATAGGGGTTTGAAATTGCACCTCTATAACTTTTTCTTGTAAATTTATAATGTCTTGACTTTTATTTTTTGAGTAGCAATTAACATTCTATTGTAATTATCTACATCACAAGAAAAATAATACAAATTCGCATACACAAACCATATCAAAACATAAACATATAAAATAATAAAAATTTTTTTTAATATTAATCTTACTACTAAATACTAATAAGCAAAAAAACCATCAATGCTATAGCCACATAATAAGAATAATATTTAAAGTTAAAAATAAAATTTCAGAAGTAATTTTACTTGTTACATAAATAGTAAATTTATCAAATAAAAACTACAAAATAAAGACACCATAGCAAGCAAAGTCCAAATAAAAAGAAATCATTTGGTGCTTTTGTGATAAATTAAAAGTCTATGGTGCAACATTAGCGAATCAGTAATAAAGGTTTTTTAGCCTTAGTTAAAATATCATTTGTCAAACTACCAAATAAAATACTTTTTAACCAGTGATGTGAATAAGCCCCCATAATCAACAAATCTATATCATTTTGCTCACCAAAATCAAACAAAGCCTGAGTAATCTCTCCATTTAAATGCTGAGTTTGCACATTTAAATTTGCTTCTTTAAAAATTTGACTTACTTGAGCTAATAACTCACAAGAAGCTTTTTCATCTTTAGAAACATTTACTACATAACGCTTTGCTTCTTTAAAAATAGGTCTTTTAATGGCTTGCTCTATGGCCTTTTTAGCCAAATTACTCCCATCATAAGCCATCATCACGCTTTTAATCTCTTTAAAAGCAGAATTTACAAGCAAAATAGGCACATTTAAAGCTCTTACTAATTCTTCTGTATGAATACCTATTTTATTTTTCTTACCTCCGCCTTTTAAACCTGCTATAGCTAGCCTTATTTGATCATTGTATTCTTTTAAAACTTCTTCTAAGTCTCCATCTCTTTGCACACTAAAGCATTCTTTTACACCTTGTTCTTTTGCATAAGCACAAAATTCTTCTAAAATTCTTTGCCCTTTTTTGCAAAGATTTTCATTCTTTTGGCTTTGCTCTTCTACCAAATCTTCAATCACGCACCCACTAGCACCTATGCCAAAACTACAAGCTAATTCCGCATTAGTAAAATTTGGTTCTATGGTATATAAAAACATTAAAGGTAAATCTAACTTTTTAGCTAAATACACCCCATAATACAAACTTTCCCTACAAGGCTCTAAAACATCCACGCAGACTAGAATTTTTTCCATTTAATATCCTTTTGTAGTATTAATCTTGTGCTTTTTGTGCTATCAAAACACCTTCTATAATCTTTTTAATATCTCCATCTAAGATATTATCAACCTGTGAAAATGCTTCATTAGAACGTGTATCTTTAACCTGCTGATAAGGAAAAAGCACATAAGAGCGGATTTGATGACCCCAACCTATCTCACTTTTTTCGCTTGAATTAGCCTCGTCTTGTTGTTTCATAAGCTCAAGCTCATAAAGGCGTGATTTTAGCATTTTAAAGGCTGTGGCTTTGTTTTTGTGTTGGCTTCTATCGTTTTGGCACTGCACTACTATACCACTTGGCATATGAGTTATACGCACCGCTGATTCAGTTTTATTAACATGCTGTCCACCTGCCCCGCTTGCTCTATAATAATCAATCCTTATATCTTTTTCTTCAATTTCTATTTCTATATCATCATCAAGTTCAGGTGAAACCATCACACTAGAAAAACTCGTATGGCGACGCCCTGCACTATCAAATGGAGAAGTTCTTACCAAACGATGAATGCCATTTTCAGCTTTTAAATAACCATAGGCATTTTCGCCTTTTACTAAAAAGCTTACATCTTTAAGCCCTGCTTCTTCACCTTCTTGAAAGTCAAGTGTTTCTACTTTAAAACCCTCTCTTTCGCAAAATCTCAAATACATTCTATAAAGCATGCTAGCCCAGTCATTACTCTCAGTCCCACCTGCTCCAGGATGAATAGAAACTATGGCATTTTTACCATCATTTTCTCCACTTAAAAGCATAGAAATTTCAAGATTTACAATGAGATCTTCTAGTTTATTTGCATCTTCAAATAAAGCTTCTATGGTATCTAAGTCATTTTCACTATTAGCAAGATCAAAAAGCTCGCTAGCATCATTTAAAGCATTAAAAGCGTTTTCGTAGTTTTTTAATAAATTTGAAATTTTAGTTTTTTCTTTACCTATAACTCCTGCTTGCTTTACATCACTCCAAAAAGAAGAGGAGTTTTCTAAATTTTCTATTTCTTTTAACCTTGCTTTTATCTCTTCAGGCTTAATAATAGAAGCAATATTTCCAACTTTGTTTTTTAATTTTTTTAAAAGTTCACTGTATTCGTAATTATCCATAAAAATTTTCTTTCTAATTTTGATATAATTTAATCTTATAATTTTAGCAAAAATTAGAAAGAAATTATTAGTTTTGCTTAAATTTCTTTTTCAACTTCCTAATCTCAAATAGCAATTTGATATACCCCCCCCCCATACCAAGTTTTATTAGCTTGTATAAGAGCCTCTCCTAGTTTATAAGTTAAACATTCTTTTTCTTTTAAAGCTTCTTTATAATCAGGATAGCTTTCTAATGGGGGTAATGCTAATGAGGGATCTTTTTTTATTTTTTCTTGATAGATTTTTTGTTCTTGTTTATATCTATCATATATATATGATAGCACAAAAGGCATTCTTATATAACCTAGTATAGATTTAGAATTAACTATCATAGCTTGACCTAGTTTATAAGAAAGTTGGTTTTGAATTCTTGCTTTGGCTGAGCTTGGGCTAATCATAGTTATTTTAGGCATAAAATCATTCATTTTAACACCGAGTTTTTTTGATAATTGTTTTGTTTGTAGTTTTTTATTGATTAAATCTTGTTCTAAATTAGAAATTTCAAGTTGTTGTTTTTTTATGGGTAGGGAATTTAAAGTTTGTTTTAAGACAATATTATCTTGCTGAATTTTATCTTTTTCTTGAGATAATTGAATCTTGTTTTGTTCTAATGAAGAAATTGTAGAATTTAGTATACTTATTTGATTTTGCAAAGGCTGTAATTTAATTGGATCCATTCTAATATTATATTCTTCTATAGCAGTTTTATAGTCTTCTACTGGGGGAACTAAATGAGTAAAATCATATTCACTATCAACCTCAATATTCTCATTTTGTATAAGTTCAATTTCTTCACTAAAATCAAATTTTCCATTTTGATCAGCTAGAAGAAAGGCTGAGATGTCCACGTAGTTTAGTGTACTTTTTTTATTCTCAGAAAATACAACCATAAACGAATTTTCAGTTGCAGACTCATCCATACTAAATTTAATGTAAGTATCCCTATCAATCACAAAATGTTTTTTTATATCCAAAAACGTATTAAAACATGCTGCTGCCTTTACAACACGATATTTAGCATTAGAAATAACAACATTTCCATAGCTTTGTCTTTTCTTTGTCCAATTTCTTATCTTAAACTCCTCATTATATGTGTGCATACCTATTAAAATATAATTTTCATATTTATTTGGGAATTTTATCTTAACATCTTTATCTATTCTATATACATCGCATTCTTGAAACAATACATGTTTTCTTAATGTGTGCTTTAAATTATTTCCAAATTGCTCAAGTTTTTCAGGGGTCAAATATATAAAATTAGGATTATCTGTTTTTATATTATCTTTAGAATATTTAAAATACAGAATATTATCTACAATATTTTTTCCAAGATTATACATAATAGTATGAATTTGATGAACCGGATCTGGATGCGATGAAAAGAAATTTAAAATTTCATGTTTTTCGTAATAGTTGTGTATATCAATACTATTAAAACCATATTTATTACACAATAGCTTGTGAATATTTCTTATATATTTTTCAATTTCATTTTTACGAGTATTTACTAGTAATAAATTTAAAATTCTTTTGTTAATTTTATACAATTCTTCATATAACCAACAAGTATTTCTAATACACTCTTCAAAACTAATATCATCAAATATAACCCTATCAACATCCGCTAAATTACATTCCAAAACCACTAAGTCCGCTTCTTTTATACGTTGTTTGTATTTCAATATTGTGTAAATTTTACTAGAAGCGATCGAACCACCGATAGATAAATTATCAAAATCAATATTTTCCTGAGATAGCCCAGCTCTAAGCCCTCCAGGTAGAATAGAATTGCTCGCCCCCATTATTAAAATTTTGTACTTTTTTTTCAACATAAATGCTCCAACTAAATTTTTAATGAATATTTTATTATATTTTTGCTATAATAAAAATAAAAATTACTAGGCAAGGTATAACATTAATGAAAAATAAAATACAAGAACGTATCATACAAACACTCCAATCAACAGCAGATGAATATGAAGTAGAAGAATTAAAAACGGCAAATGAAAATACAAAACTATATAATGGCTTTGGAGGTTGTCTAGACTCTCTAGCCCTAGTTAGCTTGGTTGCTGATCTAGAAGAACTTCTAAGTGAAGAATTTGATAAAGAGGTTATTCTAGCA
Source organism: Campylobacter subantarcticus LMG 24377 (assembly GCF_000816305.1). Classification (NCBI taxonomy): domain Bacteria; kingdom Pseudomonadati; phylum Campylobacterota; class Epsilonproteobacteria; order Campylobacterales; family Campylobacteraceae; genus Campylobacter; species Campylobacter subantarcticus. The sequence goes on along the minus strand of NZ_CP007773.1, from coordinate 234,760 downwards.
GATGAAAAAATGATGAGTGCTAGAAACTCTCCATTTAAAGATGTAGAAAGCCTAACTGAGTATATAGTAAAAAAACTCCAAGAGCAAGAATAATGCAAAAAATCATCATTATCACAGGAACTAGAAAAGGCATAGGTAAAGAATTAAGTGAATATTACTTAAAACAAAATCATATAGTTTGTGGTTGTTCAAGAGGCAAAGCAAGCATAGATCATAAAAATTACAGACATTTTGAATTAGATGTTTGTGATGAAAAAGCTGTAGTTTCTATGGCAAAAAGCATAAAAAAAGAATTTGGGAAAATCGATATTTTAATTAATAATGCGGGTATTGCCTCAATGAATCACACCCTAACAACCCCGTTTAAAAGTTTAGATAATATTTTTAAAACTAATGTCTATGGTAGTTTTTTGTTTATAAGAGAAGTTTCAAAGATCATGAGTCAAACTTATAAAAAAGAGCAAGTTGCTATGCCTTATAGGATTGTGAATTTTTCTACTGTTGCAGTTGCTTTAAGGTTGGAAGGAGAAGCTATATATGCTGCTTCAAAAGCAGCGATTTGTAATTTAACTCAAGTTTGTGCTAAAGAATTAGGTTCATTTGGCATTACTTGCAATGCTATAGGGCCTACTCCTGTACCAACTGATTTAATTAAAAATGTCCCAAAAGATAAAATACAAGATTTGCTTAATAAGCAAGCTATAAAACGATTTGGTAATTTTCAAGATGTTGCCAATGTGGTTGATTTTTTTATTCATGAAAAAAGTGATTTTATAACAGGTCAAATTGTGTATTTAGGTGGGGTAAATGGCTGAATTTAAAAATGCTTTTTTGAATAAAATTTTCAACACTAATCAAGAACAATATGCTTTAATTTATGAAGCACAAAAATACACCTACAATGATTTATACAATAATGTAATTAATAAAATCAGCATGTTAGCAGATCTTAAAAACATAGATATTGTAGGTATTGTGGGTGATTATGATTTTGAAAGCATTAGTCTATTTTTAGCGTGTATTGAGCTAAATAAAATAATCGTTCCATTTATCAATGAAAGTGAGATTGACAATAAACTTGCTGAAATTAATTGTGATATTTTATTTAAAAACAGCCAATATGAGTTACAGAAAGAACATCACAATAATCATGAATTAATCCAAAAACTCATAGATACTAATAAACCTGGATTAATTTTATTTTCTAGTGGTAGCACTGGTAAACCTAAGGCTATGATACATGATCTTGATAAAATTTTAAATGTTTATCTCAATAAAAAAACAAAAAAACTTAATATATTATTGTTTTTAATGTTTGATCATATAGGTGGTTTGAATACTTTATTTAACTGCCTTAGTATGAATGCTTGTGCAATTGCTATAAAGGAAAGAAAAAATATCGAAGCTCTAGCCCAAGCCATAGAAAAATATCAAATTTCACTTTTGCCTGCTTCACCTTCTTTGCTTAGTTTAATGTTGGTAGCAAATGTGGTTGAAAAATACAACTTAAATTCTTTAAAGGTTATTAGCTATGGCACAGAAAGGATGTCAGAAACTTTGCTAGCGAAATTAAAACAAACTTTTCCAAAAGTTAAATTCCACCAAACCTTTGGTACAAGTGAGGTGGGTATTGCTCAGACAAAAAGTTTTGGAAACTATATTAAGTTAGAAAATATAGCATATAAAATTATTAATAACGAACTTTTTTTAAAAAGCAGTATGCAAAGTTTGGGCTATCTAAATGCAGATAATTCTGTTTTTACAGATGATGGGTATTTTGCTACTGGTGATTTAGTTGAAGTCATCAATGAAAATGGTGAAGAATATATTAAAATTATCGGAAGAAACAAAGAAATCATCAATGTTGGCGGGGAAAAAGTTTTACCTCAAGAGGTAGAAAGTGTGTTAATACAACTGCCTTTTATACAAGATTGTTTAGTTTATGGACAAAATAACCCTCTAACAGGTCAAAGTGTTTGCGCAAAAATTATATTAGAAGAAAATGAAATCTTTACTGCACTAGAAGCTAAAAAAAATATAAGAATATTTTGTAAAGATAAATTAGCTAGTTATAAAATACCAACTAAAGTAGAAATTGTTCAAAAACTAGAAATTAGCGAGAGATTTAAAAAAATAAGGATATAATTTCTTAAAGCAAATTATAAAATATTTAAAGTGAGAAATATGCCAAAACTTTTTTTAATGTCTTTAGGTTGTAATAAAAATTTAGTTGATAGTGAAATCATGCTTGGAAGATTGAGTGATTATGAAATTTGTGATGAGCCAAGTATAGCCGATGTTTTGATTGTTAACACTTGTGGCTTTATCGATAGTGCAAAAAAAGAAAGTATAAATGCGATTTTAGACCTACACGAGCAAAGAAAAAAAGACTCATTGCTAGTTGTAACAGGCTGCTTAATGCAACGCTACCGCGAAGAATTGATGAAAGAACTTCCTGAAGTTGATCTTTTTACCGGTGTGGGAGATTATGAAAAAATTGATGAGATGATACTTAAAAAAACTAATCTTTTTTCTAATTCTACTTACTTACAAGATAAAAATACTAATCGCGTGATCACAGGCTCTAACTATCACGCCTTTATCAAAATAGCTGAAGGCTGTAATCAAAAATGTTCATTTTGTGCTATACCAAGCTTTAAAGGAAAACTCAAGTCAAGAAGCTTAGAAAGCATTATAAATGAAGTAAAAGAACTTGTTAAAAAAGGCTATAAAGACTTTTCTTTTATCGCTCAAGATACAAGTTCATATTTGTTTGATCAAGGTCAAAAAGATGGACTTTTAAAACTCATTGAAGCCGTAGAAAATATCCAAGGTGTAAAATCTGCTAGAATTTTATACCTATATCCAACAAGTATTAGCAAAGAAGTGATAGAAAAGATCATCCAATCAAAAGTTTTTGTAAATTATTTTGACATGCCTTTGCAACACATTAGCGACAATATGCTTAAAATCATGAAGCGTGGAGCCAATAAAGCTAAATTAATCGAACTTTTAAATTTAATGAAGCAAGCACCAAATTCTTTTTTGCGTACAGGTTTTATCGTGGGTCACCCCGGAGAAAGCGATGAGGACTTTGAAGAATTATGCACCTTTATCAAAGAATTTGGTTTTGATAGAATTAGTGTTTTTGCATATTCTAAAGAAGAAGATACTGCAGCTTTTGACATGGAGCAAATTCCAAATAAAATCATCAATGCAAGGTTAAAAACTATAGAAAAAATCGTTGATGAGTGCATAGAAAAAAGCTTCAACCAACAAGTTGGCAAAAAAACTTTAGCATTTTGTGAAGGTCAAAGCTCTGAAGGAGAATTTTTCATCGGTGCAAAAGACTTGCGTTGGGATAGAAATATAGATGGAGAAATTCTCATTAATGAAAGTGATTGTGGAAATTTAGAAATGGGCGAGCTTTATGAGTGTGAAATCACGCAGAGCTTAGACAAAAAACTCATTGCAAAAGCCTTAAGAAAGCTTGATGATTGATAACAAATACTTAAATCATTTAAAGCAGGGGAAAAATCTTTTAGCATTTTCTCACGGGAGTGATTCTAGTGCTTTGTTTTTCATGCTTTTAGAAAAAAACATAGATTTTGATCTTGCTTTTATAAACTATAAAACTCGTAAAAATAGTGATAAAGAAGAGCAAAGTGCTAAGGAACTAGCCAAGCGTTTTCATAAAAAAATTTATATCAAAACCGCACCCAAAATAACTAAAAATTTCGAAGCACATGCAAGAGCTTTGCGTTATGAGTTTTTTGAAGAACTTTGTCAAAGCCATTGCTATGACAATCTTTTACTAGCTCATCATTTAAATGATAAACTAGAATGGTTCTTAATGCAATTTTCCAAAGGCGCAGGGTTTAGAGAATTACTTGGTTTTAAAGATATTGAAAAAAGAAAACATTTTACCATTATAAGACCCTTGCTTCAAACCCCAAAAGAAGAAATTTCAAACTATCTAAAAGAAAGTAATATCAGCTATTTTCATGATGAGAGTAATGATGATGAAAGATATTTTAGAAATTTTATACGCAAAAATTTTGCAAATGAGTTTTTAAAGCTTTATCCAAATGGGGTCAAAAAAAGTTTTACCTACCTTGAAAAAGATTTAAAAGAAGAAGATATTTACGAATTTAAAAATATCTACATTACCCATAAAGATGAAAGCTTAATCGCAAAATGCTTTAAGAAACTCGGAGTGCTTTTAAGTGCTAAACAAAGGCAAGAAGCATTAAAAGGTGATGGGGTAATTTCACATAAAATAGGCATTGTTTATATGCAAGAAAAAGTTTTGATTTTTCCTTTTGTAAGTTGTGAAAAAATACCAAAAGACTTGAAAGAAATTTATAGAAAAGCAAAAATTCCTAAACTCTTAAGAGCATATTTATATATAAAAAACATTGACACAAAAGAGCTTATACAAGCTCTTTTGTGATAGTTTCAAAAAGTTCTTTTACTCTTGCTTCTAAAAAGTCTTTAAATTCAACACTTGTAGCTTCAGCACGCATGATAAGATACGGGCTAGTATTAGAAGCACGCAAAAGCGCCCAGCCTTCTTTAAAGGTGATTCTAACTCCGTCAATTTCATTACAATCAAGCACATTTTCAAAAGCATTAGCTTTTACTTTTTCTTTAAATTTTTCTATAATTTGAAATTTGTTTTCTTCGCTTACTTTAAGCCTGATCTCTTCACTTGCATACAGTTTTGGTAGCTTTTTAATGAGTTTTTCTAGATCATACTCATTCGCCAAAAGCTCTAAAGTTCTTAAAAATGCGTAAATTCCATCATCATAACCAAAATATCTATCTTTAAAGAAAATATGGCCACTAAGCTCTGCTGCAATGTCGATATTTTGCTCTTTCATCATTTTTTTAATATTCGAATGTCCGGTTTTACCCATCATAATAAAACCAAATTTCGCCACCTCATCAAAAAGATTTTTAGAACATTTTACCTCACCTAAAACTCTAGGATTTTCAATATTTTTAGCAAACAAATAACAAAGCTCATCGCCTTTAAATACATAGTCTTTACTTGCCACCACCAAACGGTCTCCATCTCCATCAAAAGCAAAACCCATTTTTGCGTTTTCATCTTCATTTAACGCAACTTGCAATGCATGTAAATTTTCAAGCTCTGTTGGATCAGGTGCATGATTTGGAAAGGTTCCATCAGGATTTTCAAATAAAATTTGTGCATTAAGGTTTAATTTTTCTACCAAAGGTTTTATAATCACTCCAGTAGCCCCATTTGCACAATCAATGATGATTTTTTCTTTATAATCTTTAAGATGTGAAAAATGCTTCACTAAAAAATCTATATATAAACTTTTAATATCATAGTTTTCATATCTTAAGTCATCATTTATTTCAAGCTCTAAATACTCTTGCACTTTTAAAGAAAGCTTCTTTAAGTCAGCACCAAAAAAACTTTCTTTGTTGATTGTGATTTTAAACCCATTATACTCCTTTGGATTATGTGAGCCTGTTATCATGATATTTGCGTCAAAAATCTCATCGAAAAACAAGCTAAAATATCCCATAGGAGTTGGTGCTAAGCCTATATTAAACACTTGCATATTAGCTTTATTTAAACCACTGATTAAATAGTTAAAAAGTTCATTAGCACTATATCTTGCATCATAACCTACGCTAACTTTCTCACAACCTCTTGCTCTCATTTCCAATCCCAAAGCATGACCTATAGCTTTTACACTTTTTTCATTAAGTTCACTCGGGTAAAGTCCTCTTATATCATACTCTCTAAAAATCAAATCCAACATCTTAATCCTTTTGTTTTCTAAGTTCTAATTTTACCTGTCTTAAACTCTCTTCTAAATTTTCATTTTTACTTGATAAACAGAGTTTAATGTCTAACTTTGCTTTTTGCTCTTTCAGTTCAAAAGTGTATTTTTGTATGAAATTTTCAAGCATTTGAAGTTTACTTTGCACAAAAGCTATATTTTCATTTTCAAAAACAATGATAAAACAATCCTTATCATCTTTAAAAATTCTAGCATGTAAAGCTTTTTTTAAAATTCTTCCAAAGTTATACAACACAAATTCCCCCATTTTCAAACCATTTTGGTGGTAAATTTCATTGATGTTTTTAACTTCCACCAATGCTAAATGAAAATTTTCAAGTCCTTGTGCATATCTTCTTAAAGCTTTTAAGTTTGGCAAATTAGTTAAAGTATCAAAAAAAGCTATTTTATAAGCTTTATACGCCAAAAACCCTATCAACACCAAAGAGGCAAATTCATAATAACCTAGGTCAATATTATTATAAAATAAAAACTGCACGCTTAAACCCATATAAGCTAGTAAAAAATGAAAATCATTATTTTGAAAATATGAAAATAATAAAAATATAAATCCTACCCAAAACACACAATAACTCAACTCGCTAATAGGGGTAAAAAAATGCGTTGATAAGCCAAAAATTTCACTTGTAATGCTTGCGTTAAAGTTGGTGCTTGTGCTAAGTATCAATGCTACTAACCCCATAAAAGCCAAATAAGCAAATTTAATAAGGTTAATTCTTTCAAATACGAGCTTGCTATCTTGTAAAAACACAAAAAGCACAAAAGAAAAAGGTAAAAACACCGAGATAAACAAATGCGCTTGATATTCACTTGCCACTAAAGATAAAGCCCTAGCACATAAAATCAACAAAAGCAAGAAAAAAATCTTATTTTGCTTAAAAAAATAAGCTAAAAATAAAGCTAAAAACTCCAAAACAAAACTAAAAGAAGGTAAAAAAGATAATAAAACTAAACTCAATCAAATAACCTTAACTTAAAAAATAATTTTAAAAATTATACAACAATTTTGAATTATTTTTTAACGCATGTTATAAGTAAAATTAAAATAAAAATAAACATACCTGAAACATGCTTAGTATAAAAATAATGTAATTTATCTTGGATAGCATTAAATTTCAAAGCAACAAATGATAACACGAAAGCAAAAAAACTTTTAAAATAAAACTTAATGAAACTAAAAAGCTAATAAATATATTAAAAATTGTTTCTATTTAAATTTTGCAATTTCATCTTGTATGGTTTGATTTATCTCAAGTAGCTCTTCATAATTTTTTTTATTTTTTTCCAAAAGTTCATCAAATTTAAAACCAAGCATAACGATGCGATATAAATTAGGTTTATATTTTCTCCAATTATACAAAGTGCTAACATCAATATCTAATTCATATGCCATATCGCGTTTACTCTTTTTTGCCATAAGCTACCCTAAATTTTCAATACTTATGAGCTGATTTTACATTAAAAATTCTTTATTAAAAACAATTTAAATATTCTATGTTTTTTTTAAAAAATATTGATTATTTAAATATTAATTAAGTTAAATTGTGGAATAATTCAAGTAATATTAAGTTAAGGAGTGAAAAAATAGATGCTACGAGTTTATTTTTATCAATAAAAAATAAATTGCCAAAAGAATACGGGTCTTTTAGGAAAAGAATAAGTCGAGGATATAAATATTCTGATCCTATTATGTCAAATGAAGATTTAAAAAAGAAACTTGAAACTTTAAGTTCTGATAAGTTGGATAAAGTATATACAAGACTTCAATATACCAAGCTCAAAAACCCAACTCTAGTCTTTTGGGTTTATAATTTTTTATTAGGTGGTTTTGGTGTTGCAAGATTTTATATAGGTCAAATTGGATGGGGAATTTTTAGATTAGTCTTAACTTTACTTGCTATGATAATTGGCTTTATTGCTGATTCCTCATATGATTCATTTTAGATGGCTATTTCAAATATAATCAATTATTGTAATTTTGGTGTTTGGTTTATAGATTTGTTTATAGTTGGCGTATTACTTAAAAATCAAAATCTTGAAAAAATTAACTTAATTATAGACGATATAAAATCTTAATATTATATTAGGGAAGAAAATATTCTCAATTTTTACATTTATTTAAGGAGATGAAATGAATGAAAAACACACACCTTTTGAAACAGAACCTACTTTGATTTATGAGAAAAATACTTTTAAAATTGTCGCTAGAAAAACATATACAAATAAAGATGAAAAATTTTGCATAGGTTTAAAATCAAATGATTTTCCTAAAATTCTTATCTTATATTTCCGCCACAGCTTAGCTTAGATTTATTAAAAAATCTTTTAAGTCAAGGCGGGGCTAATAATAGTGAAATTATCAAGTTTATTAAAATAATAACAGAATAAGCAATGAAAAATATTTTATTAAGTTTCATAATGGTTTTGTTATTTACAGGATGTTTTAATAATAAGCAAAAATGCGATGATGAAGTTGTTCAGCTTACATTAAAAAGTATTTTAGATGATGATGCGTGTGTTTATATTGAGTATGGACTAAGTGAGCAGTCTTTAAAGGCCTTAAAAATAAGCTTAAATAGCATGGATATAAGGGATTTAGAGGCTATATTATCTACCGATACCATTGGAATTTTAAGAGCTCATTTAAAACCTATATTTGACTTAAAAGATTATGCTAATGAAGTGAGTTATACTTCTTTTAGTAGTTTTATAACTCAAGATAGTAATGATAAAAAACAAGTTTTTGTAGAACTTTTGGATTATTAGTTTATTTTGGCAATGAAATTTTATTTTTATTGCCAAGCAAAATTTATACTCAATTAATTTCAAGTCTTTTTTTGTTACAATTTCTTAAAATTTTTTATAAGTAAAAATTCTAAGGAAAATTATGGTAGAAGTAAAAAATCTCACTATGCGTTTTGCAAATCAGCTTTTATTTGAAGATGTAAATTTAAAATTAAACCGTGGTGAAAGATATGGCCTTATAGGCGCAAATGGTGCAGGAAAATCAACCTTTTTAAAAATTCTCTCAGGTGAAATAGAATCAAGTAGCGGTGAAATTTGCATAGATCCAAATTTAAAAATCGCAGTGTTAGGACAAGATCAATTTGCTTTTGAAAACTACACTATCAAAGATGCGGTAATGTGTGCAAATAAAAGATTATATGATGCACTAAAAGAAAAAGAAAAACTTTATATGAGTGAAGAATTTACCGATGAAATCAATGATAGATTAAGCGAGCTTGAAATCATAACAGCAGAAGAAGATCCAAACTATGATTGCGAACTTAGATGTGAAAAAATTCTTAGCTCTTTAAATATTAAAGATTTTAATGCTCTCATGAGTACTTTACAAAGTGCGGATAAATTTAAAGTTTTATTAGCTCAAGTATTATTTTTAGGTGCTGATGTATTATTTTTAGATGAACCTACAAACAACCTTGACTTAGAAGCTATTTCTTGGCTTGAAAATGAACTTTTAAGACATGAGGGAACTTTAGTAGTAATTAGCCATGATAGACATTTTCTAAATAAAGTTTGTACAAGAATTTTAGATGTGGATTTTAAACAAATACGCGATTTTGCTGGAAATTATGATGATTGGTATATGGCTTCAACCTTGCTTGCTAAACAAGCTGAACTCAAACGCGATAAAACCTTAAAAGAAAGAGAAGAATTAGAAAATTTCATACGCCGTTTTAGTGCTAATGCTTCAAAAGCCAAACAAGCTACAAGTAGAGCTAAAGCTTTAGAAAAACTTGAGCTTGAAGAGATTAAAACTTCAAGTAGGCGTGATCCTAGTATAGTTTTTAGAACAAATAGAGAAATAGGAAATGAAGTTTTAGAATTAAAAGGTATTAGCAAAGCTTATGATAAAACTTTATTTGAGAATTTAGAATTAAAATTAGAAAAAGGTGATAAAATCGCCCTAATTGGTGCAAATGGTGTTGGAAAAAGTACTTTAGCTAAAATCATCGCCTCAAAATTAGAACCTGATAGCGGTCATATTCACCTTGGTGCTACTATAGAAATGGGGTATTTCTCACAAGATACAACCAACTTAATCAATGAAGATTTGAAACTTTATGAATGGCTGATGAGTGAAAAATTCAAAGATTTAGACGAAATTCGCAAATGTCTTGGTAGAATGCTATTTAGTGGAAGCGATCAAGAAAAAATGGCTTCTAGTTTAAGCGGGGGTGAAAAACATCGCTTAATGCTTTCAAAACTAATGCTAGAACGCGGAAATTTCTTGCTTTTAGATGAACCAGATAACCATTTAGATCTTGAAAGTATCATCGCATTAGGAGAGGCTTTATACAACTTTAAAGGTTGTGTAATATGCATAAGCCACGATAGAGAGTTAATTAGTGCCTTTGCAAATCGCATATGGTTTTTAGAAGATGGAAAACTAATCGATTTTAAAGGAAGTTATGACGAATTTTTAGGAGGTTTAGAATGAATTCGTTTAAAATAAAATACGCAGCTGGTTTTGGGCATTTTACTCAAAATCATAGAGGTTTTGGACCAACAATTTATGTCGAAGAAAGTATAGATTTTCAAAGTGAAAAAGATTATTTTGATTATGTAGAATTTTATGAAAAATTTAGCAAAAAAGATGATACTTATTTTCATATTTCATTCTTAGAAGACCGTCCTTTAAATGCCCAAGAACTAGAAAGTAGAAATGCGTATAGAAAATTAAGAGATGAGCGCTGTGCAAATGCGAGAGAAGAATTTATAAAAAACAATGAAATCGACGCAGAATATTACCCTACGCATGGTGATTAAGGAATAATTTTTGCTTGTTTTTTCCTTGTAATATTTTTTGAAAGGAGAAAATATGCAAGTTAACCATGATAATTTATCGGTTAAGGAGTATGGGTATGGCCAAAGTAGTGCTTATAAAAACACACAAAGTACTGGCGAAGACTTTATGTCCTTGCTAAATCAAAGCAACAATGAAAATTTAAACGAACAAAGTTTAAAACTAGATGAGCTTTTCTCAAAAGCTATGAATCAAGATCAATTTAGCACGGGAATTTTTAGCTCCAATATGTCAAATATCTATAATTACCGCTTTAGAGGTCAAAACGAAACTAGTGTGCAAAATAGCATAGAAGAAAAACAAGAACCACAAAAAGATATGGTAAAAGATCTTTTAAATTCTTTATAAAACGAAGTAAGCAAATGCTTACTTCCAAACAAGTCCACCAAATTCAAATTCTTTTGCAAATTTTTTAAATTCTTCTTCTTCTTTAGCGTTGACACTTACGCTAAGTTCGACATTTTCTAAAAACGTCTTTTTACAAGAGATATTATTTTTGTTTAAAAAATGCTCAAATCGTGCATAAAAATAAAAAGGGATACTCAAATTTAAAATATTTTTGCTTTCAAACTCTAAAAGATTGGCTTCTAAAATCGCTTCATTTGCCGCATCGCTGTAAGCTCTAACAAGTCCGCCTGTGCCAAGTTTTATCCCACCAAAATAACGCACCACAATCACTGCACAATTGACCAACAAAGCCCCTCTTAAAACATTTAAACAAGGCATCGCAGAAGTTCCCTTTGGCTCCCCATCATCGCTTTTATCTTCTACAATTTGACCCAACTCATTTAAATACCTATAAGCATATACAAAATGCACAGCTTTTAAATGTTCGCTTCTTAGTCTTTGCATTAATGCTTGAAAATCTTCAAAAGGACATAAAAAAGATAAAAAAGTCGATTTTTTGATTTCTATTTTTGCTTGATAAATCTGATCAATTGTTTTCATTTTTTCCTTAAAATTAGCTATAATATTTAAATAAAATTATAATCAAAACAACTTATAAAATTTTAAGGATAAACTATGCTTCAAACTTGTATTTTTCCTGCGGCAGGCTATGGTACTAGATTTTTACCTGCGACCAAAACCCTACCTAAAGAAATGCTGCCTATACTAACTAAACCCTTGATTCACTATGGAGTAGATGAGGCTTTAGAAGCAGGTATGGAAACCATGGGCTTTGTAACGGGGCGTGGAAAAAGAGCTTTGGAGGATTATTTTGATATTTCTTATGAACTTGAACACCAAATCGCAGGTACTAAAAAAGAATACCTTTTAAGCGAGATTAGAAAGCTTATTGATCGTTGTACTTTTACTTTTACAAGACAAAATGAAATGAAAGGCTTAGGAGATGCGGTTTTAAAAGCAAAACCTTTAGTGCAAGATGAAGCTTTTGGAGTGATTTTAGCTGATGATTTATGTGTCAATGAAAACGGAGTTAATGTTTTAGCCCAAATGGTCAAAATTTATGAAAAATATCGTTGCTCTGTTGTGGCTGTGATGGAAGTTGAACCTGATCAAGTTTCAAACTATGGTGTGATCGCTGGAAATGCTGTGGAAGAGGATTTAATCATGGTAAATTCTATGGTAGAAAAACCTGATCCAAAAGATGCGCCAAGTAATTTAGCGATCATAGGAAGATATATCTTAACACCCGATATTTTTGGTATTTTAGAAAACACCAAAGCAGGCAAAAATGGTGAAATACAAATTACCGATGCCTTGCTTTCACAAGCAACTAATAATATGGTTTTAGCTTATAAATTCAAAGGCAAAAGATTTGATTGTGGGAGCGTAGAAGGCTTTGTAGAAGCGACAAATTATTTTTATGAGAAAAGCAAAAATGCTAAATAATACTTTATTTTTTCAAAGTCAAGATTTTAAAAAAATTACCGCTTATGCTAGTAGAATAAATGATGAGTTAGAAAGTGGCGATGTGGGGTATTATCATCTAGTAGATACAAGCTTGGACTTGATTAAAGAAAGCAAAGAATATATCGCAACCAAACCCCATATAAATAGCATTGTTTTAGTAGGTATGGGCGGATCAAGTTGTGGGGTTAAAGCTTTAAAAGAACTTTTATTTGATCATGTAGAAGAAAAAAAACTTTTTATTATAGACAATACTTCTTCGCACACCTTTACACATACTATAGATATGCTTAATCCTAAAACTACGCTTTTTATCATTGCAAGTAAATCAGGTACAACTATAGAAGTAATTTCTTTATTTAAGCTTATCATGGCACATTTTGACTTGCAAAAGGAAAATTTACACGAAAACTTTGTATTTATCACAGATTTTGACTCCAAACTTCATAAGTTAGGTGATGAGTTAAACATAAAATGCTTTTTCATACCTAAAAATGTAGGGGGTAGATTTAGTGTTTTATCTGCGATTGGTATTGTTCCTTTGACTTTTTGCGGTTATGACACCAAAGCCTTGCTAGAGGGTGCAAAAACTTGCTATGTAGATTTTTTTGAAAAAAAATGTGATCAAATTTTACAAAAGGCTTATCATTACTGTACTCACAAAAGTGCGCATATTAATGTGCTTTTTTCCTATGGCGATGCATTTAAAGGTTTTAATGAATGGTATATTCAACTCATTGCTGAAAGTTTAGGTAAAAAACAAGGCTTTAAACGCATAGGATTAACTCCTATTGCTTTAATTGGCGCTAGAGATCAGCACAGTTTTTTACAACTAATCATGGATGGACCTAAAGACAAAACTGTTACTTTTTTAAAAATCAAAGACAGTCAAAAATCACCCAATATCCCAAATATCAGTTTTAATCATTTACAAAATTGTGACTTCACTAATGAAGTTAACCTGCATGATCTTTTAAATGCTCAATGTGATGCAACCATGCATGCTTTGATTGCTGAAAATTTAAGTGTAGATGTAATAGAACTTGAAAAACTAGATGCATATCACTGTGGATATTTGATGTATTATTATGAACTATTTACCTCAGCTTGTGGCATTATGCTAGGGATAAACACCTATGATCAACCTGGTGTTGAAGTAGGAAAATTAATCCTCAAAAATATGCTTAGTAAATAAATTGGTTTTATTGCAAAAAAAGAGTATAATGAATACATCAGTATTTTATAATATAAAATTTATTAAATAATAATTATTATTATTTAAGAATTCTATGTTATAATTTTACAAATGAAAAAAGGAGATAACATGTCAGTAACAAAACGTTTATTACAATTACAAGCAGATGCGCATAGCTTGTGGATTAAATTTCATAACTATCACTGGAATGTAAAAGGCTTACAGTTCTTTTCTATCCATGAGTATACAGAAAAAGCTTATGAAGAAATGGCAGAACTTTTCGATGATTGTGCTGAAAGAGCTTTACAGCTTGGAGAAAAAGCTATCGTTTGCCCAAGCACTTTACTAGAAAATACAAAAGCACCAAAAGCCCAAAAAGACTGCTTTACCCCTGTAGAAGTACTAGAGCTTATTAGAGAAGACTATAAATATCTTTTAGCTGAATTTAAAAAACTTAACGAAGAAGCTGAAAAAGCAAGCGATACTACAACTGCAGCTTTTGCACAAGAAAATATTGCAAAATATGAAAAAGTTCTTTGGATGCTTAATTCAACTATCCAAAATACTTGCACTATGTAGGGTTTTAAAACCCTACAATGTTTTTTGACTTACAAAATTTCATCATTCTAAGTCAAAAAATTACTTTAAATTCTCATGAAAAAACACTACTTCTTCAAATCCAAAACAAATTTAAAGAAAACATACATTTACTGCAAGAATCATATGATTACAGTTTAATAGCATACTGTGTAAATGTATTTTTAGATCAAAGTTTACCAAAACAAGCTTGTTTAAAAAACAAGTTTATTCTTCAAGCTTAACCAACCCATTCTACAAAAAAAGACAAAATTCCAGTAGATGGATATTCAACAACGCATTTTTGGCTTATCGCTTTATCAAAAATTATGAGATACTAGAACATATCAACGAAAAATACTCTTACTCTAAAATGGGTTTTAGAGCTAATTTTTATTTATGATAAAAAAGAAAAAATTATATCTTAGCTTTTGTAGGAAGCGATCTAAACCCTTTATATTTTGATTTTAAAGACTTTTGTAGTGATTTTTTCATTCTACTTGGAAAACTCCCTAAAGGTCAAATTCAATCGATGTGTTATTTTTACGATCAACTCAAACAAAAATACCCCATCGATAAAAATCTCATCATCATAGGGCATTCTTTAGGAGGATATCTAGCTCAAGCTTTTGCAAGATCCTTTCTCCTAACGCAGTAAAAGAAATCTATGCCTTTCAAGCGCCAGGCTTAAAACAAAACTTTCAAGCTTGTTCTTATAAAAATTTCCACATAAACACTACCCACAATCTCAATTTTAAAACTTACAAATGGTGGAATTTTAATTTTGTGCAAAAGTTGTATCATAAAAACAGTCAAGAAATTTTACTCCACACAGGTAATGTTAAACACCACCCTAGTGTGTATTTATAAGCTACATGAGTTATTTAGAATTCTTAACCCTTAAGGGTTAAGAATTAATGCAAATCTTCATTAAGTTTCACTGCTTTTTTGTTTAAAGCAACTATCATCACTCCACTTTGCGAATCTTGTCTAAAATGCAAACCGTTTAAGCCTGCTAGCTCTAAGCCTTTGTATATATCTTTGTCGAATTTAAAATCAGGATTGATTTTTTGGAGCTCTTCTTTATTTTTTAAAGCAAATTTAGTCCCTTCTAAAACAGCAATGCCCGCATCAACAATACAATTGTCCCCTAAAGGAATTCCCGTAACTGAATTTGCACCCAAAAGGCAAGCCTTACCAATGCTAATGGCATTACCACTAGTACCACTTAAAACACCCAATATAGAAGCACCGCCTCCTACATCACTGCCCTCGCCCACAATAGCAGAAGAACTAATACGCCCCTCCACCATACAAGCACCCGTTGTGCCTGCATTAAAATTCACATAAGCAGCTCCTGGCATTATAGTAGTACCCGCAGCTAAAACCGCACCCATTCTTACTTTAGAACTTTCTAAAATTCTAGTATTATCTTCAGGAATTACATGTGCTAAAAATCTTGGGAATTTATCTACATAATCAATCCTTGGATATCTTCCACTCATTTTCAAATCGATTTCATTTTCTCTTAAAAAGTCTAAATCAATCGCCTTGTTATCGCTCCATGCAACATTAGGTAAAATTCCAAAAGCGCCTGTTAAATTTAAACTTCTCAAAGGTACTTTTTTATTTGAAAGCAAGTAAAGTTTTAAATACACACTTTCTAAGCTTTTTGGTGCCTCATCTTCAAAAATACAAACAAAAGAGAAAGCACTTTCTCTAAAATTTTCTTTTACAGCTTGGATTACTTCTATGTTTTTATGACCTGCTTCTTGTAAAAATGGTGCAAAACATTCTAAAGCAAATTCCAAATCCTCTTTGATCAAAGTAGCTACAAATTCACTTTCATTAAAATCAACATCAACCCCTCTTCTAAAAAATGCCTCAAACATCACCGCTGCGGCTGCGTAATTTTGCTCAAAATTGATCACACCAAAACTAGCCTGCAGTTTTTTACTAGGATCTACTTGACTTAGATCAAGTCTAGCTATCCCAAAAGCTTTAGGTTTTTTATAGTTGATTCTTTGTTCAATTTGTTTAATTAAATTTAAAAATTCCTCTTTGCTTTCTATTGCCATACTTTCCTCCTTATTGCGAACACGCACTTTTACCATTCATCACAGGTTGAATAGCAGAATTATCCACCATGCCTTCTTGATTTACTTTTTCGATAAATTCCCAAATTTTTTCAGCTGCTTGTAGATATCTTTTAGAACTGACACTCTCAGGCATATAAAAACTCACAGGCTTTCCACTATCTCCGCCCTCTCTTACACTCATCTCGATAGGAATTTGAGCTAAAATATCACAATTGTAAGCTTTTGCCATTTCTTCAGTCGTACCCTTTCCAAAGATGTCGTATTCTTTGCCATTATCAGGACATAAGAATCCGCTCATATTTTCTATAATACCCGCAACAGGAATATGTAATTTTTCAAACATATCCAAAGCTCTTTTACTATCATCTAAAGATACCACTTGAGGAGTGCTTACACATACACCTGCGCTAACTGGCACACTTTGAGCTAAAGTAATTTGCGCATCACCAGTTCCAGGAGGCATATCAAGCAACAACACATCAAGTTCAGGCCAAAGCACATCAGCTAAAAGCTGCTCAATCGCTTTCATGATCATAGAACCACGCCACATTAAACCTTTGCCTTCTTCTATCAATACACCCATACTCATCATATAAACACCATGAGATAAAATAGGTCGAATCTTTTGCCCTACAATTTCAGGCTTACTCTTGCTCTCACCTAACATTCTTGGTATGTTTGGTCCATAAATATCTGCATCTAAAAGTCCTACTCTTTTACCCATTTTTGCCAAAGAAATTGCTAAATTTAAAGTTGTCGTACTTTTACCTACTCCACCTTTTCCACTTGACACCATAAGGAAGTTTTTAATTTGTGGGGCGATATTTTTTCCACTTCTTGTGTTGCTTTTTTCTTCAGGAATTTTTGGCTGAATGATTTCTAAATTAAGCTCTAAATTCAAATCTTTTAAAGCATTTGCGATATTTAGTTTAAGCTCTTGAGCAATTTGTGCATTAGCTGAAACTATCTCCACTACAATATGTGCTTGATTTTCATTTGCTTCAATCTTTTTTACAAAACCAAAACTAACAATATCTTTTTTAAATCCTGGATATATAACCTGTCTTAGTCTTTCTTCAATTTTATCCTTCAATTTTTCTCCTTATTATTTAAAATGATTAATTCTACTAACATAAATATAAATTTTGGCTTTTATGGTGTATAATATCGTAACATTAATAAAAAATTAAGGTACAACAAATGCTAGATATTTCCTTGATTATGCTGTCAGCTGGGGAGTCTTCAAGGTTTAACGCTCCAGTAAAAAAACAATTTTTAAGGCTAGGCGATCAACCCTTATGGCTTTATGCAACTAAAAATTTAAGCTCTTTTTACCCGTTTAAACAAATAGTTGTTACTTCTGGTAATATTTTCCACATGAAAAAATTTGCTCCTGAATATCATTTTGTTCAAGGTGGCTCCACAAGAGCTCAATCTTTACTTAATGCTTTAAGTACGGTTGAAAGCGAGTATGTTTTAGTTAGCGATGTTGCAAGGGTTTTGATTTCTAAAAATCTTTTTAACAATATCGTAGAAAATTATGACAAAGCAGATTGTATCACACCTGTGCTAAAAGTAAGCGATACAACAATTTATGCGCAAGAAGCCATTGATAGAGATAAAATCAAGCTCATACAAACCCCGCAACTTTCTCGCACAAGTATGCTTAAAAAAGCTTTGGAGCAAAACGCGAATTTTACTGATGATAGTACCGCAATACAAGCTATTGGCGGTAAAATTTGGTATGTACAAGGAGATGAACTTGCTAAAAAAATCACCTTCAAAGAAGATCTAAAAAGCTTTAATCTTCCCACACCTTCTTGGGAAATTTTCAGCGGAAATGGTTTTGATGTGCATGAATTTGGAGAAGAAAGACCTTTGCTTTTAGGCGGAGTTAAAGTACATGAAAGCATGGGGTTAAAAGCACACTCTGATGGAGATGTGCTAGCCCATGCTTTAGTCGATGCATTATTAGGAGCAGCGGGGCTTGGTGATATAGGAGAGCTTTTCCCAGATAATGATATGCAGTATAAAAACGCTGATTCTATGCTTTTGTTGCAAAAAGCTTATGTTTTGGTGCAAAATTATGGTTTTGAACTTGTAAATGCTGATATTACCATCATCGCTCAAACTCCTAAGATGAAAGAATTTAAAGAAGCCATTGCTTTTAATATCGCCAAAACACTAAAAACCACACCTAACAAAATCAACATCAAAGCTACCACTACAGAACACTTAGGTTTTGTTGGACGCAAAGAAGGGATCGCTGTTTTAGCAAGTGCAAATTTAAAATATTTTGATTGGATGAAATTATGAAAGTTTTAATAGTAGAAAATGAATTTTATTTGGCGCAAAGCATAGGTTCAAAGCTTAATTCTATAGGCTATGAATGTGACATTATCGCAAATGTAAATGAACTTTCCCACCGTGATTATGAGGTTATTTTACTTTCAACAAGTATGAATAATTTTGAGCATATTATCGAGATTTTTAAGCACAAAATCATCATTTTACTAATATCCTACATCAGTTCAGATACCGTTTTAGCACCGCTAAAAGCTGGTGCAAGTGACTACATACAAAAGCCTTTTATGATAGAAGAACTCGTGCGTAAAATCAAGCATTTTCAAGAATTTAAAAAAATAAATATCTTAAACCACACCTATCAGTCATATTTAAAACATAAATTTGAAACTGCAAAATTACCTATTTTTGATTATAAAAAAATCAAACTTCCTTTGATCATAAAAGCTAACAATCAAATTTTTGCAGACCATTTTGTGTTTAACTATACCAACGAACATAATATCGCAAATGTCTACATCGACCTTTCACACCAACAAAATTTAGATAAAATTTTCAAAGACAATTCTTTGCATTATCTTGTAAATTTTCAAACCCTCAAACCTTTGGAAAAAGAAAAGGTGTTAAACCTTGCTTTAAAAAAAGCTGTTATTATACATACAAGTACAAATGTCGAACATAATGATTTTCAAATTTTAGAATTAGGTGAAGATGAAAAAAACTTTGAAAGCAATGGAATTTTAACTATTGATGATTATGTTAAGCATATTATCATTAGCTATCAAAACATTTTCCCTGATACTGATTTATCTAAAAAGTTAGGAATTTCTAGAAAATCTTTATGGGAAAAAAGGAAAAAATATGGCATTACAAAGAAAAAATAGCATTATAATTTCAGAAGAAGAATACGAAGTTTTATGTTTTATCAAAGAAGGAGTTTTTGGTTCTTTTACAAAATTAATGAATCAAAAAGAAAGAGATGAAGTTATAGCCACAGGAATGATACATAAACAAAAAATTCCTTATACTCTTACCTTTGCACCTGCAAGTACAAAAGAAAATAATACTGCTTTAGAAAATGCAAAAGTTGGCGATAAAATAGACTTTATTTGCAATGATAAACCCATAGGACATATCATTTTAGAAAGCAAATTTGAAAATGATAAAAATAGCAATGATATTTTTAGACCTAATGCTTGCTTGATACAAGATTTTGGAAAAATTTGTATAAGTGGTGAATTTGAAATTTATCACAATAATATCAAAGCCATTAAAGAAGATTTTGAAAAAATCAAAAAAAGATTAAATCCTTCTAATATCACAGCCATTGTTTCAAGTTTTGATCCTTTTCATAGAGCACATGAGAGAATTTTAAGATGGGCTATAGAACAATCTGATTTAGTGATTATTTTCCTTATAGAATCCTATGAAAACAATGGATTGAGCTTAAAACTCAAAAAGCGTTGTTTTGATGTTTTTGCGCAAAATTACTTACCATCTTCTAGGGTTTTACTCATACCTTTGCATAATATCAAAATTTTTGCCTCGCATTTAAACCCTGTGCTTGAGTGTGCTTTAGCTAAAAGCTTTGACTGTAACAAGGTTTTTGTAGGGCAAAATCACGCAGGACTTGGAATGTATTTTAATCGAAACAGAACCTTTACCGTGCTTGATGATTTTGCAAAAGATTATAATATAGAAGTTACCATACTTCCTGAATTTGTATTTTGTGATGAATGTAAAATGGTAGTAAGTACCAAATCATGTCCCCATGGAGCTCATCATCATATGAAATACCATGGTGATTCTTTAAAAAATTTACTTAGACTTGGTATCATTCCACCAGCAGTTTTCATAAGAAGAGAAATTTCAGCTTTGATTTTATCTGAGCTTTTCCCAAATCGCTTTCATAATAAACAAAATATCTATAGTAATCTTTTCCCTACACATGGTATTTTAGAGTATCGAAGCGATAAAGAATTTTATGAGCAACTTATAAAACTTCATCAAATGTCATATATGGTGTAATCATGCAAAAATTATTTTTAACTTTTTTTTATTCAGGTAGTGTTAATAAAGCTCCAGGAACCTTTGGGACAATAGCAGCGCTAATCCCCGCTTTTTTTATTTTAAGGTATTTGGGTATAGGAACTTTGATCTTACTTGCAATTTTACTTTTTTTAATCTCTATAAAAATCATCGATCAATATGAAAAACAAACAGGCATACACGATGATAAGCATATTGTAATAGATGAAGTTGTTGGGGTATTTTTAGCCTTGGCAATTTGCGGACAGAGTGTTTTTACTTTTTTGCTTTCTTTTGTTTTATTTAGATTTTTTGATATCACAAAACCTTCTATCATAGGTAAAATTGACAAAAAAACAAAAGGTGGTTTGGGTGTAATGCTGGATGATGTTTTAGCAGGAATTTTCGCAGGATTATTTAGTGCAGTAATTTATGGAATTTTACTTAAATTTGATCTTTTATGGTTTGATATAAGCATTATGGAGATATTTTTAAACTAATAAAATACAATTGAAATATATCTTTTATTAAAAGATATATTTCTTATAAAAATTTTAGAATTTAGATATTAAACATTATCTTTAACCTGTAATTTCAATAGCAATCTGTATATCAAATATGCCACAAATAAATAAGCTAATATCTTTGGCAACAGATACACAAAGTATTCTAATGCTCCCACAAAAGAAAATCTATCCCAATCGGTTCCAAATCCATATTCGAGATAATAAGAAGGTCTATAATCATCTCTTCCTATAATCGCTTCTAAGTTGTAACCATCAGAATCATCACCAAAATAAAATATATTAGCCACACTTTGTATAAGATTTATAACACCACAAATAAAAGCACTATCAAATCCCATAGAATAGGTTCCTATATTTTCATCGGTAGTCATTCTATCTATTATATTATTCATAAGATTATCATAGCCTTGTATGGATTGTTGATACTTTTCTTGATACCTCTGTTCTTTAGCATCATAATTATTAGAACTAAAAACAACACTTATTAAAATGCATAATATTATAATTTTTTTCATTGACCAACTCCTAACATTAAATTTTCTTGATAACTAAATTGAGCAATAGAATTTTTTATTTCCATTAAGTTTTCTTGTGTTTCTTCTGTAAGAAATTTATAAATATCATCTTTAAAATTTTCCAAACAATTAAATCTAAAATTATTAAACTTCTTATCTTCTATATTTATTAGCGTAATACAAATTTCATTATTTTCAAGATATTTTATCTTCACTTCTTTTGTATTGATCGTGTCAAAAATTCTCTTTCTGTTATTACTGATAATTTTCTTTATCATATTATTACCTCTTTAATTTATCCTATAGGATATATTTAAAAAAATTATATCTTTGTAAAGTTTAATTTCATATTAATCCTATAGGATAAAAAATGGAAGAGGACTTTAGCAATTCTAGCGAAGAAGAAATTTTAAATTTTTATAAAAAAGTATCATCAAATATAAGAAATTTTAGAGAGAAAAAAGGAATTTCTCAGCTTGAACTAGCCTTAGATATAGGTATAAAATCCGTTGCGTTTTATTCAAATTGTGAGTGTAATCGATATGGTAAACATTTTAATTTGGAACACCTATATAAAATTTCTAAAAGTTTAGAAATTCCACTAAAAGATTTATTAGAATAAACACTACAACGCCAAAGGGGTGCAACCCTTTAGCTTTTTTATTTAATAAATCCGCTTGCAAGAACCAAATCTTTATCGTAAAATACTGCCATTTGTCCGCTAGCAAGCCCATAAACAGGCTCTTGTAAGATGATTTTTGCACTTTTATCTTCATTAATCAAAACTTTACATGGGGTCGATCTTGATCTATAGCGTATTTTTACTTCACAATCTAGCTCTTTAGCATCAACAAATAAATTAATATTATCAAGATTAAATTCACTTATCTTAAGCTCTTCTTTTTTACCTACTATGATTTCATTTTTTTTAGGATCAATTTTTAATACAAAATGTGGCTCATGAGCCCCACGCACTTCAAAACCTCTTCTTTTACCTATGGTATAGTGCATATAACCTTCATGTTTACCTACTTCCTTGCCGCTACTATCTCTCACAATACCTGGAATTTTAGTATCCATAAATTGATCTAAAACTTGCACATAAGTATCTTCCACAAAACAAATTTCTGAACTTTCCTTTTGCGTTGCAAAAGATTTTAAAACATCGATCGTTGATGCAAATTTTTTCACATCTTCTTTCTTCATTTCTCCAAGAGGAAAAATCAAATACTCTAAAGCTTCTTTGTCTGCATTAGCTAAAAAGTAACTTTGGTCTTTACTCTCATCAACCGCGGTTTTAATCAAACCATTTTCTATCCTTGCGTAGTGACCTGTGGCTAATTTTTCACAGTTTAAGCTCTTTGCGAATTCTAAAAGTTTACCAAGCTTGATAAAACGATTGCACAAAGCACAAGGATTTGGTGTTTTACCTTCTTTATAAGTATTAACAAAAGGCATATAAACTTGATTTTTAAAGTCTTCTTGTAAGTCTAAAATATGATATTCGATGCCTAAAAATTTAGCAACTTTTTCTACTTTTTGTATGTTTTCTTCATGATAATTAGGTTTTCCATGAAGTTTCATATAACAACCAATCACCTCATGTCCTGCTTGTTTTAATTTATAAGCAGTTACAGTACTATCCACACCCCCACTCATTGCAACAAGAATTTTCATCTTTTTCCTTTATCATTCTTATAATTTCATCTAAATCATCACTTATACTATACTTTAACTCATCATTTTTAGATATAGTTCCAAGTCCTAGTAAAGAAGTTTTGATAAATTCATCAAGAGGTTGCCAAAATTTTTGCCCAACTAAAATAATAGGAACATCTTTTTTAAAACTAAGTTGTTTAAGCGTAAGAATTTCAAACAATTCATCTAATGTCCCAAAGCCGCCTGGGAAAATCACAAAAGCTAGACTCTTTTGAATAAGAGCCATTTTGCGAATGGCTAAGCTCTTAAAAGTGATATTATACTCTAAAAAGTCATTTGCTTTTTGCTCAAATGGTAAATGTATATTAAATCCAAAAGATTTTAAATGCTCGGCATTACTTTGCATAGCCCCATAATTTGCAGCCTGCATAATACCACCGCCACCACCACTAATGATACTATACCCTTTATCAGCTAACTTGGTAGCTAAATTTGAAGCTAAAATACAATACTCATTTTCTTCTTTTAACCTAGCTGAACCAAAAAAAGTTACAGCATTTTGAATTTTGTCTAAAGCTTGAAGCTGCGCGACATCTTCGATAATGCATTTTTTCATCTTAATTGTTCTAATCTTTCTTTTTTAGATCCAATCTCGGTGATTTGCACTCCAAAGTTTCCATCTACGATAACCACTTCCCCATAAGCTATTTTTTTATCACCTATTAAAATTTCTAAAGGATCATTAGCTAACTGATCAAGCTCGATAACCGAACCTATATCCATAGTCAAAACATCTTTTAAAAGCATTTTTTTACTACCAATACGCACCCTTATAGGTAAGCGCACATCCATGATCAAACCGATATTTCTTAACTCTTCAACATTAGCTAAGGCTTTATGATCTTGTGGGTGATCTTCATTCGTTGCTACGATCTCTTCTAGATCAGTTTTAGTTAAAACCTTATAAATTTTTTCATCAAAAACCAAAGCAACTTTTTCTTCTAAATCTGCAATTTGTACATTGTATAAATATAATTTATGAAAGCCGCCAAGCTCTAAAGTATCTGCGATAAATTCACAACTTTCTAAACTAAAATCCATTTTAGGAATTTCTTTTTGCGCTCCCAAAGTAGTAGAAAAAGCTGAAACGATATTTTGTATAGCTTCTTTAGCCGCATCCATTTCATCTTCGTTGAGCTCGCTATTTTTAGAGATCTCTTCTTCTCCCATCATCCATTCACCAATTGCACTCATTAAAACCGCACTAGCTAGGATTTTGATTTTCATTTCATTGTTTACATTAAAAGTAGCACTTACTAATGGTGGAGTCATAGAGTCTTGAGAATTTACATCATACTCATAATACTCGCTAAATTCAGCACTTTTTCCTGTTAGACCCTCTATTGTACTTACACATTCATTGACAAATATGCCTAAAAAATCATTGATCATCGTCTTCCTCTTCTAGTTCTTCATTATCATCATACGAATTTGCTTTTGCCCTTCTTTCATCTTCATATTTTTCAAGCATTTCTTTGATCTCATCTTTATCGGTTTTGATAAGTTCTAAGATCTTAATTGACTTTCTAAATCTATGAAGCCCCACTTGAGCTAAAAATACCTCTTTTTTATCAATAGCAACTATGGCTTTATCATCTGCGCTTCTATCAAGCTTTAAAATATCTCCTTGTTTTAAGTCCAAAAATTCATTTACATTGATAAAAGTCTTGCCAAGCATAGCTTCATAAATCACTTCAGCACGACCGATTAAAGTTTTAAGCTCTTTATTTCTTGATTTCTTAGCTGAAGTTTCACCCATCATAATATCACGATTTGCCAAACGGCTTAAAATACTCTCTAAATGTACAACCGGATAGCAAATATTTACCATACCACTTGAATTTCCAATGATGATCTCCATTACCACCATGATAACAATTTCATTTTGAGAAACAATTTGCACGACATTTGGGCTTGATTCTTTTGCTTCTACGCTTGGATAAATTTCTGTAACATTCATCCAACTTTCTTTAAGTCTTTGCATAATAATACGCAAAATAGAATCAAGCAAATTAAGCTCGATTTCTGTTAGTTCTCTTAAAGTATCAAAACTCTCCCCTTGACCACCTAAAAGCCTATCTATCATAGGAAAAGCGATACTTGGATTGATCTCTAAAACACAGTTTCCATCTAAAGGTTTAATCGAAAAAACGTTAAAACTTGTCGGCGAAGGCAAAGACATCAAAAATTCACCATAAGTCATCTGATCCACCGAATGCAGCTTGATCTCCACTATACTTCTCATCATAGATGAAATTTGTGAAGCAAGGTTTCTTGCTAATTTATCATGAATACCCTTAATCGAACGAAGCTGTTCTTTTGAAACCCTATTTGGACGCTTAAAGTCATATACGACAATATCTCTTTTATCTTCTATATCTTCTAATTTAGAAGACGTTGCTCCATCATCGCCATCATCATCAACAACTTCTAAAAGAGCATCAATTTCTTCTTGTGAAAGTATCTCAGCCATTAAACTAGCCTTTCTCGAATCTTCTTAAGCAAACGCTTATGAATTTGTGAAATTCTCGACTCGCTAATCTCTAAAATCTCTGCAATTTCTTTTAAATTTAACTCTTCATAATAATAAAGCTGAATTACCAGCTTTTCTCTTTCTTTAAATTCATTTAAAACCGCATTGATTTTTTCGATCAATTCTTCTTTTTCTATTTGTTCTATGATATTGCTATCATTAAAACAATTTAACTGCTCATCTAAAGGCATTACAAGCGATATAGCATGAGCTGCTCTTGCTTCTTTAACCTTTTCTACTTCTAGATTAAGTCTTTTTGCTAAATATTCATCATCGGGTTCTTTTTCATTGTCTTGATAAAACTCATCCACAATAGCATCAATATCCTTGATAATTTTTCTATTGCTTCTACTCATCACATCAAGACTTCTTAGATAATCAAGCATAGCTCCATTGACTCTTTTTCTTGCAAAACCCCAAAAATTATCATTTTGTTCTTTATCATAACGGCGTGAAAGCTTGATCATCTCTTCTACGCCTATACTGATTAAATCATTCACATCAATACTAGCTGGCAAACGCTCTTTGAGTCTAAAAGCCATAGCTCTTAATGCAGGCATATAAGAGATAACTAAGTCATCTTGTTCTTTTTTTAGCGTAGAAGCGTAGGCATTATGCGGCTGCATGTTTTACTTTTCTCTTTACCGAGCCTTCAGCTTTCTTAACATCTTCACGCTCTTCTTGTAGTTTTTCAAGTAAATAGTCCATTTTCTTTTCTCTTGCAGCTAATTCTGCAATAAAGCTATTATTTTCGTTTTCGTATTTTTCTTTATTAAAGCTTCTTCCGCTAATTTTATGCACATCTACAAAGATCATAATCACAATATGAATTAGCACATAAAACACAAAAGTAATCAAGCAAGTGTATACGACTATTTCTACTGCATCTTCTATATTAACTATGGTAAACATTAATCCTATAAAAAATCCACAAACAGTAAAAAAAGCAACAAAATTCTCTGGTCTCATCTTTTTCCTTCAATCTAAAAACGATCCAAAAGCTTTTTGAAAAAACTCATAATGCTTTTATCTCCTACATTATTAAGCACTTTTTGTTCCAACCTATACAAAAGCTTAGAGGCTATAGCTTTAAGCTCATCGCTTGAGTTTGTATCCTCATCGCTAAATAAAGTTCTCTTTTTTATACTAGAACTAATATCTTTACTTTGACCTAAAAATCCTAAAAATTCCAAATTTAAATGATGCTTGATGTTGATATCTGCAACTTTTTTAATATTATCAAAAATTCTCATTGCTTCATTTTCATTTTTAACAACGTTAAACACCATCAATAAATTTTCTTTAGTTTTTGAGGTAGTTTTGATGGTAGCATATGCATCAGTGATCGCTGCAGGATCAGGCACAGTGATAACAATAACCTCATCAGACATTTCCAAGAAATTTCCTATATTGCCGCCAATACCTGCCCCCGTATCGATGATCAAAAAATCTAAATCATCTAAAATACTTGTTTGGTTTAAAAATCTTTCATAGATATTTTTGTCATTGTATCTTAAAATTTCATCACCGCTTTCACCTGGAATAAGCCATAAATTAGGTTTTACTTCTATCAAGATATCTTCTAATGAGCATTCGCCTTTTAAAACATGCAAAAGATTTTTCTCTACACGTACATTCAAGATCACATCTAAATTAGCCAATCCAATATCTGCATCAAAAAGTCCAACTTTATAACCATTTTGAGCTAAAACATTACCTAAATTTGCACTAAAAGTACTTTTTCCAACTCCACCCTTACCGCTAGTAACTGCGATAAAATGAGTATGTTTTGTGTTTGAATTTTCGTTTTTTACTAGATCTTTTAATTTTTCTGCTTGATTACTCATTCTCATCCCTTCTAAAACCTTCTAACACACAATGTACTAAAAAGTCACTATTTGCTACTTCTATATCATCAGGCACTTCTTGACCTATGGAAAAAAAACTCATCGGAGTGCTAGTTTCATAAAGCAAAGAAAACACATTCCCAAACACTTTAGTTTCATCAAATTTTGTAATGATTAAAGTGTCTATATTTAAAAATGAAAAATTATTATAAGTTTCTAATAAATCTTCATATTTTGTATTGGCAGAAAGTACCAAATTTACATCAATTTGTGCATTAGAATGCGATAAAAACTCTTTTGTTTTTTCAAGTTTTGCTTTATCATACTGTGAATTTCCGGTTGTATCGACTAAAATAACCTCGCAAGTATTTAAGCTTCTAATCGCATCATCTAAATCATTTGGCTCTATACTATCAATAATAGGAAGCTTCATCATCTTAGCGTATTGGAAAAGCTGTTCTACTGCACCTATTCTATAAGTGTCAAGCGTGATAATGCCTGTTTTATAGCGTCTATCTCCATAAGCGTAACGAAAAGCGAGTTTAGCTAAAGTGGTAGTTTTACCTACTCCTGTGGGACCCACCAACATCATAATTTTTTGCTTTTTAATTTCACTTTCTAAGCGACAAGGGAGCATGTTACGCAAAAGCGAATAAAAATACCTTTGCACTGCTTCTTGGTTTGCCTTCATAGTGCTTGGCATATTTTCAATAGTCGCTTTCATAATCGCTTCTAAATGCGCTTCTTGCATGCCACTTGCCTTAGCTTGCTTATAAATACTTGCAAATTCAGGCGGTATAGCTAATTCCTTACGTAAATCTGCCTTATCATCCCACATCATATCTACTAATAAATTCATTTTATCATTGAGTTTATTCATTTGTTTTTCAAAGGCTTCGATTTTTTTATCATAATTTGGGCTTGACATAGAAAAATCTTGATAATTTGAAACTTTGCTAATTTCTGAACTTACTTGAGAAAGTTTATTTTTTAAATTTAAGAAATTATCATCTTTTTTATTTGCATTTAAATAAGGATTAATAGGTTTTTGCTTGGCTTTTGAAGAAAATTCAAGCACCACATCTTCTTCTTTTTTTTCTTCTTGTTGGGGAGCTTGAATTTTAGCCTCAGGAAAACTTGCAGTGCTTGGTTTTTTCTTCGCTGGTTTGGCAATATTGTTTTGTCTTAAATGTTCTTCATAATCAGCTTCTTCAATCGCTACTATAACCTCATATAAAGGCTTTTGATTAATAGTTTTTGGACGAATTTGCTTATTGGTTACGATTAAAGCTTTATCGCCATAATCTTGCTTAACCTTAGGTATAATCTCATCTGTGCTTTCAACTGTAAAAGTATGAATCAATTGTCCCATATTTTTCCTTATCTTAACAAGCCCAAAGGCAAAGTTACGCTAATTCTATCATTTACCCCTACGTGAGGTACTGTACAATACTCATCTTTACGCGCTTTTTTTGAAAAATACAACAAATCCAAATCAAGCGTTCTAGGAGCATTTTTAAAAGTTCTTTTTCTCCTGAATTTAAACTCATAAAAAAACAAAACTTTTAAAAGCGCTCTTGCATGCAAGCTTGTACTTACAACCATCACTGCGTTTGTGAAGTCTTTTTGATCTTCAAAACCAAAAGCCTTATTAATCAAAAATGGCGATGTTTGCAACACTTGCAAGCGTCTATCTTGCATCAAATGCCTAAACAAAGCTCGAAAGCGTTTTTTTTCATCTTCTATATTGCTTCCAAGTCCTATAATGGCTATATATTTTCCTTTTTTATCAGCCTTTGAATAAAAAGGAAAGAAACGAATTTTTTCTACCCTTCTAGCTCCTTTAATCAGCAAGTTACAATACCACTGCCTTTTCTTTGTCAAGATAGACCATGTCTTCTATCCTAATGCCTAGTTTATCTTTGATATAAATTCCAGGTTCAATGGTAAAAACCATACCCTCTTTTAACTCATAATCACTTCTTGGGCTAATATTTGGTAATTCATGTATATCAAGTCCCACTCCATGCCCTAAGCTATGAATGAATTCTTTTTCAAAACCTGCATTTTTAATCACATCGCGTGCAATCAAATCAAGCTCACTTGCTTTCATACCAACGCGTGCTTTTTCTATAGCTTGAAGCTGGGCTTGTTTAACTACTTCATAAATTTGTGCCGTTTCTTTGTCTTTAAAATTTGGCTTATTTTTATCAAAGACTATGCCATTTTCATCAAAGCAAGCTGTTCTTGTACGATCAGAACAATACCTTTGATAAACCACACCCGCATCAACTAGTAACAAATCTCCATATTTTAAACATTTATCACTAGGTAAAGCATGTGCCTTAGCCGCATTTTCATTAATAGCCACAATAGGTGAAAAAGAAAGCCCCAAAGCGCCTTTTTTTTGAAAAATTTCACACGCTTTAAAATGAAGCTCTTTTTCACTTTTACCTAAGCCCTCTTGGCTGATATATTTAGCCAGTTCTTCAAAGCATTCTTTACCAAAATTTACAGCCTTTTGCAAAAGCTGTAGTTCTTTAGCATTTTTTATAATGCGTTTATTTTTACTTAGATCTAATTTTTCTTCAAAAACGATATTTGCACTTTTACTAAGCTCTTTAAATTCAAAATAGCTAAAGTCTTTTGGGTCAAAACACACCCTATCAACCCCCGCTTTTTCTAAAAGCTCTCTAGTGCTAGCAAAAAGATCTTGTGCTAAAACTACTTTAGTATCTTTGATCATTTCGCTAGCTTCAAAACTATATCTTGCATCGGTGATGAAAAATGCTTCATCTTCAAGTTTTAGAAATAAAGCATTATCACAAGAATAGCCGCACTCATAAAAAAGTGCATTTTCGTTTTTTAAGATAAAATTCATTGATTTGCTTGTTGTGCTTTTGCTTGAGCTGCTTTATATGCATTGATTTGATCAAAAATTTGAAAAAGTCCCATTAAAGCCATGTGGTAACCAAAAGGACCAAAACCCACCACACTACCCGCACAAACTGGTGCTATCATGCTTTTTTGTCTAAATTCTTCTCTTCTGTGGGTATTGCTAATATGCACTTCAATCACTGGTAAATTAATCGCTGCAATCGCATCACGAATTGCTATAGAAGTATGTGCATAAGCAGCTGCATTAATGATCACTCCATCTACGCTACCTAAACATTCTTGAATCTTATCAACTAATTCACCTTCAAAATTGCTTTGAAAAAATTCAATCTCAGCATTAGCCTGTTTTGCT
The DNA here is from genome assembly GCF_000816305.1 of Campylobacter subantarcticus LMG 24377. Lineage (NCBI taxonomy): Bacteria > Pseudomonadati > Campylobacterota > Epsilonproteobacteria > Campylobacterales > Campylobacteraceae > Campylobacter > Campylobacter subantarcticus. The sequence continues at coordinate 203,624 of NZ_CP007773.1, read as the reverse complement.
GCTATTTTCATTTGCTCATGAATATCTTCCATTTTCATATTGCCATAGATGTGAGTTTCTCTTACACCAAGCATATTAATGTTTGGTCCTTGTATCACCATAACTTTCATAATCTAACCTTTATTTAGTAAAATTTACTATATTATAGCATTTTAAAGCTAAATTTTAGCTACAATTTACCTTTTTAAAGGAAGTAAGATGTTTATCATAGCACCCAAGATTATCTTCACTTGTGATGATGAATTTAGTATTTTGGAAAACAAGGCGGTTCTTTTTGGTGATCGGATTTTAGAAATTAATTGCTTAGAAAATTTACAAAAAAACCACCCGCAAGCTAAACTCATATCAACCCCAAAAGACACACTACTCTTGCCTGCATTTATCAACCCACATGCACATTTAGAATTTAGTGCAAATAATGGGAATTTAGCCTTTGGAGATTTTTTAAAATGGCTTGATAGTATTTTTAATAACCGCGAACAACTCAATGAAAAAGCCAAAGAAAAATTAATCTCTCAAAATATCCATAAAATGCTAAAAAGCGGCACTTCTACTATAGGTGAAATTTCAAGCTTTGGAAGTGATTTAACTCCTTGTGTAAACTCACAAGCTAGAGTGGTATTTTTCAATGAAATTTTAGGATCTAGTGAGGATTTTATCCAAGCCAAAAAAGAGGAATTTCTAACTCGTTATGAAAAAAGCATGAGTTTTAAAAGTTCTAAATTTATCCCTGCTATTTCAGCGCATGCACCTTATTCAACTCACCCAGAGCTTGCCAAATTTGCCATAAAACTTGCTAGAGAAAATGATCATTTGTTAAGCACACATTTTCTTGAAAGCAATCATGAAAACAACTGGCTAAGGTTTAAAAAAGGTGGTTTTAAAAAAAGCTTGGCTAAATTTAGTAAAAATCCTACGCCATTTTACACCCCGCAAAGCTTTTTAGAGCTTTTTAAAGATCAAAGGACTTTATTTACTCATTGTGTGTATTTTAAAGAATGGGATTTATTAGATAAAAATTTACACTCGATCACGCATTGTGCTTTTTCAAACAGACTTTTAAGTAAAAATACTTTTAAATTAAAATCTGCTTTAAAAAATGATGTTAATATCCATCTAGGAACTGATGGTTTAAGTTCAAATACTTCTTTAAGTATGCTTGATGAAATGAGAGCTAATTTACTTATACATGATGATTTTGAGTTAGAAAATTTTGCTAAAATATTGCTTTTAATGGCGACTAACAAAGCCGCAAAAGCCTTAAATTTAAACCTAGGGCAAATTCAAAAAGGCAAGATAGCTGATTTTAGTCTTTTTGCTTTGCCAAATAGTGTGAATTTAAAACAACTTCCTTTGCAGTTTATCTTGCAAAGCAAAGAAGTGTTAAAACTTTTTATAGAAGGAAAAGAATGCAAGCTATAAAATCATTTTTTAAAGGAATTGGAAAAATCATTTCTTACATCAATACTTATTTTAAAACCTTTGTGTTTTTATTTATCATGTTTTTAATCCTTGCTCCAAACGGGGATAATGCCAAACTTTCTAACGCAAACTTAGCACAAATTAATCTTAAAGGCGAAATTAGCAATGCAAGTAATCTTTTAGAACAAATTTACAAAGTTAAAGAAGATAAAGCTATCAAGGGGGTTTTGCTTTTTATAGATAGCCCTGGTGGAGCTTTTGCACCAAGCATGGAAATAGCTTTAGCTATACAAGATCTTAAAGCCAAAAAACCTGTGGTAGTGTATGCAGGTGGAACTATAGCAAGTGGGAGTTATTTAAGTGCAGTGGGAGCTGATATGATCATCGCTAATCCTGCTAGCTTTGTAGGGTCTATTGGGGTAATCATGCAAGGCTTTGAGCTAAGTGAGCTTGCACAAAAACTTGGCATAAGTGAACAAACCATCAAAGCAGGAAGCTATAAAGAAGCAGGAACTTTCATGCGTAAATGGAGCGAAGATGAAAAAGACTTTTTACAAAATTTAGCCAATCAAAGCTATGAGCTTTTCACGCAATTTGTTGCTAAAAATCGCAAATTAGACTTAAATCAAACAAACTCATGGGCTGATGCAAAAGTGTTTTTAGCAAACGAGGCTTTAAAATTAAAACTCATTGATAAAATAGGTAATTATGAGCAAGCCAAAAAAGAGTTAGAAAAACTAGCCAAAGTGCAAAATCCTATCTGGCAAAAAGAAGATGCTATCGATAAATTTTTAAAACGATTAGAAGAGCAAAGCGCTAGCTTTTTTGCTAACACTTTAGCACAGTTTTTCACACAAGTAAACTCACAAAAAATCTACTAAGATTTAATAATCTCATAAAATCCATAAGTATCATTTTCTAAAAAGCCTTTGTATAAAGGCTTTAGCTTTAAATCCAACTTAACATTTTCAAAAGTATTTAAATTCGAGCTTGAAAAAATCAAAAGCATATCTAACTCATCTTTAAAGGCTTTTAAAAAATTCTCCCCACCCTCATACATGATGAGCTTAGCCTCACTAGGAATGTTTGTAAAAATTTCTCTCTCAGGCACGCTAAATAAAGGAATGTTTGGATCAAAACTTTCTAAATTTTGACGGCTTAGTATGCATAAATTTGGTGCTTTAGCTTGAGCTAGCCTTGCATCTAAAATAGGCCTATCATGTCTTATAGTTTCTCCACCTACTACAAGTAAATCGAGCTTTGAACGTAATGTATGAGCATAGGTTCTACTTGCTTTAGAACTTACGATTTTACCATAAGCAGAGCCATTTAAAGAAAGGGCTAGTTTAAAAAATTTAAAATTTGACTTTTGCCATTTTAAAAAAGGTTTTAAAAGCTCTTTGGCTCTTTGCTCGCAAATTCCCATGTGAACTTTTATGCCTTGATCTTTTAAAAACCCTGCTCCACCACTTGCGAGTTTATGCTCATCTTTAGTAGCGATAAAAACTTCACTAAAGCCAAGTGCGCTAAAAAGTTTCGCACAAGGTGGGGTTTTGCCCTGATGATTGCAAGGTTCTAAACTCACATAAGCACTAGCACCTTTTAACAACCCCTGATGATTTTGACAAATAAACTCATGTAAATCGTTTGCATTTTGTGGTAAATCTAAATTTGGATTAAGCGCTTTTAAGGCTTTACTCACTGCTTCAAGCTCTGCATGAGCCTTGCCCGCTTCTTTGTGTGCTTCTATGCTTAAAATTTTGCCATTTTTATCCAAGATCACACAGCCTACGGCTGGATTTGGGTAGGTTAAAAGCTGATATTTCCAAGCTTCATCTATGGCTAAATTCATATAAAATTCGTGATTCATATTACTTCCTAAAAAGGCAAAGGTGCGAAAAACACCTTAAGCTTTACATGTTCATCGTAAGCTTTTAAAAAACCTTGTGCTAAAAACTTAATATCTTTAGTTTTTAATTTCTCTCTTAAGTCAAAAGTTCTCTCACATAGAGGATAAATAAGATAAATTTCCTTTATCTCGTATTTGTTTGCATAAGCAAACATTTGGTATAAATCGCTTTGCGATATGCCATGCTTTTTCTCATCTTCGTTATCATCTGGAATTTTCCATTTGGCATCCAAGATCATTTTATTTTCTATATATAACTTTCATTCAATAATAAATATTTTGCAATCTATCTTTTGCAATTTGAAAATATTCTTTATCGAGTTCAATTCCTACAAATTTTCGCCCCAAGCTAACACTTGCCAAACCTGTTGTTCCGCTACCCATAAAAGGGTCACATATTAAATCATTTTCATTAGTATGAATTTGGATAATTTGTTTCATCAATTTTAAACTTTTTTGTGTAGGATGAGAAGTTTTTTCTCCACCGCTTACCAAAGAAGTTTTAAAACAAGGTTTTAAATATTTACTCTCTATAGATTTATTAAAAGTCCATTTAGCGCCATTTTTAACAGCCCAAATAGCAAACTCACAATCTTGTACATAGCGCCTATTAACATTTCTTGGCATAGGATTAGTTTTTTCCCATCTTAAAATATCTTTAGTTGTAAATTCGCAAATTTCAAGCTTTTTAATAATAAAACTAAGGTACAAATAAGAACAAAATATTATCATGGAACCATTTTTTGCAACCAAAGGTGCAAAATATTTAATCCACTCACAAGTATCAAATTCTTTATCCCACTCTCCAAAATCAACACCTTGTCTTTTGTTCTTTAGGGTATGAAAATTATTTTCTTTTGAAATATTATAAGGTGGGTCTGTAATAATAGAATCAAAAATCATATTTTCTTTTTTAAGTTGTAGAGCAATTTGCAAGCAATCATCATTAAACAATCTAATATTTTCTTTCATATTTGCTCCATAATGGCTTCCGCAATCGCTTTAGCCAAAAGCGGGGGAACTGCATTGCCAATTTGTTTACAGATTTCTGTTTTAATCCCTAAAAATCTAAAATCATCACTAAAACTTTGAATTCTAGCTGCTTCTCTAGGTGTAATGGAGCGATGTAAAAAAGGATGAGAATTTTTTCCATTACTTGGTGTATCAAAACGTGTATCTATAGTGGGACTCATCTCGTCCCATTTAAGTCTACTCCAAGTTGTTTTAAACTGCTGTTTTCCATGTAAATTTTTCGGTAAAAATTCTTTTCCACTTTCAGCAGGAATAAGCTTTAATTTATCGATGGCAATTTGAGAATGATTTGTTGCCTTGTGATTAAATAATTTTTTACCTCTTAAAAGCTTTTGGTAGGCACTTTGAGCTTTAAACAAATATTCGCTTTCATCAAATCCTTCACCAGAACTTAAATAAGCCAAATCACTAATAGCATCTCTAACACTTATCTTATCTTTTTTTTTCATTTTGGAAAAATCAAATTTGAAAATTTTAGAAGCTATCAAAAATGCTCTTTGTCTATTTTGCGGAATACCAAAATCAAATGCATTTAAAACTTTATATTCTAATTTATAATCTAATTTTTCAATTTCTTTTTTTATTTCATTTAAAAAATAAGAATTTTCACAAGTGATTAAATTTTTTACATTTTCTATAATAAAGATGTCGGGTTTGATGATTTTTACAATTTCTAAATACTCTTTAAATAAAAAGTTTCTTTCATCTTGCAAACCTAAATTTTTACCTTTACTTGAAAAACCTTGACAAGGGGGACCCCCTATAATCATATTTACGCCATTTTTTTGCGCCTCCTCAATGACATAACTTTTAATCAAAGCATCTTTTAAATCACCACAAATAACCTTTGAATTTGGATGATTATATTTAAAAGTTTCTAGTGCAAATTTATTAAAATCAACCCCGATAATTGTTTTAAAATTTTCATTTTGCTCAAAGCCATTAGAAAAGCCACCTGCTCCACAAAATAAATCTAAAATTTTAAATCTCATCTCAAAGCTTCAAAAATGAAATCTACTAATTTTTCATCATCATTGATTTTACTTATTATTTTTGCAAATTCTTTTGCATCATTTGAAAAATCTAAAATATTTTTTATAAGCTCTTTTTGATATTCTTCATCTGCTCTATTTCTACTTAAAGCTCTATGACAAGTTGGACAAAGTTTTACAAGATTATCAAGTTCATCACATTCATTAGAATATGCAAAAGCAATATTGTGATGCAATTCCAAATAATAAAAACCATTTTTCATTTTAAAACTTCTATCATCAATATTATAAGTTTTATTGCAAGCTGCACATAAATCAGGTAACAAATTTCTTGCCATAGTCAAAATATTATTTTTTCTATAGTTTCTACCTTGTTCTATATTTTCATCAAATTCTAGCTTTCTTCTTAAATCATCGACATTAACCGTACTTTTTTCTAAAATAAATTTAGAATAAAAATCAAAACGTTCAAGTAAATTGTTTTTACTCTCTCTTTCTAAAGAAACAATCCGAATTTTTTCTTTATTTTTTTTAAGTAAATTCATTTTATAAACATTTAAATATTCTAAATTTTTTCCTACATAATTTAAATTTGCACGAAATTGCATTGCTCTTCTTTTATTAAATTTATAATAATCAGGTTGAAGTTCTCTAAAATTAATATTTAATAATGCGGGTTTTAAATTTAAAATCAATTTAAAATATTTTGAAAAATAGTTTTTTGTGCAATATTTCGTATTAATATCAACCGTATATAAATTACGATTAAAATCTACACTTCCATTTAACGCAAAAATAGCATTTAAAAGTTGCCTCTCAAACTTAACTTCATCGTAATTTTGATAAAATAAAGTCATAATGTTTGCATATAATGCATTAAAATAATCATCAAGCTCTAAAGATAAATCATTTTCAATTGTTACAAAATGCAAGCCAAATTTTTTATATTCAAAAGGCAAAGAAGAATAACTAATTAAATTTACATTTGTTTTATAGGCTAAACAATTTTGTATTTTTTCATCAATTTTATAAAATTTACTTAAGCCATATTTTGCCTGAATATTAAAGTTTTGTTTAAAATTATCTTTTAATATTCTAGTATTAAAAAATGCAATAAGTTGAGAATTAATGCTTTTATTCTCAAGCAAATGGCTTAATTTCACTTACCACTCCATAAAGGTTTTAGCTTTTCTTATGTCGCTAAAATTTATAGTAGTTTTTTCTTGAGTTTCTAAATTTTCTAAAATGATATTTTCACCATCTACAGCGATGATTTTTGCTTCGATTTTTTCTTTTTCATTGGTTGTGATTTTTACAAGTTCATTAATACTTTTTGCAAAATGCTCGATTTTGCTAAGTTTTCTTTCAAGCCCACAGCTTGATACTTCTAAAAAATACTCCCCACTCACAGGTGGTTCTACATCAAAAATAGGCGATAAAATCTCACTAAGCCTAGCACAATCATCAAGATTTACCCCGCCTTCTTTTTGCACATAAATTCTATAAATCTTTCTACCATTTTCACTTGTTAGCTCATCATCATAAAAGCTAAGTCCTACTTCTTTACAAAGTGCTTCAAGATTCATTTTGTTCCTTTTTGATTTTTTCAAACAAAGCATCCATATGGTTTTGATACTCTAATCTATCATCAAACTTAAAGTGAAAATTCGGACATCTATACCACCCTTGCTCACTCATACAGTAATTTTGCAAAGCACGGGCAGCTTTTTTAAGTTGATTGAGTATGATTTCTTGCTCTTGGATGTTAAAAAACATTTTATCTAAATACACAAAAGCATCATATCTGCCTTTTTTACACTCTACATCCACTACGCACAAATTTTTTAAAGCTTCGTTGTCTAAATTTGCTAAAGCTTCTGGTATAAGCTCTTTTAAAATGCTTTCTGTGCGTAGCTTTTTGATTTCAGCTGGGTTCATAGGCTTACTTGTTCCTCAACTTCTTTGTAACTTTCTATATAATCGCCCACTCTCATATCATTACAACCTTCTATGCCTACACCGCATTCATAGCCTTTTGCAACTTCTCTTACATCATCTTTAAAGCGTTTAAGTGAGCTTACATTACCTTCAAATACCACAACCCCATCTCTAATGAGCCTGATTTTCGCGCCACGATTGATCGTGCCTTCTGTTACCATACAACCTGCGATTTGTCCTAGTTTTGGTACATTGATCACTTGGCGAATTTCAGCTTGGCCAAGTTGTTCTTCAGAGATGATAGGACTCATCATACCACCTAGTAAGGCTTTTACATCATCAAGCAAGTTATAAATAACATTATAAGTTTTTATCTCTACGCCTTTATCTTTAGCGCGTTCTTTGATCTCACCAGTTGGACGTATATTAAAACCTAAAACGATAGAGTTTTCACTCGCACTTGCAAGCTCTATATCACTTTGAGTGATACCACCTACGCCACTATGGATGATATTAACCTTAATCTCATCGTTTTTAAGTTTTTCTAAACTAGCCTTAATCGCTTCAAGTGAACCTTGCACATCTGCTTTTAAGATCACAGGTAGGGCTTTTAAATTGCCTTCTTTGATTTTTGCACCAAGCTCATCTATGCTTACTTTAGTGGATTTGCTTAGTTCTTTTTGGCGGTTGTATTCATGGCGTTTATTAGCATATTCTCTTGCTTGCTTATCACTATCTACAGCTATTAGCGTTTCTCCCGCATCGGCCACTTCACTAAGACCTATGATCACTCCGCACTCACCTGGACATATTTCTTTTAAAGCTTTGCCTTGATCATCACTCATAGCACGCACTTTACCATAAGCTTCCCCTGCTACGACTGTATTTCCTACTCTTAAAGTACCATTTTGCACGATGATAGTAGCCACAGGACCTCTACCTTTTTGCACTGAAGATTCTATAATACTTGCTTTAGCATGGGCTTTTGGATTTGCTTTAAGCTCTAAAATATCAGCTTGTAATAATACAATTTCAAGTAAATCCTCTATACCATCACCTTTTTTAGCTGAAACTGGCACAAACTCATGACTTCCGCCCCATTCTACTGGCATGATGTCCATTTCTGCTAGTTGGGTTTTTACCATGTCAGGATTTGCGTTTTCTTTATCCATTTTATTAATAGCAATGATGATAGGCACATTAGCCGCTTTTGCATGATTGATCGCTTCTTTAGTTTGTAGTTTTACTCCATCATCTGCAGCAACTACGATAATAACAATATCCGTTATGCTAGCTCCCCTTGCACGCATAGCAGTAAATGCCTCGTGTCCTGGAGTATCAATAAAGGTGATTTTTCTACCATTTTTTTCCACCATGTAAGCACCAACATGCTGAGTAATCCCACCTGCTTCGCCACTTGCAATACGTGATTTTCTAATATAATCAAGCAAAGAAGTCTTACCATGATCCACATGCCCCATAATAGTGATAACTGGAGCTCTTTGGCTTAAATTTTCTTCTGATTGATTTTCATCATAATCTTTTACATAATCAAACTCATCAGCTTCATCAATGATATTAATCTCCACACCAAATTCAGCTGCAAGAATTTCTATAGCATCCTCATCTAAAAAGTCATTTTTAGTCGTCATCATACCAAGCATAAAAAGTTTAGAGATCACTTCTCCGGTGTTTTTACCAAGTTTTTCAGCAAATTCATACACACGAATTTCTTTAGATATGCTTACACTTGTTATAGTTTCACTTTCTTTTTTCTCTACCTTTTTAGGTGGCTTTTTACGACTTCTTCTTTGTATACCACCCTCGCCGAATGGGTTGATAGAGTTATTTAAAGATTGCTTTAAAATACTTGGTTGTTTTTTGTTTGCTGGTTGCGCTGGTTTGTTTTCTTTTACACTAAAATCAGGTAAAACTACCATATCATCATCTTCTAAAGAAATATCAGCAAAGTCTTTATCTCCTAAAAGATCCATTTTGGTGGCGCTTTCTTTTTTGCTTGCTACAGGGTGGTTCTTTTCTTTTTTCTTTCTCTTTAAATTTTCATCTGAATTTGAAAAAATCATACTAAGACTTAAGCCTTGAGTAGTTTGCGTGTTATCTTTTTCTTCTTTGTTTATTTGAGTTTCTTTACTTTCTTCTTTTTTCTTTTTAACGATGACCAAGCCTCTTCTTTTGGCTAAATTTAAATTAGAACCTAGCTTTTCATCTAGCTTTACTTCTTCTTTTTTTACTTCTATGGTTTCATTTTTAATAGGATTTTCAGGCTGCTTTTCTTCTTTTTTTTCATTTGTTGCTTTAACAAGAGTTTTTGTTTCTTTTTTAGTAGTAGATTTTTTCTCTTCTTTTTTAATTGTAGATTTTTTAGTCGCACCTTCTTTTTTAGGTTTAACTACTTTTTTTACCACATCTAGTATTTCACCTGATTGAACATATTGGTAAATTGCTTCTGCGATTTCAGAAGATACTTTTTTGTTAGGGGATTTTATATCTTCTAAGCCTATTTCATTGGCTTTTTCTATAATTTCTTTACTAGTATATCCTAACTCTTGAGCGATTTCGCTAATCTTTACATCTGTCATTAAAAAATATCTCCTTTAAATCCTGCTGATTTATACTGCCATAAAAATTGCCTTTACAAGCTCTCATAAAAGCCTTTTGTAATGTTTTTTCATCTTTTTCAAAGCATGAATTACACATATATAAACTCCTACCAAACTCCACTTTAGTGATAATTTGAGAATTTTTTACCTGAAATCGATACAAACTCTGCTTTTCATAACGACCTTTGCAAACAATGCACATTCTAATGGGTATATGATTTTTCAAAATTATATCTTTTTTTTGGAATTTTTAGCAAATTTTAAAGCCTTCATCATCAAATTCTAAAAGTTCAACTCTAAATTTAACAAATTTATTTTTGATTTTTTCTTTGATTTTTTTTGCATCATCTTTATAAGCAAGAGTAAAAAAACTCGAACCTGAACCTGAAAGCGTACTCATGAGAGCATTATTATCTAAAGCTAGTTTTTGCACCTCAAAAAGTTCTGGTAAAAGTTTCATTCTTTGGTTTTGATGAAGTTTATCCAAACTTGCATATTTTAACATGTCATATTTTTTTTCCAAAAAACAAGCAGTTAAAAATGAAGCATGGCAAAGATTAAAAACACCATCTTCTAGGTTGATTTTTTTAGCTAAAACTGCTCTTGATTTTTGAGTATTCATCGCTACATTTGGTATGGTTATAACAGCTTGTAAGTCTTTATCTACTTCTTTTTTTATAGCTAAAACTTTTTCATTATGAGTTAATGCACATACAAAGCCCCCAAGCACTGCTGGAGCTATGTTATCTGGATGGTTTTCATATCTTAAAGCTTCATTTAAAATGATATTTTTATCCGCTTTAAACCCACTTAATTCATAAGCACAAGCAATGGCTCCAATTATCACAGCAGAAGAGCTTCCCATACCTCTTGCTAAAGGAATATTGTTTTGAAAAACAAAACGGAAATTATCTTTTTTACCACTAAGTCTTTGATAAATTTCATAAAAAATATTAACAAAAGTGTTATTTTTTTTAAGATAAATATTATTTTCGCCTTCTCCATGTATGCTAATGCTAAAAAATTTAGATTTTTCAACTATGGTTTGATTAAAATATTTTAAACTCAAACCCAAACAATCAAAACCAGGCCCTAAATTTGCACTTGTTGCAGGAGCTAAAATTTTCATTTTTACCTTAATTAATCGCATCTAAAATATAAAAAGGTGTATTTTCTTTGCTAAAATTCAAACCTTTTAAACTTTGGGGCATAAAAAAAATTCCCGCTTGTGTCTTTTTTAAAATAATTTCATCATCATCTTTTTTTACAAAACACAAATGCTTATTAGCGGCTATAGGAGTGTTATTGTTTAGCTCAAAAGCACTAATGGCCTTTAAGGGAATGCTTTTAATTATAGCTAGCGTTTTAAAAGAAACATAAGAAATCTTTATACCCATATAAGATCCTGGTCCATGCGCATAAATAAGCTTTTCAAGCTCATATTGTAAAAGTAAATCTTGCAATATTTTTGGCAAAACTTCACTAACTTTTAAATCACTCTCAATGGTTTTTATCAATACATCATTTTCATAAATACCAAGCATCAAAGGTTTTGCTATGGCATTTAAAAGCAAAGTAACCTTTTTTATGCAAAAACCTTTTCATAAACTTTATATGTACTTTTTTCTAAACTTACCACTTCATACGCACTAGGATCTTTTAAAAGTTCTTTGGTTAAAAGATGATTAAGCTTGTGCGAACCTGCATAAGAAGTATAATCTCCAAAAACTCTACATCCAAGCAAGGTTAAATCCCCGATAGCATCTAAAATTTTATGGCGTACAAATTCATCTTTAAAACGCAAACCTTCAGGGTTTAAAATACGATTATCATCAATCACAACAGCGTTTTCTAAGCTTCCACCAAGACCTAAATTCATAGCTCTTAAAGCTTGAACATCCTTTAAAAAGCCAAAGGTTCTTGCTCTTGCTATTTGCTCTATGTAGTTTTGCTTGCTAAATTCAAAACAATAATTTTGCTTACCTATGATAGGATTGTCAAACTCTATAGTGTAATTAATCACAGGCATATCTGTTGGGCTTAAACGTACAAATTTATTACCTTCTTTTACTTCTACACTTTTTTTAATCACTAAAATTTTTTTAGCCACATCAAGCTCTTTTATGCCTGCTTCTTCAAGCATCATACAAAAACCTATACTACTACCATCCATTACAGGAGCTTCATTGGCATCTAAAACTATACGCACATTGTCAATACCATAAGCATTAATCGCACTCATTAAATGCTCTATTGTGGAAACATAACCTCTATGATCGCCTATTACGGTAGCCATTTGCGTATCGATGACATTTTCAGGCTTTGCCTCATAAGAAATTCCTAAATCATTTCTGTAAAACACTATGCCGCTACCAGCTTCTAATGGTTCTAATTTTATACTAATAGGCTCACCCTTATGCAAACCTATACCAATACCTTTAACTTCTTTTGCTATTGTTGTTTGATTCATTTTTATTCACTCAAAATTCTTTTTTTGCTTGACTCTAATACATTATAGATATTTTCTTTTATCCATTTTGCATCTTGCCATTGCTCGGGACGCACTTCAACCCCTTGCACTAAAACACCAAAATGCACATGATCTCCAAGTGCTAAGCCTGTAGTGCCTGTAGTGCCTATAACATCACCTGCTCTAACTCTATCTCCTACATTTACATCTACATTGGTACAGTGTCCATAAAGAGTATAAATCCCAAAACCATGATAAATAATAATATTTAATCCATAAATTCCATTTTCTTGCACAAATACCACTTCACCATCGTTATTACTGATGATAGGTGCTTCTTTTATGCTTGCTAAATCAAGCCCCATATGATAAGAACTACTAAATGCTTGATTATTATAAGAATAAAATCTATGATCAGCATAATCAGCTACTTTTTGGCCATTTTTTAAAGGCTTAAAAAGATTAACTTTAAAATTATTAATCATAACATCAGGAACTTTACTCGTAATATCATGAATGATAACCTCATTAGAAGCTCTTAAATCTTCATTAACAAATTTAAATTTTTCAAGCCTACTTAATTCTCTATCTTTTGGAGCATATTTTTGTGCTAAAAATTCAATCTTACCATCTAAAAATCTATCGCTTACTTTTATATTAGATACGCGGTATTTTTTATTGGCAAAATAATATCTAATTTTTTGTTTGGTTACATTACCTGCTTTATCCACTGCCACCACATAAGATCTAAAGTGCTCATCAGTTACCTCCCAAGGAATCAAAGCAGCATAATAGCCCTCTTTTACATAAGGAGTTGCTTTAAAAATTTTATCTTTATCAGTTGTGATATAAACTTCTTGTAAATTCTCATCACTTGCTTTAAATACCACACTACCTACTCCACCTTGTTCGATTTGATAAGAATTATCTAAAATTTCTACAAGTGGTTTTTTAGTATCAACAATAATTTTTACTTCTTTGAGTGCTTGATTTCCTAAAAAGAAATTCCAAAAACTACTATCGCTTGCTTCTATTACAAGTTTGTATGAATCGACTTTTTCTTTATAGGCTGGTTTTGGTAATTTTAAATCAAAATGAATGCTTTTTTTATTGCCTTTAACATGCTCATTAACAAGTATTTCACCATTTAATTCATTTGCCTTAAATAAAGTAACTTTTATATCTTTTAAAGCACCTTCATCACTTACTTCTATGGATATAGGGTCTGTTAAGTTGCTATAAATTACATCTGATTTTGTTTGAATCAACGGAGGATTTTTTTCAAACAACTTCGTATTTAAAACAAATACCACAAAGGCCAAAAGTATTAAAAAAACTACAAAAATCCACTTTTTATTTGATCTTTTACGTGCAAAAACCATATCTTCACTTTCAATCTATTTTTAAAAATATATTATTCTTTAGCAAATTAAGAGTAAATTACAAAAATTTTACAAAATTTCTCTTAACTTATTTGCACTTTTAATCCAAGTTTCAAGTTCATCAATATCACATTTTTCTATCATTTTTTTACACTCTTGTAATTCTTTTTGAAATAAATCAATAGAATTTAATAAATTTTGTTTGTTTTGTTCAAAAATACCACTCCACATCTGAGGATTTGACTTGGCAATTCTGCACATATCTTTAAAAGAAGGACCTCCTAGGTGAGCTATATTTTTTTTATTTTCTTCTTTCATCACAAAATTTGCCAAAGAAAAACTAATCACATGCGGTAAATGCGAAATAATAGAAGCATGATGATCATGCGAAATACTATCCATAAACACAAGCTTCATTCCTAAATCTGAAAAAATTTCTATAGCCCTTTTTTGATGAATATGATCAGCATTTTGTACATCACACAAAACACAAACGGCATTTTTATATAAATCTTTTATAGCTGCATTTGGACCACTATTTTCAGTTCCTGCCATAGGATGAGCTGCAATAAATTGACTTTGCAAATAAGAAGGTAAATTTTTAATAATTTCTTCTTTTGTGCTTCCAAGTTCAATGATAGTACAATCTTTAGAAAAACTTTGAAATTCTTTTAAGATTTTTACAATAGCCCTTACAGGAATAGCTAAAAAAATCACATCACATTTTTTTAATTCCTCAAAAGAAACAATTTTATCTATTAATTTTCGCTCTAATGCAATTTGCTCAAATTCTTTATTTATATCGTATCCACAAACTAAATCTATTAATTTATTCTCTCTTAAGCTAAGACCCAAAGATCCACCTATCAAGCCAAGTCCGATTATACCTACCTTCATAAATTTTCCTTAAAAAGCATTAGTTAAAAATATTTTGGTATTATAACGATTTTGTATATAAAATTTAGGTAGAATGATGAAAAAATGGTTTGTTTTCTTTGCACTTTCAAGTTCTTTATGTGCAGCTACAATTAAAGATATAAAATTTGAAGGCTTATCGCAACTTTCTAAAGAAAGTGCTATTGCGATTTCTAAATTAAAAATAGGGCAAAAAATCGATCCTGCTAGTATAGATATAGCGATTAAAAATCTTTTTAATAGAAATTATTTTAAAGATATAGTAGTAGAAGAAGAAAATGGAGTGCTGACTTTTAAAGTAGTAGAAAAACCATCTATTGGAAAAATAGATATTCAAGGTATAGCGAGTAACGATAGAAAACAAATAGAAAGCCTTGTTGGCTTAAAACCTGGAATTTTATATGATGAAAATTCGGCTAAAGACGCAGCTGAAAAAATCAAACTTTTTTATCAAGCCAAAGGTTTTTATGATACTGTTGTAGAAATCAAAGATGAAAAATTAAGCAATTCAAGTTCATTAAAACTTACTTTTGTCATAAATCGTGGGGAAAATATTATCATAGAAAAAGTGCATTTAAGTGGTGCAAAAAATTTAAGTTATTCAGATATTGAACCTGCAATAGCAAATAAACAAAGAGAAGCTCTAGGCTGGATGTGGGGCTTTAATGATGGCAAACTTAAAATTTTTGATCTTGCAAATGATAGCTCAAGAATTTCAGATGTATATTTAAAAGAAGGTTATCTTGATGTAAGCATATCTCCTGCTTTTTTAAATACTTACACAGATACTTATCAAGCTGATTTGACTTATTTTATCAATGAAGGCGAGGTTTATAAAGTCAAAGGAATTAAAATTTTTAATCCAATTTTTAGCGATGAAGAAAATGAGGCTTTAGCAAATGATTTAAAATTAAATGTTGGAAAAATAGTCAATATAGAAAAACTAAGAGAAGATATAAAAACTATAGAAATTAAAACAGCTGATTTAGGCTATGCTTTTGTACAAGTTATACCTGATATACAAAAAGATAGAGAAAATCATGAAGCTATGATTATTTTTAAAGTCATACCTAATGAAAAAGTATATATAAGAGATGTCATCATCTCAGGCAATACCAAAACAGTTGATAGGGTTATTCGTAGAGAACTTTACCTAACTGAAGGCAATCTTTATAATAGAACTGATTTAATAGACTCAAGAAATGCCCTAAGAAGAACTGCGTATTTTGAAAATGTAGATATTAAAGAGCAAAGGGTAGATGACACACATATTGACTTAATAGTAGAAGTCAAGGAAGCCTCAACTGGAGCCATTTCAGGTGGTATTGGCTATGGAACTAGCGATGGAATTTTACTTAGTGCTTCATTATCTGATGCAAATATCTTAGGCTCTGGTATGAAAGGGAATGTAAGTATAGATAAAGGCGATGATACACTTTCTGGTAGAGTATCTTTAAGAAATCCTAGAGTAAATGATAGTGATTATTCTCTTGGAGGATCATTATATTCAGATCGTTTAGAATGGGATAGCTATGATGAGAGAAACTATGGTTTTAATATAAGCGTTGGCAAAACTTTAGGAAGATATACAAGCATAGATTTAACTTATAATCTTGAACAAAGTGATATTTATCATTTGAGCGATCGCTTAATCGCTCAAGGATATAAACTTGGTAAAACCTATAAAAGTTCTATCACTCCTTCAATAGTGTTTAACAATACAGATGATTATTATCTACCAAGATCAGGTTTTATCGCCTCAACTTCGCTTGAATATGCAGGCTTAGGCGGAGATCAAGAATTTATAAGTTCTACTACTAAATTTAATTATTATCAAGGCTTGGAAGAATTTATAGGATGGGATTTGATTTATCGTTATAAAGCAAGTTTTTATAAGGTATGGGATCAAGGCTATTTACCTATCAATGAAAAATTATATCTTGGTGGTATAGGAACCATTAGAGGTTTTGATAGAAGAAGCGTGAGTCCTAAAAACGAATGGGGTGATGAAACAGGTGGTACAGTTGCTTTTGCAAATTCTGTAGAACTTAGCTTTCCAATCTTTGATAGAATTAAACTTAGAGGAAGTGTATTTTTTGACTATGGTGCTATAGGAGAGAGTTCTTTAAGTCAAATTCAAAGATGGAGTACAGGTGTTGGTTTTGAGTGGTTAACCCCGCTAGGTGCTTTAAATTTAGTTTTTGCTAAACCATTTAATACTAGTTCAAAAGATGATTTGAGCAAATTTGAGTTTATGTTGGGTGCAAGATTTTAAAAGCAACAAAATCTTGCTATAATTTTGAAATTTTATTTTAGGTAGAGATAATGAATTTTTTAGATATTTTTTCTAGTATAAGACGCAAGCAAGCTGCTCCAAGCGAAGCTCCAAATCACTGGGTAAAATGCAATTCTTGCCATGCGTTAATGTATTATAAAGAAATAGAAACTTGTTATAATGTTTGTCCTAAATGTAATTTTCATATGAGATTAAACCCTCTAAAACGCATTGAATTACTTAGCGATGAAGGCTCTTTTATGGAAATGGATAAAGACTTACATGCAATTGATCCACTTAAATTTGTAGATAGCAAATCATATAAAAAAAGATTAGCAGAGAATGAAGAAAAAACAGGTAGAAAAAGCGCCATAATAAGCGGAGAATGTACTATAGATGGGATAAAAACTCAACTTATTGTTTTTGATTTTTCTTTCATGGGTGGAAGCTTAGGCTCAGTAGAAGGTGAAAAAATTCTTAGAGCTATTGAAAGAGCTATTGAGAAAAAAACCCCTGTTGTCATAGTGAGTGCAAGCGGTGGAGCTAGAATGCAAGAAAGTACTTATTCTTTAATGCAAATGAGCAAAACTAGTGCAGCATTAAAACTGTTGGCAGAAGAAAAACTTCCTTATATTTCAGTATTAACTGATCCAACAATGGGTGGTGTAAGCGCGTCTTTTGCTTGGCTTGGAGATATCATCATGGCTGAACCTGGTGCTTTAGTAGGCTTTGCAGGAGCTAGGGTAATTAAGCAAACCATAGGAGCTGATTTACCAGAAGGCTTTCAGAAGGCTGAATTTTTACTTGAACATGGATTGATTGATGCGATTGTAGAAAGAAGTGAACATAAAAAATTTATAGCAGATTTTTTAAGATTTTTTTCTAAAATTAAAAATGCAAATTAATCTTTTAAGCATTCAAAAAAATAATAATGATGAATTTAGCAAGATAGATGAGCATTATACTAAGCTCATTAAGAAATTTTGTAGTTTTAATGACATATGTGTTTTTAATAACAAAATTAATCAAGCACAAAATACTAACTCTATAGAAGCAAAAAAATCTTATACAAATGCACTAAATCCTTACAAAAAAGGCTTTTGTATAGCCTTAGATGAAAAAGGTAAGGAGTTTACAAGCGTAGAATTTGCAAAATTATTGCAAGATAAAAATGAAATTACATTTTTTATAGGTGGTGCTTATGGATTTGAGCAAGAATTTATCGCACAAATGCATACAAGCATAGCTCTTAGTAAAATGACCTTAGTACATAAATTTGCTAAAACTATGCTTTTAGAGCAAATTTATCGTGCATTTTGCATTAATACAAATCACCCATATCACAAATAGGAGCGTTTATGCAAGAATTAAATCTTGAAGAATTTAAAAATATATTACTTCAAAGACAAAAAGAAATTTTACAAGAACTTCAAGGTAATATAGACAATATCCACAATCTACAAGATAGTGAACCTAGAGATGAAGTTGATTTGCAGCAAATTGACAATAGTTCTCATATTGATTTTAAAATCAATGAAAATTTAAAAGCCGAACTAGAAGAAATTAAACATTCATTAAGTAAAATAGATAACAATACTTATGGTATTTGTGAGTATTGTGAAGATGATATTCATCCTGAAAGACTTAAGGTTAAACCTCATGCAAAATATTGTATCAATTGTCGTGAAAATTTAGAAAAAAGGAAAGAGCTATGAAAATTAGATTATTTTTCTTTGCAAGTTTAGTTTATCTTCTAATCATCGCAGCCTTAGTTTATAATCTAAATTTAGGAAATTATACTTTTAAAATTTCCACCTTTGAATTAAATTTACCTATTAGTCTATGGGTTGTTTTACCTGCTTTATTTTTAATGATACTAGCTTTAGCACATATGAGTTTTTATGGCTTTTTAAAACATTTACAATATAAAAATCTAATTAAAGATAGTAAAAATTATGAAAATTTTATTATTGATATTTTTTTAAAAAAAACGAGCAAGGTTAAATTTAAAACTCAAGAATTTCAAGATATAGCTAAAAATACGCAAGCTCTTTGTTTTAAAGAAAAAATTCAAAATCCTAAAATAGATGAAATTATTGATATTTTTGAGCACTTAGAAAAAAAAGAAATTGTAGAATTAAAAAAATATAAATTAGATTCAAATAATGAAATTTTCATTTTAAATGAAAAAAATCGCTTTCAAAATGATAGCAATTATGCTTTTTCTTTTATCAAAAACAAAGATATCTTAACAGGTGAGCTAGAAAATTTTGCTTATAAAATGGTGTTAGAAAATGCACCCTATAGTCAGATTAAAACACTAAAAACTCAAAAAAATCAAGATGATATTTTATTACTTTTGGATAGATTTGAAAAAGAAAATTTAGAATTAAATCATGCTGAAATCGAAGTTTTACTTAGTATGAATACTTTAGATGATAAGTCATATTTACGCTGTGCTAAAATGCTTTGTAAAAAAATAGAACCTCAAATATTAATTGCTTTGTTTAAAAAGTTAAAAAACAGTCATCCTCAAGCTTTAAGAGCTTATCTTTATACTTTAGCAGAATTTGGCATGTATGATGAATTGCTTAATGAATTAGTAAATGATCAAAATGAACATAAGGACTTTAGACTCTTACTCTTTTTAAGAGAACATAATAAAAAAATAGAACTTGAAAAATTAATACAATGATAGATTTTAGCAAGAAGCCTTTATTTTTAGCCCCTATGGCAGGTTTTTCAGACTTGCCATTAAGAAATTTAGTAAAGCAATTTGGGGCTGATGTAACCATTAGTGAAATGATAAGTTCTAATGCCTTAGTATATGAGAGCTCAAAAACTCTTAAAATGCTAGAAAAAGCCGAACTTGAAAATCCTTACATAGTTCAAATTGCAGGCTCAGATGAAAGCGTAATTTGCAAAGCAGTAGAAATTTTAAATCGTTTTGATTTTATAGATGGTATTGATTTTAATTGTGGTTGCCCTGTGAATAAGGTTATAAAACAATGTGCAGGTAGCGCTCTTTTACAAGATCTTGATAAACTACAAAGAATTTTAGAACTTATCAAGAACACAAGCAATAAAAAATTAACTAGTGTCAAAGTAAGACTGGGATTTGATAAAAAAGATCCCATTACCATTACTAAAGCCTGTGAAAATGCTGGAGTAGATTTTATCAGTATGCATGGTCGCACTAGAAAACAAATGTATAGTGGAAATGCTGATTATGAAGCCATAGCTTTAGCCAAAGAAAATATCAAAATTCCTTTAGTAGCAAATGGCGATATTAGCGAAGATAATGCCAAAGAAGTATTTAAAATAACAAATTGTGATGCTTTGATGATAGGGCGTGCAAGCATAGGAAAGCCTTGGATATTTTATGAAATAAAAACTGGTAAAAAAATCAATAAAACCATGAAAAATAAAATCATTTTTGCACATTTTGAAGAAATACTAAAACATTATAAAGAACAAGGCATAAGTATCTTTAGAAAACACTTACATGAATATTCTAAAGGCTATGATGATGCTTCTAATTTTAGAGATTGTGTTAATCGCATTAATGATGTAGAAGTTATGTGGAAATATATTCAAGAATTTTTCAATAAGGAATGATTTTTGCTTGTAAATTTCTAAGCAATATGAATGAAGAGATACCATAAAACAAGGAAGGTTCATGGCAGCTCATATCAATTCAAAAGGGATTTACAAAGCATTAGGCGGTATTAGAACAAGTGCGAACAATTTAGCAGCACATGCTTCAAAGCTTAACAATCAAAGTTTAAATTTCGAGCAAGTTTTACAACAAACACAGCCAAAATGTATAAGCACTTGCTTACAAAGTTCTCAAAAACAACTTGGAAATTTGCTTGAAGATATTCAAAATAGCAAGGAAACTATTATAAAAAATACACATATTGATAGTGCAAATATCATTGCAAAATTAAGACAAGAGGCTATTATGATGTATGATATTACTCTTAAAAACCCTCTTTAATGATTTTATATAAATTATCAATATATTCATCGCTAAAATGCGATGAATTAAAATTTTTATAAAACTTTATAAGATCTTTAGTCTTAAACTCATAACCAAAAGTGCATTTTCTATGAGTGGGTAAAAAAGCTCTTACTAGTACAACATTTTTTTGTATATGTTCATCACAATAAAAACACACAAAGCTTTTATGTAAACGGCCTTCAAAATTTAAAATTTTTAAATAAGCATCTACTATAACCCGCTTACAATCTTGTTTTTCAAAACGCTTAGCACAATCTTCTAAAAGTTCAAAGTAAAAGTTATCAATTTCTTCAACATCTTTTAAATGCCAATAAAAAAGCTTAACAAACTCCTGCCAAAAAAACATTTTATCTCTATCTAAAATCCAAGAAAAACCAATATGCAAAACATCTTTTAAGCGTGGTAAAAATCTTGAGCTTTCCTCAAGTTCAAAATCAATCTTATACCCACTTAATATATTAGAATGACGCATACCATAAAATCTATAACTTTTAATAACTTTTTTAGCACTTAAAAGATAAACGATTAAATCCTCATCTTTTACACTCTGAGTGTGTAAAATATACCCTTGCATTTTATAAAAGTTCTATGCCATAAGCTTGTAAAATTTCATATGCACTATTTTCCAAAGACTTATTAAAACTTGCCGTTGCATTTTTATGTAATATAATTTTTGAGTTGATACTAGCACTTTGAGCTAAAATAATATTGCTAAATACACAAATATGTGAAACAAGACCACAAAATTCTATACTTTCATAATAATTTTGTTTTAAAAAATTAGCTAATTCTAAGCTACCAAAGGTATTCTTATAAAAGATTTTTTTTGCATTCTTTAAATATACATCAAAATCACTTGGCATTTTCCAACCTAAAGTATCTCTAATACAATGATAAATAGGTAATTTTTTTCCTTCTTGAGTTATTAAATAATTCTCATCATGCGTATCAAAAGTAAAAGCGACATCGCCTTGATGATTTTCTAAAAGAGCAAGAATATTATCTTTTATCTTGGCAGCTTCTTCAAAACCCAAGCTACCATCGATAAAATCATTTTGATAATCAACAACAACTAAAAGCTTAGTCATTGTCCTTAACCATGAAAAAACTATTTGTATGAATATTTTCAAACGCGGTTTTTAAGCTTGTAAATAATTTTGGATTTTCTTTTTCTAATTTTGCTAAAAGCTGCTTAGCTTCTTCTCTTGCATGAGGAAATTTTACATTTTTTTCACTTAACCTCATACCAGGACAAAATTCATTACCAATTACTTCTAATTCATTATTAATAGCATTTTCTCTTAATTGTCTTTCTCTTACAAAAATCAAAGGACGAATAACCTCTATATCTCTTTTGCTTTTATACTTGGGAGCTAGACTCCTAAGAGAACCATTATAAATAAAATTCATAAAAAAACTCTCTACCGCATCATCTAAATGATGAGCTATGGCTAATTTATTAAAACCATTTTCCAAGGCATAAGTATATAAAGCACCACGCCTCATCCTTGAAAAATAGCTACAAAAACTTGAATTTTTTCTAATCGTATCACCTGAAATTTCATAAATATTAGAATCAATCACTTCATGATCAATACCATGTTCTTTGCAGTGATTATGAAGCTTGGTATAATCTTCACCCATGCCATAACTTAAAGTTACTGCTTTAAGTTCAAATTTAAAAGGCGCATGCGCTTGCATACGCTTTAAAAGATGAGCTAAAGCTAGAGAGTCTTTGCCGCCACTAAGCCCTAATAAAACTTTATCATTATCTCCTATTAAAGAAAATTTAGCATTTGCTTTTGCAACTTCTCTGATTAGTTTTTTACTAAGATTTATCATAATTTCTCACAAATTTTTAAGACAAAATTAGCTGAAATTTTAGCTGATTTTTCTACAAACTCATCAAAATCAAATTCAGCTTTCTCACCTGCTTTATCACTCATTGATCTTAAAATCAAACATGGAGTTTTCAAAGCATCACATACCAAAGCTACACTAGCCCCTTCCATTTCACAAGCATCTGCATTAAAAATTTCTCTAATTTTTACTTTTTTATTCTCATCACAAATAAACTCATCACCTGTAGCGATAATACCTGATTGTAATTTAACACCAAGCTCTTTAGCAACTTCTATAGCAAGATTATTAAGCTTATCATCTGTTTTTATAAAAATTTCATTACCAGGAACATAACCAAGTGGATGCCCAAAAGCTGTGATATCTAAATCGTATTGAGCTAATTTTGTAGCATAGATTAAATCTCCTATTTCTAAACTAGGATTAAAAGCACCAGCAACTCCGGTAAAAAGTAAAAGTTCAGCTTTAAATTTTTCTATCATCATAGCCGCACTAAGGGTAGAATTTACTTTCCCTATCTTAGAATAAGCAATGATTAATTCATGATTTTTATATTTTGCAAGATAATAAGTATTATTTGCATATTCAATTGTTTGGTACTCTTTTAATGTTTCTAGTAAGGGAGTAACCTCTTCAGGCATAGCCCCTAAAATAGCTATTTTCATTTAATTACCTTTAAAATTTCATCAATATCTTCTATTTTACTCAAAGTATAAGTTTCTTTTTGAGTGATTTTTTTATTTAAACCCTTTAACACACTTGCGCCAAATTCTATATAGAAATCTACTCCTTCATCTATCGCCTTAATGCTTTGTTTATAAAGAACAGGCTTGATAAGTTGCTCACTTAAAAGCATTAGAGCTTGATTTTTATCATTATACACTTTTGCATTAACATTTGACACTACGCTTTTAAAGTGCTCTTTTAAAATAGGTTCTAATTCTTTTGTAAGTTTTAAAGATGCATTTTTTAATAATGGGCAATGA
Organism: Campylobacter subantarcticus LMG 24377; assembly: GCF_000816305.1. NCBI lineage: Bacteria > Pseudomonadati > Campylobacterota > Epsilonproteobacteria > Campylobacterales > Campylobacteraceae > Campylobacter > Campylobacter subantarcticus. Next base: position 179,798 of record NZ_CP007773.1, on the reverse strand, counting down.
CTTGCAACGCTCATATTCAAAAGCATAGCTCTTTTAGCTCCTGCATTTTTAAACTCACTCTCATAAGAAGCCAAATCGGGTTTTAAACCTGCTACTACAATTTGCCCATCACAATTATAATTAGCTGCGAAAATATTTTTTTTCTCACTTAATGCTTTTTGGCAAAGTTCTTCCACCACTTGATCTTCTAAACCCAAAACCACCATCATACCCGCTTCAATTTTAGAGCAATCTTCTTGCATAAACTGACCACGTTTATTTACAAGCGCGATTACATCTAAAAAATCAAATGCCCCTTGAGTTGCCAAAGCACTAAATTCACCCAAAGAATGTCCTAGGCTATATTTTGGGCAAAGATCTGTTTGCTCTTTTAATGCTTCATAAGTCATAAGCGAATTTAACACAATAGCCATTTGTGTAAATTCACTTTTATTTAAATTTTCATTCTCTTCAAAAAGCAAATGTTTAAAATCTATCTTGCAGTATTCGCTTGCGCGCTCAAGTAGTTCTTTTGCTTTAGGTGAATTTTCGTAAAAACTAAGACCCATGCCAACGCTTTGAGAGCCTTGGCCTGGAAAAATAAATGCAGTATTCATTAATGACCACCGCAGCAGCCACCACCGTGACCGTGGCCACCACAACAACCGCCACCACCGTGACCGTGATGATGATCATGATGATGTCCTCCACCACATCCACAACTTCTACTACCTGCAATAATTCCTGTTAAGATTTCATCTTCAGTCGCCGCTCTTACATCTACAATATTTAATGAAAATAACAAATCTTTTCCCGCATAAGCATGATTGTAGTCGATAGTAACTTCATTTTCAGTAATTTCCCTAACAATTACTCTTACCGTATTACCATCTTCACCTTCACCAAATAACTCCATACCAACTTGCAAGTCAATTCCTGCAAATTGTTCTTTTGGTAAAGTTTGCAAAGCGTTTGCATCGTATTCACCCAAAGCATTTTCTTTTTTAATTTCAATATCAATATTACAAGGTGCATCTAATTTTTGGATTTCAGCTTCCAATCCTTCTAAAATTTGCCCCTTACCCAAAATAAAAGAAATCGGTTCTGCATAAACATTTGATTCTAAAACTTCTTTGGTATTTGCATCTTTTAACTCATAAAACATTGAAACTACACTATTTTTTTCTATAGCCATTTTATTCTCCTTTTTTATTTTCTATCTGGCGAAACTTTCGCTTCGGGACTATCAGGATATGCTGTCTTTAAGGCTTTATAAAATTTATTCGCACTTTTAGGATCACCTACTTTATCTAAACTAATAGCAGTATGATAAAGTAATTTTGGTACATAATCACCTTTGGTGCTTATTGCAGAACTTTTTTTATAAAAGCCTAGTGCGCCTGCATAATCTTGTTGTTTGTATCTTATCTCTCCAAGCCAAAATGTAGATCTAGCAGGTTTATAATGAATGCTAATTAAATGCTCGAATTTCTCTTCTGCATCTTCAAATTGATTTTTATTTGTTTCATTAATTGCTTGTTTTAATATCTCGCTAGAATCTAAATTTTTCCAACTGTCATCTTTTTTTACAACCACTACTTCTTGAGTTTCATTAACATCTTCGATGATTTCTTCAGTTTTATTATCATCACTTGCATCAGGAACAACTGGAGTAATTTTTGTTTGATTTTGCACTCTAGCTATTTCAGCTTGAAAGAAGGTTATAGTTTTATTCATATCTTCTTTAGAAATATAATCATCATTGATTTTATTAATCAAAGTTGTAATTTCACTTAAAACTTTTTGAATTTCTTGATGATTTTTTTCTTGAATTTGCCTATTTTCCTCCACATAAGCTCTTAAATTTTGAATTTCTCGAGTTATATTTGTATCAAAATTTTGATAAGTTTCTTCCAATGAAAGCAATTTTGTGTTAGCTTTTGAATACTGAGCATTCAAACCCTCTGTCACACTTTGCAATCCTTCTATATTCTCTACTACTGTATTTATTTTACTTGTTAAATTTGTATAATATTCATTCAATGCCCTTAGGCGTTCTTGATTTTCATATTGTAATTTTTCATTTTGAGTTAAACCATAAGGTGTTTTTGTATCTACTTTTCCTGCGTCAAATGCTGAAATTTCAGCGTGTAAAAAAGTAGCTCCTAAAAGAGCTACTGATAATAATTTTAATTTCATTTATTTAAAACTTATTTTGATAATTTAAATTCTGCACGGCGATTTTGGGCATCGCAAGCTTTTGTTCTTTCAGTACATACAGGATTAGTCTCTCCATAGCTTTTAACGCTAATTCTATCTGCGCTAACACCTTGAGCTACTAAAGATTCTTTTACTGCTTTAGCTCTTTTTAAGCCTAAAGCTTGATTATATTCATCAGTTCCCCATTCATCGCAGTTTCCTTCAACCACTATTGCAGTATCAGCAGCTTCTTTATTAAAGATCTCAGCATTATTTGCAATAACTTTTTGCATATCTGATCTAACATTAAATTTATCAAAGTCAAAATATATATTTGCTACAGAATTTAAAGATTCAAGATTTTCAAATCTATCAGATCCACCGCTGCCTTTTGAGCCATCTACACTACTTGAACTACTAACACTAGTGTTTTTAGTAGCACAACCACTTACAATAACAGCAAATGCAGTAATTGAAGCAAAAATGATTTTTTTCATTGATTTCCCCTTTTGTTTATTTAAAAATCATAATTTAATTATAACAAAAAAAATATGATTTTAGTATTTTACCAATCAATTGATTGAATTTTACCTACTTTTAAACCATAATGAAAAGCTTTATTTGCATTAATTCTAATAACACCTAAAGCACTTTGAGAGCCTAAATACTTAATAAATACAACACTTTCTCCATCACTAGAAAATCTTGGAAAAAGATTTTTGCCATTTGCAGTGAGTTGTCTTATATAATCACTTTGGGTTGACATTAAATAAAGATTAAAAACTCCGCTTTGATTTATTTCCCTACTAGAATAAACCATATAGTGTTTATAAGTAGAAACTGAAGAATTATTTTTACCATGAAAAACAACTTGTTCTGTTAAATTTGAATCTAAATTTTGCATAAAGATATTTGGATAACCCAAACGGTCTGATACAAAAACAATTTTTTTATCATCAACAACAAAATTTCCATTTACATCTATACCAATATAACTTGTAATTTGCGTAAGGTTTTTTGTGTCTATATCATACAAATAAACGTCTGGTTGATCTTTTGGGGCCATAGTTAAAAGTATTTTTTTACCATCATCACTCACATCAGAAGCGACCATCATGCCTTTGCTAGCAATTATTTTTGCAATATTTTTATTTTTCATATTATACTTATAAAGAGTTGGTATTTCATCTTCATAAGCTGTAAAATAAAATGCGCTTTGTTCTTTATTTGCCCATTTTGGAAATAAATTTAAACCTTTTGAAATCAACACTTTTTGATAAGTTAAAGTATAATCAGCTAGTAAAATATCACTATGTTTGCTACCTTGGGTTCTTGCGATTAGAATTTTATGATCCATCCAATCTACAGGTGAAAAACCGAGTTTTCTATTCATTTGAGCAACACTTCTATGTGCTAAAAATGGGTATTCTTCTACAGAAAGAATTTGTTCATAAAATCTTGTCTTAGTTTCATTAGCAGCTAAGACTTCAACATCAATATCTAAAAGTTTGCCATTTTTATTCAAAACATAAGAAAAAACATAATCGCTTTTCGCCTCATCTTGGCTTAATTCAAAATTAGAACTCACCTTGATGTCGTTAATTAGCATATTGTAAAAACTTTTCTTAAGATCTAAATCACTAAGCTTAGATTGATCTTTGATAAAAATTGTTGGCAGCTGCATGCCTTTATTTACAACTGAAATAGTTGCATCTTGCCCAAACAACACTGAACAAAAAAATAAAAAAACTAATATCCTTTTCATCATTTCTCCGTTTTAAACTCAATTACATCGCTAAGTTGCATTTTGATTTTTCTTATTTTACCATTTGGAGGTAAAGTTATGTATTTTCCTTCTAAATTTTGCAAAAATTCTTTTGCTTTTTTATCAAAATTATCACTATAAGCACTTGTAGAGCTTAGTAAATAAAATTGACCGTGATTATCTATAACAAATTCTACTTCGATACTCAAATTTCCACTAGGATTATAAATTCTCCATCGATCTTCAAGGTATTTTCTCACCGCGCCCAAAAACTGATCATATGCTCCTATTTTTTGCTCCATAAGAGATTGCCCCAACTCTTGATTTAACTGTAGATTTTCATTAAGTTGTTGAGAAAAATCATTAATCTTTTCTCTTTGAGTAAAAATTGGTTTTTTTGATGGCATTGAAGATTGTACTTTTGTGGTTTTTTCTTCTTGATAGTCTTCTATTTTTCCAAACAAATCATTAAACACACTTGCTTTTTGGTCTATATCTTGAGTATTTACATTTTTATTTGTAGTATATTTTTGTAAAAGATTTTCTTCAAATAGGCTTTGTAAATTTTCTTTTTGTACTTCTTGTGTAATACTGACTTGATTGGTATTAACACTATCACCAAGTTCTATATTCACAAAACTATTAGGATCATCTGTAAATTCAATAGCTTTTGGTTTGTACTCTATCAGTTTAAAAAAAACTAAAAAAATAACGATAAAATAAATTAAAATCGAATAAACAAGTGCTTTAAGATTGCGTATCGAATTTTCTTCCATATTCTACTCAGTTTGTAAAGCAACTTTTTGGAAACCAAGATGCTTCATTGTTCTTAAAACACTCATCACATCATCATATTTTAGATTTTTATCCGCTCTTATAAAAACAGTTTCTTGTGTATTGTACTGAACTTTTAAAGCATTCATATTATCCGCAAAACTTACAAAATCAAATTTATCTTTTCCTATAAAAATTTCTCTTTTTGCATTGATTGTTATAATCAAGCTTTTAATATTTGGAGCGCTAGAAGCTTTTTGTGATCCTTGTGGAAGCTGCACCTTTTCTTCATAAGTAATACTAGGCGCAGTAACCATCAAAATAGCTAGTAAAACTAGCATAATATCCACCAAAGGCGTAATGTTTAATTCAGGTTTTTCATCTAAAAACATTACTAAGCCTTTGAAGAACTTACTAATACTTTAATCTCACTATCTAAGATATTAATCAACTCATATGCTTTTCTTTTAATAATCAAATGAAAACTATAAGCTGGAATTGCAACCAAAATCCCACAACCCGTAGCTACCAAAGCTTCGCTGATTTTAGGAGCAATAATACTTAGAGAATTTTGCATTTCTAAACCACCAAAAGTTTCAAGAATAGAAATAACAGTACCAAAAAGCCCTATAAAAGGTGAAGTAGAAGCGATAATACTAAGCCAAGTTAAGCCTATTGTTGCTTTTTTTTCTACAGAATTTTTATAAATATTCATCTTAGTTTCATCGATCTCAATACATTTTTTTAAAATCGATGCACTTTGACTCAAGTCTCTTTCGCCTCTCATTAAAGCTTCTAGAGCTTGACTTTCATCTTGTGTCCACTTATTAATAAGTGACATTCTTGAAAATAAAATACTAAAACTAACTATAAAATACACCGAAAGCCAAGCTAATACAATATAAGTGATTAAGCTTGTATTTTCAAAAAAATGAAAAATTGCTTGAAAATCCACTATTTTTGCCTTACATTATTGTCCATTTTAGCAAAAGTAGAAGCCAAAGCTACACTATCACTACTCATAGATTTAATCAAATCTTTCGCTTCTTCTAATTTTTTTGCTATTTCGCTATCGCTATTTCCACCAACCCAAACAGCACCTTTAGCCAAAACACTAACTTTAGTTTCAGATACTTTTACATGGCCTGAATCAATAGCAACCAATTCATGAGTTGAATCTGCTTTTTCTATATCAATAATTCCTGATTTTAAAGAAGATATCAAAGAAGCATGGCCTTTTAACACACCAAATTCACCTTCACTTCCAGGAAGTACTACCAATCTTGCATCCCCTTGATAAATCATGCCAAGGGGTGTAATGATTTCTAAAGATATTAAATCTTGCATAAATTAACCTTTTTTAGCCTTATCCACTTTACAATTATCTAAACAAACATCTTTTCTACTAACTTCTTTAAGTGTTTCAGCTTTTGCTACAACCTCATCTATATTACCAACCATATAAAAAGCATTTTCTGGCAAATCATCATATTTACCTTCTAAAATACCTTTAAATCCTGCAATTGTATCTTCTAAGCTGATATATTTTCCAGGGCTACCTGTAAAAACTTCTGCAACGAAGAATGGTTGAGATAGGAATTTTTCAATTTTTCTTGCTCTTTCAACAATCAATTTATCTTCTTCGCTTAACTCATCCATACCCAAAATGGCAATAATGTCTTGCAAATCTTTATATTTTTGAAGCACTGATTGCACTCCACGTGCTACCTTATAGTGTTCTTCTCCTATGATTTGAGGATCAAGCATTCTTGAAGTAGAATCAAGTGGATCAACAGCTGGATAAATACCTTTTTCAGCAATTGATCTATTTAAAACTGTTGTTGCATCCAAATGTGCAAAAACCGTTGCTGGCGCAGGGTCTGTTAAGTCATCTGCTGGTACATAAACTGCTTGAACCGAAGTAATAGATCCTTTTTTGGTTGAAGTGATTCTTTCTTGGAATTTACCCATTTCACTAGCTAGAGTTGGTTGATAACCGACAGCTGATGGAATTCTTCCCAAAAGTGCTGACATTTCAGAACCAGATTGAGAAAATCTAAAGATATTATCAATAAACATTAAAACATCAAGTCCCATTTCATCTCTAAAATATTCAGCCATAGTAAGACCTGTTAAAGCAATACGATTTCTTGCCCCTGGCGGCTCATTCATTTGTCCATAGCACAATGCAACTTTATCTAAAACATTACTTTCTTTCATTTCATTATAAAGGTCATTACCTTCACGAGTTCTTTCCCCAACACCTGCAAATACCGAATAACCGCTGTGTTTAAAAGCAACATTGTGAATTAATTCCATAATAATTACAGTTTTACCAACACCAGCACCACCAAAAAGCCCTACTTTACCACCTTTTGCGTAAGGAGCAAGTAAGTCTACAACTTTAATCCCTGTTTCAAAAATTTCACTTTTAGTGCTTTGTTCCTCAAACGGAGGTGGATCTCTATGAATTGACCAGTGTTTATCAAAATTAACTTCTTCACCCTCATCAATCAAATCACCTGTAACATTGAAAATTCTTCCAAGTACTTTTTCACCAACTGGTACACTGATTGGATTTCCTGTTGCGACAGCTGTTAAACCTCTAACAAGACCATCAGTCATATCCATAGCAATAGTTCTTACCTTGTTGTCACCTAAATGCGCAGCAACTTCAAGCACTAATTTACACTCTTTTCCTTCTAATTCATAATTAACAATAATTGCTTCATTAATTTGTGGAAGATAGTCTTTAAATTCAACATCAACCACTGGTCCTAAAACTTGAGAAATAAAACCTTGCATCATCACTCCTAAATTTATTTCATTGACTCAACACCACTGATAATTTCTATCAACTCAGTGGTAATAGACTCTTGTCTTGCTTTATTGTAAGCTAAGTTAAGTTGCTTAACTCTTGCTTTTGCATTATTAGCTGCATTATCCATAGCCTGCATTCTTGCGCTATGTTCAGCTGCCAAAGAATCAACCAAAGAAAAATACATATTATATTCAAAATAAGTTTTTAATAAATCATGTAAAATTTCTCCATCTTCAGGCTCTAAATCCATTAAAGACTGAGAATTTTGTTCTTCTTTGCTTGCTATGGCTTGCACTGGCAATAATTCATTAATACGAATTTCTTGAGAAATCATATTTTTATAGCCATTATGTACAATTACAACTTTATCTGTAACTTCATTCATAAAATCATCAACAGCACTATGAATAATCGCACAAGCTTTTTCATAGTCTGGACTTGAACTTGTATCAAGATATTTTTCTAAAATTTCAATGTTTTGAAAATTAAAATACTCTATACCTGTTTTACCAATCGCTCTCAATCTTACCTTGATTTTTTTTGCTTTACATTCTTCAAGCATTTCATTTACTGTTTTTATAGTTTTAATGTTGAAGCCGCCACACAAACCTTTATCCGCAGTAATAAAAACAATATCCATTTTTTCGATATTTTCTTTTTTTCTAAAAAATGGAAGTTTGTCATCAAGCCCTTCATATTGATTCATCTTAAAAGCAATTTCAGATAAAACTTCATCAATTTTTTGAGCATAAACTTTTGACTTTTTAGCCGCCTCTTCTGCTTTTCTTAATTTAGCAGTAGAGACAAGCTTCATTGCATTGGTTGTTTTTTGCGTATTATGTACGCTTTTAATTTTTCTTTTTATTTCTTTTAAATTAGACATCTAAAAACCTTATATATGGTTTGCTTTAAACTCACTCAATGCTTTAGCTAGTTTTTCTTCTAAGTCTTTATCTAAAGCTTTTTTCGTTCTAATTTGCTCAAAAATTTCTGGATATTTAGCCTCAATAAATGGATATAAAGCTGTTTCAAATTCTCCAATTTTTGAAATAGCGATATCATCTAAATAACCTTTTGTTCCTGCATAAATCATTACAACTTGATTTTCTACTGAAAGTGGAGAATAAGGAGGTTGTTTTAATACTTCAACCATTCTTTGTCCACGCTCAAGCTGTTTTCTACTAGCTTCATCCAAATCACTTGCAAATTGCGCAAAAGCTTGCAACTCTCTATATTGAGCTAAATCAAGTCTTAGTGTACCTGAAACTTGTTTTGTTGCTTTGATTTGCGCAGCACCACCAACACGAGATACTGATAAACCAACGTTAATTGCAGGACGAATACCTGAGTTAAACAAATCTGTTTCCAAGAAGATTTGCCCATCTGTAATTGAAATAACATTGGTTGGAATATATGCTGATACATCGCCTGCTTGAGTTTCGATAATTGGTAATGCGGTCAAACTTCCTGCACCAAGTTCATCACTTAGTTTACTTGCTCTTTCAAGTAATCTTGAATGTAGATAAAATACATCACCAGGATATGCTTCACGACCTGGAGGACGACGTAAAATCAAAGACATTTCACGATATGCAACAGCGTGTTTACTTAAATCATCATAAACGATCAACGCATGTCTTGAATTATCTCTAAAATACTCGCCCATAGTTACCCCAGCATATGGTGCAAGATATTGCAATGCTGCGGCATCTGATGCACCTGCATTCACCACTATAGTATAATCCATTGCACCATATTCTTCAAGCTTTTTAACTACTTGAGCTACTGTACTTTGCTTTTGACCTATCGCAACATAAATACAAATAACATCTTTACCTTTTTGACTAATGATAGTGTCAATAGCTACAGTAGTTTTACCAGTTTGTCTATCACCGATGATCAATTCTCTTTGACCTCTACCGATTGGAACCAAAGCATCAATCGCTTTAATACCTGTGTGTAATGGCTCGTGAACGCTTTTTCTAGCCATAATACCCTTTGCTTTTTCTTCTATAAAGCGATATTCACTTGCTTCAATTACACCTTTAGCGTCAATTGGCTCACCTAAAGCATTTACAACACGGCCTATTAACGCATCGCCCACCGGAACTTTTAGAAGTTTTTTTAGCCTCTTAACTGAACTTCCTTCTTTAAGTCCAAGTCCTTTACCTAAGATAACAATACCTACGCTTGATTCTTCAAGGTTAAGCACCATACCTTTTTCGCCATTTTCAAATTCAACCATTTCTCCAGCCATAGCATTTTTAAGGCCATATACCTTAGCAACACCATCAGCAACTGAAATAATTTTACCGGTTTCTTCTATTTCAAGATTAAAGTCAAATTTTTCAATTCTCTCTTTTATAATAGAACTAATTTCATCTGCTTTAAATTTCATCAAATCTCCTTAAATTGCTTTTAATATATATTCATTCATTTTAGCTTTTAAGCTTTGCATTGAAAATGAAATTTCATATCCAAGTCCATCTAAGCTAATTTTTACACTGTCATTATCACTTATTTTACTATCTAATCTAATTTTTGCATTAAATTTATGGCTAAGTTTTTCCTCTAAATTTCTAATTTCTTCTTCACTTAATTTTTCTTTTGAATAAACTTGACCTAAAAATGTATTCTCTTTTAATGCTTTTTGCTCACTTAATTCTTTAGTGATTTCTGGAATTAACATTTCTCTTTTGTTATCCACAATTAAATTTATAAAATTTTTAAAAGTATCACTTGGATTATCTAGCAATGAAAGTATTAATTCTAGTTTTTTATCTTGTTTTATTTCGTAAGAATTTAAAATATCCATAAATTTATTAGATGCAAAAGCTGAGCTTAACTCCAATAAATTAGAATAAAAATACTCAAAATCATTTCTTTCTAATATTGCCTTTGCGTATGTTTTAGCAATTACTTTTTCCATCAAGACACCTTTTTCATCATGATATTTAAAATTTCTTTTTGTTGCAGCTGTAAATTTTGATCTTCAAAAATTTCTTCTAAAACTGCTTGCACAACTTCTTTTTCCATTTTTCTTATTTCATATTCTTTGTGTTCTTCGTAAGTTTTTTCTAGAGCCTTAATTTCCATTTTTGTTTCATTTTCGATTTTTTCAGTAATAATTTCTGCTTCTTTTTTTGCAAGAGCAACCGCATTAACAGCATCTTGTTTAGCTAAATCTAATTTTTTCATCATTTCTAATTTATGATTTTTACTTGCAATAAGTTTTTCTTGAATTTCATTCATTCTAGATGCAATCTTTGCAATTCTACCATTATAGAAATTTTTCAAAGGTGTTGCTATAAAATAATACAAAATAGCAGCAAATAAAACAAAATTAACCGCTCTTGGAATGATATCATACTCACCACTTCCATTACCTGCTGCAAAAGCATAAAAAGGAAGTATTGATAATAATGTAATTTTTTTTAACATTTATCTTCCTTAAATTTTACTCAAGCTGTTTTTAAAGCTTTGTTTAAATTCTGGCATTTTTAAACGCATTTCTTCTTTTAACTCTTTTTCTTTTTCTCTTAAACTTTTAAGAAAAACAAGCATTTGATCTTCTAATTCTCTTTTTCGTGTTGATAATTCTTTTTCTTGTTTTAATTTAGCTTCCTCTATAGCTTTTGCTTTGATTTGATTGATTTCATCTCTTGTTTGGATATGAATTTTTTCCAATTCACTTTCCACATTTGAAACATCATCAGAATTTTTTTTCATTTTTTCTTCATCATTTTTTATGGTTAAATCTCTAGAATCCATAAATTTAATCAAAGGTTTATAGAGCATAGAATTTAAAATTGCTATCATAAGCAAAAAAATGACACCGGTGGCTATCATGATGGAAAAATGTACATCATTAAACATTAATACTCCTAAATAAATCTAAATAAAACATTAAATTATAGCAAAACATACCTAAAAACATATTTAATTTATTGTCTTTAGAAATTCCTTAACCTCATCTTCATTTTCAAAATTTATAGTAATTTTTAAATTTTTTGTATTTACTTTTAAACCTAAAGATTCAATTTTTTCTTTTAAATTTATTATTGATTGATATTGTTTATTTGAAGTTGTGTTTTTTTCTAATTGATTTGTATTTTTAAAATTTTTAATTAATTTTTCTGTTTCTCTTACATTGAGTTTTTGCCCTATGATAGTATCAACTATCATTTTTTCTTCTTCTTTTTCAAGCCCCACTAAAACTTTTGCATGACCTTGAGAAATTTTACCTTCTATAAGAAAATTTTGCGTTTGCTCGTTTAAATTTAAAAGTCTTAATGTATTTGCAATTTGCGGTCTTGATTTATGAATAAGATCTGCTAATTTTTCTTGAGTGATATCATGAATTTCTAGCAATTCTTTGTAAGAATGTGCTAATTCTATAGGATTTAAATTTTCTCTTTGAATATTTTCTATTAAGGCAAGCTCGCGTAATTTTATATCATCTACATTTAAAATTACAGCCTTAATCTGATCTTTTTTTAAAAGTTTACATGCTCTAAATCTTCTCTCACCTGCTATTAAAATATAATCAAATTCATCTTTTTTAAAAACTACAACAGGCTGAATCAAACCATATTCTTTAATAGATCCTGCAAGTTCTTCTAAGGCTTGGGTGTCAAAATTTTTTCTTGGCTGATAAGGATTTGGACTAATTAAATCTATATCAATTTCTTCTATTCTGCCTTCATTAGAGCCTAATTCTTTTTCATAAACCTCATCAATATCAGCCAAAATACTACTTAAACCTCTTCCTAATGCACTTTTTTTTGCCATTTTTTATCCTAATATAGAATGTGCTAAATTTTGATATGCCACTGAACCTGGGGATTTTATATCATAAAGTATAATAGGCTTTCCATAGCTTGGACTTTCAGCAAGTTTTACATTTCTTGGTATGATGATGAAATCATCTTCATTATCACCTGTTCTAAATAGCTTTTGTTTAAAATTTTGCTTTAAATCTTCCACAGTATCTTTTGAAAGATTATTTTGCGAGCTATACATAGTTGGCAAAAAACCTTTTATTTTTAACTTTGGATTGATAGTTTTTTTCACAAATTTAATAGTATTTAAAACCATCGCAACACCCTCAAGCGCATAAAACTCACATTGTATAGGGATAATAACGCTATCGCTTGCTGCAAAAGCATTTACCGTAATGCTTCCAAGTGCAGGAGGTGAATCAATGATAATAAAATCATAATCTTTAGCAATTTCTTTAATTTTTTCTCTTAAAATCGTTCTATATTCTCCGCTTTCTTTTACTACTTCTTGCTCGATACCCACCAAAGAAATATTAGAAGGTGCTAAATATAACTGTGGAAGTTCGGTTTTTAAAATAATCTCAGAAAGTTTTTTTCTGCCTATAAAAACATGGTAAATATTATACTCATAATTACTTCTATTAAAACCAAGTCCTGTTGTAGCATTGGCTTGTGGATCAATATCTATCAAAAGAACCTTTTTTTCAGCTACTGCTAAAGAAGCCGCTAGATTAATAGCGGTAGTAGTTTTACCCACTCCACCTTTTTGATTTGCAATAGTTATTATCTCACTCATCTTAAACTATATATCCTTTTATTATCTAACAATATAGAACCATCTTTATACAACAAAGCATCTTTTAAAGATAAAATCTTACCTTCATTATGTATAAAAAAATTTCTTGATTTTTCAAATTCTAGCATATACTTGCTAAAAATATTCTTCCATAAAATTTTCTCATCTACATAAGAAAAATACTCATTTAAAAGTTTTGGTACATCTACTTCTATGTCTAAAATTTCAGCATTAAATGGAGCATATTTAAGATTAACCCCCATTCCTACAACCAAAAAATCATTGATTTTAGAGCTCATCAAGCCACCTATTTTTTTATCTTCTATATAAAAATCATTAGGCCATTTAATCCATACTTTTGAATTTTTTCTTTGCAATACTTCTTTCATTAAAAATGCGAAATATATACTAGCAGAAGCCAAAGGAAGATCTTGTGCTAATTCTTGAGTTTTTATACAAAAAGATACATGCAAATTTCCTTGCTTACTTTGCCAAGTATTATCCCTACTACCTATACCAGCACTTTGAACAAAAGCACAAATAGCAGTATTTTCTATAACTTCCTCGCTACGAATTTTATCACTTAAATAAACTTGAGTTGATTCAAGTTCATCAAAATAAACTATCTCCAAGTTTTAACCTTTTTCCATTTAAATAAGTCTTGGCATCTAAAGCTTTTTTTCCACTTTCTTGTAAAGTTTTAATCCTTAAAATACCTTTTTTACATGAAAGCAAAAAGCTTTCCTTTTCTATTTGTAAAATCACACCTGATTTTTGAGTTTTTTCATTATCGATTAATTCTATATCTAAAAATTTTATACCATTTTCTAAAAAAATTCCAGGCCAAGGCATAAAAGCTAAAAATTTTTGATAAATTTCACTTGCATTATCTAAAGCTATCAATCCGTCTTCTTTTTTGATTTTTTTACAATGTATAACTAAATTTTCATCTTGCTTTTTTGGAATAATTTTTTCAAAATTCAAAAGTGTAGAAATAGTAAGCTTAGCTGCCAAATTTGAAAGCATGATAAAAACTTCGGTTGAATTTTTACCTTCTATATCACATTCTATACTTTCTAAAATTGCACCACTATCAAGCCCTTCTTCCATAAGCATAGTACAAACCCCACTTATTTTATCCCCATTTAAAATAGCACTTTGTATAGGTGAAGCACCACGATATTTAGGAAGTAAAGAAGCGTGTAAATTGATACAAGGAGCAATATCTAAAATTTCTTTTGGTAAAATTTTCCCATAAGCAGCAACAACTATAAAATCAGGTTTTAAACTTTTGGTTTTCTTGATTATATTTTCATCTTTTAAGCTTTTTGGAGTGAAAATTTCTATATTTAAATTATTTTCTAAAACAAATTTTTTAGTATCACTTGGGGTTAAAATTTGCTTTCTTCCCACGGGTTTATCAGGCTGGGTAAATAAGGCTTGGACATTAAATCCTTTATCAACAAGCTCTTTTAAAATACAAGTTGCATAAGAGGGAGTTCCCATAAAAATGATATTTTTCATAATACCACTATCCTTTTTTTATAAGTTTTTGTAGCTTTTTGATATGAAAGCTCAAGATAATCTTTGAAAATTTCAAAATTTTTTCTAGAAGGGTTGTTGATGCAAATATATCCCATATAAGCATAAATTGGATGAGGCATGATAAAGTCGAGCATAGAAAAATCATAATTTAAACTAACAACCTCACCCTTTAAAGCTTTTTTAGATTTTTGACCAAAAAGCTTTTGGTAATCTTGATTGCAAAGAGAACAACTTAGGCGAAACACACCTTCTCTATTTAAATTTGAAGCTTTATCATTTACTCCATCATTTTCTTTAATAGTGCAAAAATAAACTCCATTTTTTAAAGCCTTATCAGGATTATAAAAAAAGCTATATTCTTTATAAGTAAATTTATATACCAAGTCTTTAAAATTAGACTTGATATATTCTTGAATAAAATCTATAGTTAAATTTTCACTCATCAAAGATTATTTTGATTTCTAATTTTTTTAATTTCTTCTAAAAGCATAAATTTAAGCTCTTTAAGCCCAGTTTTTTCAAGGCTTGATACTTTAGCAAAAAAACTTTGTGGATTATTTTGACTTTGTAAATAAGCTTTTAGCTCATTATAATCATCTTCCATTTTTTGAGCAAATTCTTCGCCTAAATTTACACTATCACTTTTTGAAAGCATTAAACCAAAATTTCTTGCATAAAGCTTGTCTGAAAATTTTTCCAATTCTTTTCTTAAAATACAAAATTGTTCTTTTAAGCTCATCTCTCTTAATGGATCAAGTACAAAAAGCAAAAAAGAAGTCCTTTCTATGTGTCTTAAAAACTCAAGTCCCAAACCCCTACCATCGCTTGCACCTTCTATAATACCTGGAATGTCTGCCATCACAAAAGAATTATAATCATCTACTTCAACCATACCAAGTTTTGGAGTTAAAGTAGTAAATTCATAATTAGCTATTTCGGGTCTTGCATTAGACACTACGCTTACAAGAGTGGATTTTCCTACATTTGGAAAGCCTACAAGCCCAACATCTGCTATGAGTTTTAATTCTAAACGCACACTTAAAGTTTTTCCTGTAACACCTGATTGTGCGTAATCTGGGCGTTGATTAGTAGAGTTTTTAAAATGAGTATTACCAAGACCGCCTTTACCACCTTTTAAAAATAATTCTTTTTGGCCCTCTACTAGCATATCAAGTAAAACCTCCCCGCTTTGTGCATCAATTACTTGAGTACCTTGAGGGACGATTAATTCTAAGCTCTCTCCTCTTTTGCCGTTTTTATTACGACCTAAGCCTGGCTGGCCATTTTGTGCTTTAAGTTCTTTTTTACCTTTAAAGTGTACTAGCGTATGGGTATTATTATCACATATAAAATATACATCACCGCCATTTCCACCATCACCACCATCAGGCCCACCGAGTGGAACATGTTTTTCACGGCGAAAACTCACAGCACCTTTACCACCATTACCTGAACTTAAAACTAATTTTACATTATCTATAAACATACAATCACCAAAGTATAAATTTTTAAAATGATATTATATTTTTTTTAATATATTAAGATTAAAAAGAAGAAAAAGGCTACAAAGTAGCCTTTAAATTATGCAGGATAAACAGAAACTTTTTTTCTATTTTTATCTTTTCTTTCAAATTTTACAAAGCCATCAATTAAAGCAAAAATTGTATGATCTTTTCCCATACCTACATTACTACCTGCATGAGTTGCTGTTCCTCTTTGGCGAATGATGATGTTACCAGCGCGAACAAATTCTCCACCAAATTTTTTAACACCTAGACGACGACCTATAGAATCACGATTATTCTGAGTTGAACCTTGACCTTTCTTGTGTGCCATTCTTTACTCCTTAAGCTTTAATATCTACTACTCTAACGCGAGTAAATTGTCTTCTAAAACCACGTTTTAATTTTGAGTCTTTTCTGCGTCTTTTTTTATAAATTACAACTTTTTTGTCTTTTCCATGAACAATCACTTCTAAAACAACTTTTGCACCCGCAACAAACGGCGCACCTACCTTTAATTCTTTATCGCATACAGCAAGAACTTCACTTACTTCTATGCTTGATTTTGCTTCAGCTTCAAAACGATCTAGTTTAAGCTCATCACCTTGGCTTACTCTGTATTGTTTTCCACTGTGTTTCATAATAGCATACATACAGCTATCCTTTCTTAAAATGTATTTGGTAGCACCATAAAGCATTATGTATAAACATAAATTTAGAAAGCTTTAGTGGCTAAAAATGGTAATTATATCTTGATTTTATATAAAGTAAGCTTAAGACGCAAAAAGTGTCTTAAGCTTTAAATTAAAGCTCTGGTTTTGGAGTTTTTTCAGTTGCTTTTGGAAGTTGAGGGTAAATAATGTTTGGTTTTTTACCTGTTAGAGCATGTAAGAAAGTCTCTATAGAAGCTGCTTCTTTATCAGAAATTTCTATGCCAAGTTGCACGCTACCCATTTCTTTGATTGCTTCTTGTAAAGACCAAATAGCACCGTTATGGAAATACGGAGCTGTTTCGGCAATATTTCTTAAAGTTGGAGTTTTAACCAAACCATTTGCATCACCTTTAAAATCCCCTATATTTGCAAATTTATATTTAGCTGCTACTTGGAAAGCTTGCATACTACCACCTAAATTTACCCCTGTATGACAAGCTGTACAGCCTTTATCGATGAAAGTTTTTAAGCCTTCTTTTTCTTTTTTACTTAATGCTTTTGTATCACCTTCTAAAAATTTATCAAATTTAGATGGAGTTAAAAGTGTTCTTTCAAATGTAGCAATAGCATCTGCAATATTGTCAAAAGTTACCCCATCATTGCCATATATTTTTTTAAATTCTTTTACATATTCTGGCATAGAGGCTATTTTTTCTACTGCTAATTTAGCAGGAGTTGCCATTTCAGGTTCTGCTTCAATTGGTCCTTTTGCTTGATCTGCTAAAGTACCTGCTCTACCATCCCAAAATTGAGTTGAATTTAAAACTGAATTATAAACTGTTGGTGAATTTAAATGATGAGGATTAGCTGTCCATTTATGTCCTACAGCAGCTGCTATACCATCAGCACCACCCATACCTAAATTATGACAAGTATTACAAGAAATCAATCCACTTTTAGAAAGTCTTGGCTCAAAATATAGCTTTTTACCGAGGCTAACTTTCTCTTTAGAGAATTTACTAGCTTTAATACCCATTTCTTTTAATAGTTTTTCAACACCTGCCTGATCTTTTGGCAAAGGCGCCAAACCCGCAGCTTTTGCTTCATCAAGCAAAACTTTATCGTTAGCAAAAGCAGTTGATGCGACTAATAATGTCGATGCGACTAATAATGAAATTTTTTTCATTATCTACTCCTAAATAAGATAAAATAAAGCCTATTTAAAATAAACTTATTAAAAATATATCTATAATTTTCTTTAAATAATATAAAAAATTTCTATTTAACAATAAAAATTATTATAAGATAAAATATCTCTTAAATATTTATTTCAGGGTTTTTTGCTATTATTACAGAGTTTTACAAAAATCTTAGGAAAAAAGTAAATGGAAAATTTAATAATCTATCTTTTGGCTTATCTCATAGGTGCTATACCATTTGGGCTTTTATTAGCTCAAATTTTTGCTAAAACAAATATTAAAAATGCAGGCAGTAAAAGTATAGGCGCCACTAATGTTTTAAGAGTGGTAAAAGAAAGTAACCCTAAGCTTGCTAAAACACTTGCTGTTGCAACTGTTATTTTAGATACACTTAAAGGAATTATACCTATATTGGTAGCAAAATTTATAGGCTATGATGAAAATATCTTATGGGCCATGGCTATTTTAGCGGTATTTGGTCATTGTTTTTCTCCTTATTTAAAATTTGAAGGTGGCAAAGGAGTAGCTACTGGAGCTGGAGTTTTAGCAGTATTTTTACCTTTTGAGATTATATGCGCGGTTTTGGCTTGGTTTATTATAGGTAAAGTGTTTAAAATTTCAAGCTTGGCCTCACTTGGAGCTTTGATTGTTTTAATTACAACTTCTTTTGTATTTCATTATGATATGCCTGTGATTAATACCCACGCACCAATTTTCATCATTGCTTTTATAATTATTTATAAGCACATACCAAATATTTTAAGATTAATTGGAAAACAAGAGTGCAAAGTCATATAAAAATTAGCTTAGAGTTTAAATGTATTATAGGACTCTTGGATTTTGAAAGAATCCAAGAGCAAAAAGTCTTGATAGAATTAGAAGCTAAAAGTAAGAAATTTTTAGATTATGCAAAATTATGCACTAG
The DNA here is from genome assembly GCF_000816305.1 of Campylobacter subantarcticus LMG 24377. Taxonomy (NCBI): domain Bacteria; kingdom Pseudomonadati; phylum Campylobacterota; class Epsilonproteobacteria; order Campylobacterales; family Campylobacteraceae; genus Campylobacter; species Campylobacter subantarcticus. The sequence continues at coordinate 160,859 of NZ_CP007773.1, read as the reverse complement.
AATAGAAAAAATCTATAAAAAGAAAAAATTTAAAACCATAGAAAAATCTTTAAAATACATATGCAAAGATATAAAAAAACATCATAAAAAACTTCAATTTATAAATATTACTTGCTATAAGACTGATATTATTAAAAATGCATGTGTTGGAGCTAGTCTAAGCAAAAAATATTAAATTTTTTTTAAAGAATTTTGAATATTTGCTTAATTTGTGTTATACTTCTGCACTAAAACTATCTTCAAAGGAATAAAATGCGTATTTTAGTTGTAGAAGATGAAGCATCACTTAATAATACTTTATCAAACACTTTAAATGAGTTTGGCTACCAAAGTGATACTTCGGAAAATTTTAAAGACGCTGAGTATTTTATAGGTATTAGACACTATGATTTAGTATTATCAAATTGGACTATTGGCAATAATGATGCAAGTGATTTGATCAATGTCATCAAACAAAAATCTCCAAGAACTGCTATAGTAACAATATGCGCAAAAGCAGATAAAGAAAATGAAATCAAAGCTTTAAAAGCTGGAGCGGATGATTATATAAAAAAACCTTTGGATTTTGAAATTTTAATGACAAGAATCGAAGCTAGGCTTAGATTTGGCGGAACTAATGTGATTAAAATTGATGATTTAGTGATTGATCCTGATGAAGAAAAAATCACCTACCAAGGAAAAGACATAGAATTAAAAGGAAAACCTTTTGAAGTTTTAACTCACCTTGCTAGACACTCTGATCAAATCGTATCAAAAGAACAGCTTTTAGATGCTATTTGGGAAGAACCTGAACTTGTAACTCCAAATGTTATAGAAGTTGCAATCAATCAAATAAGACAAAAAATGGATAAACCTCTTAATATTTCTACTATAGAAACTGTACGCCGCAGAGGATATCGCTTTTGTTTTCCTAAAAAAACTAACTGAAAAATTTTTAGAATGATAAATCATTCTAAAAATTAAATATTTTTCCCTCTTTTTAAATTAACTATAAGTTTTTATATAGTATAAGTTTGCTTTATTACTCATAAAAGGAAAAGTATGTCACTTTTAATCACTAGAGAGTGTATATCTTGTGATGCATGCAGAGAAGAATGCCCAGATGAAGCAATTTATGATAATGATCCAATCTATGTCATAGATCCTGATTTATGCACTGAATGTGTAAATGAATTTTCAGAACCAGCCTGTATAGTAGCCTGCCCAGTAGATTGTATCATACCTGATCCTGATAATGTAGAAAGCATTGATGAGCTTCGCTTAAAACATAAAAATAAAGATATTTAATGGCTAAAAAAACAGCAGTAATTGACCTTGGATCCAACTCCGTTCGTATGGTTGTTTTTGAAAGGACATCGAGATATGGTTTTTTTATTTGTAGTGAGTACAAAAAGAAAGTAAGACTTGGAGAAAATGCTTACAATAACAATAAAATCCTCCAAGAAGAAGCCATGCTTAAGGCTGAAAAGGCGCTAGCTTATTTTAAAGAAAAAGCATTAAAAGAAAAATGTAGGAAAATTATTACTGTTGGAACTTCTGCACTAAGAGATGCACCTAATGCAAAAGAATTCATTACTAGAATAGCAAAAAATGTGGGTTTAAATATAAAATGTATTAATGGAAAAACAGAATCGTTTTTCGGTGGTCTTGCTGTGCTAAATTTGTTATCAAACATTCAAAATGCTGCCACTATAGATATAGGTGGTGGCTCCACTGAACTTTGCTTGATTAAAGAGGGTAGAATTATAGATTGTATTTCACTTGATCTTGGCACAGTAAGATTAAAAGAAATTTTTTATGATACTAAAAGATTGAATGCTCTAGATCAATTTATACAAGAAGCACTAGCGCAAGTTCCAAAACATTTTCAAAATGATAATATCATCGCTATAGGTGGGAGTTTAAGGGCATTGTCAAATTCTATAATGAAAAAAAATTCCTATCCTTTAAAAATGATTCACAATTTTAGCTATAACTTTGAAAAAGAAAAAAATCACATAGAAAAAATTCAAAATGCTGAAAATTTAGTTGATTTTAATATCAAAAAAGATCGTTTTGACACCATAAAAGAAGGCTGTGTAATCTTTCTAGCATTGGCAAAAAAATTAAAAGCAAAAAATATCATCACCTCTACAGTGGGTGTAAGAGAAGGTGTATTTTTGTCTAATCTTTTTCAAAAATATACCAAGATAAAAAATGACACCACTGACTTTTTAAAATTTAATGCTAAATTTCCACCTAATTTTAACCCGAGTTTAAAATCTTTACAAGATCGTTTTAGTATAAACTATAATGATAAAAGTGTATATTTTGCAAATAAATTATTTGATACACTTTCGCCTATTCATAAAGTTGATACTAGTTTTAAAAAAGATCTTTTAAATGCTGCCAAACTAGTCCGCATAGGCGAAAAAATTAATTTTTATTTTGCTAATGAGCATAGTGCTTATACGGCTTTAAATGGTTTGCATTTTGGTTTTTCACACAAAGAAATTTTACTTATTGCAACTCTTTTAAAGGCTAATGGTAAAAAAATAAATTCCCTTACTATAGAATATTTTAAAGAATTATTGCCAAATAACCATATATTAGCTTGGCTTAATTTCATTCTAGCATTAGCAAAAAAATTAGCAAAGGATACTGATATAAATCTTGATTTTAGACTAAAAAATCATACTTTGTATATCTACTCAGATAAAAAGCAAATTTATTTTTCGAAAGAAGAGATTAAAAAAATATCAAAGCCAAAACTAATTATTTTAGCTTTTAATCAAAAAGGCTAAATATTATTTTACTTTGAAAGTAAATTTTGTAATCTTTGCTTGTTTTCTTCAAAGTAAGAGTCAAAATCCCTCTCTTTTGACTTTGATGGAGTTTTAGTCACTTCTTCGCTTTTCATTGTGGCTTGACTTGTCTCTAAAACTATATTTGAATTACCAATAATCATCGTATAGCGTTTTAATCCGTATTCAAATACAACTAATTGATTATGCCTATCTAATGGACGCTGAAAGATTAAATTAAAATTTCGATCTAGTGGATGCTTTTGTCTTAAATACATTTTTAAAAACCAAAGCCCTACAAGTAAAAGAATCAAAACACTCAACACTAAAATATAATTTGTAAAATCATACTCTTGTACATTCATTTCCTTAGTTTTTTCCTCTGTGGTTTTTTTGCTCGTTAAATTTGCACCCTCTTTTTGCGCGCGCAATCTTAAGCCGTATTCTCCTATGCTATCAGCGCTAATTTCTATTTTATCACCAACACTCAAAGCGATGAAAGTCTTTTGTCCTTCTGAAAAGATCTTGATTTTTTTGATGATATTTGAATTTAATACCTTATCTTCTTCTTTTGCAGTTTTAGCATCTAAAGTAAAAATAACAATATCATTTTTCTTTTTCTGGCTTATCCCTTCTTTATAAGGTGTGTCAAAAGAAAAAGTGATATCTACCCTATCTTCTCTTGGGTAGATATTGTAATTAAGAATTTTTGCCCCCAAAAGTGGCAATGCTAGCAGCAAAATCCAAAATATTTTCATTGCAATTCTTTTTTGAAATACTGCAATACTGATTTTGAATCTAAAATTTCATTGATCCTTATAGCAAGGTTTTTCTCATATACCATTACCTCGCCTTTTCCAAATATCCTTTTATTGAGGTAAAGCTCCACGCTCTCACCTGCTGGCTTTTCAAGATCTATCACAGAACCTACTTCTAGTTTTAAAAGTTCTTTTACGCTCATATTGGTTGTACCAAGCTCACTCACAAAATCTACACTGATATCTAAAATATCTTCATAAGATTGCAATAATCCTAAATGGTCTTCTATCATATTTTTTTATAACCTATTCTAAAGGAAGCATTTTTTACCTCATAAGTAAATTTTTCTTTAAGTTTGACTTTTGAAAATCCATCAATGCGCCCTAAATACTCAGGAACTCCTAAACGATACTCATCTTTTCCGTTGGTATCATTAAGTAGCTTTTTAGCATAACCTATGATTTGATTAGCTACTTCTTTTACCAAATCAGCCAATCCATCCTCTTTTAATTCTTCATGCAGTAAAAATTGCGCAATTTCATTTAAAGCTTGCTTTTGAAAAAATAAATAAAAACTATATTCATCATCTTTAAAATATAAAGGTATAGATGCCCCATAAAGCTCACCTCTAATCACGCTTTTTTGTGAAATTTTTAATTTTAAAATATGTTCAAAAAAATGATAGATAGAATACTCAAGTGTTTTAGTCATAGTCTTTTCCTTAATAAACTTATAATAAATTTATTTTACTAAATAAACCTTTAATCATAATAAATTAATAATTAAAATATAAAATACTATAATTTTGATTTACTAAAAGGCTTTTAATGTTTATAGAAAATTTTAATTTAGATGAAAAAGTTTTCATCATTGCCGAGCTTTCAGCCAACCATGCAAATAGCCTTGAAGTGGCTTTAAAAACCATACAAGCAGCCAAAAAAGCAGGAGCTGATGCTATAAAAATACAAACCTATACTCCAGATAGCTTAACGCTTAATTCTAATAAAAAAGATTTTATCATCAAAGGTGGTTTATGGCATGGAAGAAAACTATATGAATTATACGAGGAAGCTAAAACGCCATATGAATGGCATGAAAAACTTTTTGAATGTGCTAAAAATGAAGGTTTAATCTGCTTTTCTAGCCCTTTTTCTAAACAAGATGTAGAGTTTTTAAGACAATTTAACCCACCTGCTTATAAAATCGCTTCTTTTGAAGTCAATGATTATGACTTTGTGCGATTTATTGCAAAAGAAAATAAACCAACTTTAGTTTCCACTGGCATTGCTTATGAAGAAGAACTTGAAATGATTGCTAAAATTTTTCAAGAAGAAAACAACCCTGATCTAATCTTGCTTAAATGTACTTCAGCTTATCCTTCACAAATATGCGATCTAAATTTAAATGCTATAAAAACTCTACAAGAAAAATTTAAAACCACAGTGGGCCTAAGCGATCATAGTGAAGGTTTTTTAGCCCCTGTTTTAGCTGTAGCACTAGGCGCAAGAGTGATAGAAAAACACTTTATACTAGATAAAACTCTAAATAGTGCTGATGCGAAATTTAGCCTTGATTTTGAAGCATTTAAACAAATGTGTGACATGGTAAGAAAAAGCGAACAAACACTAGGCGATGTTAGTTTAGCCATGGATGAAAAAACTTTAAAAAATCGCCATTTTGCAAGAAGCTTATATGCTAGCAAAGATATTAAAAAAGGTGAAATTTTTACACTAGAAAATGTAAAAAGCGTAAGACCAAGCCTAGGCTTACATCCTAAGTTTTTGCCTATCATACTTGGTAAAAAAGCCAATTGTAATATAGAATTTGGCACAGCATTAGAGCAAAAGCACTTTAAAGGATAAAAATGAACAAGAATATATTTGAAAAAAATATCCAAGCCTTGCAAAATACAAAACTAAAAGAAAAACTTCTTCATTTTAAACAAAGAAATTTTCAGATTCTCCAAGGAAATGATCCTTTGGATATTAATTTCATTCATAATGGGGGGGGGTATACGCTATATAATAATAGCTTGAGTGAGTTAAATGAAAAGCTAAATTTATATAATGATAAATATCTTTTATATCCGGTGCTTTATTTTTATGGTTTTGGAAATGGAATTTTATATAAGGCTCTTTTGCAAAATAAAAATAGGCAAAAGATTGTTGTTTTTGAAAAAGAATTAGAATTAATTTATCTAAGTTTTCACTTGCTAGATTTTAGCGAAGAATTAAAAAATGGTGCTTTGATTATTTTAGATACTAGCTTAGTTGATATCAACATATATAATGAACTTTGCTCCACTAGTCCTTTTTTTAATTTCTTGCGCGTGTATTTTTTGGATTTGCATTGTGATTACTATGAAAGATATCAAGAAGATATTTTAAAAACAAATCAAAATATGCAAAAATATATCAAACAAACCATTCTTACAAAAGGAAATTCATCCCAAGATGCATTAATGGGGATTGAAAATTATATTTACAACCTTCCTGATATTATTTCTAATTTTTCTTTTAAAGAATTACTACTGAAAAGAAAAAATAGCTCTAAATATGCTATCATAGTATCAACTGGTCCATCTTTAATCAAACAACTTCCTTTATTAAAACAATATGCTAACAAAGCTAGTATATTTTGCGCTGATAGTGCCTACCCTATCCTAGCAAAACACGATATAAAACCTGATTATGTTTTATCTTTAGAAAGAGTTAAAGAAACTTCTGAATTTTTTAACAACGACTTTGGAGATTTTGACAAAGATATTGTTTTTGTTTTAACAAGTGTAATACACCCAAATACTATCACATACTTACGCAAAAATCGACGTAAATTTATGTTTGTTCAGCGATTATTATCTTTAGATAAATATTTCAACTTAAAACATTTTGAATATCTAATAGGATGTCCTAGTGTAGCTAATATGGCTTACTTTATAGCAATGAAACTTGATTATAAAGATATTATCTTCATAGGACAAGATTTAGCTTATGCTAATGATGGCTCATCTCACCCCAAAGAGTATCACTACGGAAAATATGATACTTATAATCCTCAAGAAATTGACTATGGTTTAAAAATTTTATCATATGGTGGTGCTAAATTTATTTCAACAACAAGTACATGGATTATGTTTAAAACTGAACTAGAAAAGAAACTATCATATGCTAAAAATGTTCTCGACATCACAACATACAACTGCACTGAAGGTGGAGCTAGAATAGAAGGAACTATAGAAAAACCTTTTAAACAAATATGCGAAGAATTACTAATAAAAGAACCACAAAAACACTTTACTAAACTTGAAAAACTTAACTCCGCTAAGCAAATAGAACTTATGCTAAAATCTTTTTACAAAACCCGCAAGGCAATCAAAATTTGTGAATATTTGGAAAAAGAATGTGCTTTTATATCTAACACTTTACATTTTTTAAGCAATGATGAGAATAATTTTAAAAACATCATAGAACAACTAGACACTTTCAAAGAAAAAATCAATAACGAATTAATATTACGTTCTGTTATAGATTCACTAAATACCCAATTTGAACTCAACCTTGCTAGAATTTATGTATTAAATCCTAAAGCAAAAGAAGATGCTTTTAATAAAACTCTACTTTGGATCAAAGAACATTTAGAATGGATTTTAATGTTAAATGATCACTCAAAAGCATTAAAGATTACTTTAGAAAAAAATATTATCAATTTAGAAAAAGAACTTGAAAATCAAAATTTGCATCAATATATTCAAAAAATAAAAAAAGTTAAATTATATTTTAAGGATTTAGAGTAGGGTTTAGAAAGTCCTTATACTTTGTTTGTTATAATATTCTTTAACCTTAGGTAAGGATTTTCATGAATAAAGAATTATTTTTAAAAAACACTCAAGCTCTTTTTGAAGTAGATCAAATTTTAGCATATGAGCTTAGAAAAATTTCTCAAACTACCTGTTTTAAACTTATAAACAATCGAATTTTTGATGAACAAAATCATTTTTTTTTAGACAAACCCAACAACTTTGATACTGATAAATACGAGTTTTATCCTGTGTTATTTTTCTATGGTTTTGGTGATGGAAATTTTTTTATAGAACTTTTAAAAAATCAGCATCTAAAGCACATCATAGTTTTTGAACAAGAATTAGAAATTTTATATCTTGCTTTTCATTTGTTTGATTTTACTCATCTTATTAAAAAAGAAAAACTTATTTTATTTTACCCGCCAAATATCAATACAGCTCAGCTTAAAGTTTTATTTAATTACCCTCATATCAAACATACACTAAAAATTTTTAATTTTCATTTTTATAATGATTTTTATGCCAATTTTTATGCGCAAAATGCTCATGATTTAATGCAAATTTTATTAAATATCATTAAAACATTGATGTTAAGTAGAGGAAATGATCCAAAAGACGCATTAATTGGAATTAAGCATAATGTTATCAATCTTGAAAAAATTATTTTTAGTCCTCCTTTTCAAAATTTTCTAAAAGAAAGAAAGACTAAAGCTAAAAATGCCATTATAGTTTCAACTGGACCATCTTTAATAAAACAATTACCATTGCTAAAACAATACCAAGAAAATGTTGTGATTTTTAGTGCTGATAGTTCTTATCCTATTTTAGCTAAAGAAAATATCAAGCCCGATTATGTCTTTTCCTTAGAAAGAGTTGATTTTACTAGTGAATTTTTTAATAATGATTTTGGTGATTTTGATAAGGACATTTTATTTATCATTACTTCTTTAACTCATCCTAATACCATAGAATATCTAGAAAAAAATGGTAGAAAATATATGCTTGTTTTGAGGCCTTTATTTTTTGAAAGCAAACTTGGATTAAAAGAATATGGTTTTTTAGGAAATGGCTTAAGCGTGGCTAATATGGCTTATGAGCTAGCAGGTGCATTAAGATTTGAAAATATTATTCTAATAGGACAAGACTTAGCATATAGCGATGATGGAAAGTCTCATCCAAAAGAACACTTATATGGAGATCAAGGAGATGAAGAAATAGTTTATGAAACAATTTGTGCTTATGGAGGAGAAGGTGAGGTTAAAACTCAACTAAGCTGGTATTTATTTTTAAAAAGTTTTGAAAAAGACATTGCACTAACAAGAGATATCTTAAAAATCAAAACTTACAATGCCACAGAAGGTGGAGCAAGGATAGAAGGAACCATAGAAAAACCTTTCAAAGAGCTTTGCGAAACTTTACTTAAAAATAAAATCAATAAAAATTTAATCCTACCAAATCCAAAAAATCCACAAAAAAAACTTAAACAATGCAAAGAAAAACTACAAAAACAAATCAAACAAAGTGAGCTTTTTATTAAAGAATGCAAAAAAGCTTTACAAGAGAAAAACTTAACAAAATTTGAAGTTTTAAGAAATAAAATTCCAAAAAGCGATTTTTTTTCAGATATCTTACAAGCTAGATGTTTTCAAAATGAATGCGAGGTTTTAAAATATAAAGTAGATAAAAAAAGAAATAAAGAAATTTTCTTAAATTCTCAATTGGCCTTTTTTGAAGAGGTTATTCTTTATTTAGAAAAATATAACCAAACTATAAAAGAAAATTTAAAGGTTTAAAATGGACAAAACTCTTTTTAAAAAAAATATTTCTGCTTTAAATGAAAATTTTCAAACTATTTTTAAAAATATCAAAAAAACAAAATACAAAATTTTGCAAGGAAAAGACTCGCTAGATATTAATATCGTCGATAAATGGGGGGGGGTAATCTATGAAAATGCTTTAATGGAATTAAACTCTAAATTGAATTTTTATCATCAAAATTATAAACTTCATCCGGTGCTTTATTTTTATGGTTTTGGTAATGGAATTTTATATAAAGCCCTTTTGCAAAATCCAAATTTAAAACATATTGTAGTTTTTGAAAAAGATTTTGAGCTTATATATCTTTTATTTTTTTATATTGATTTTTCACAAGAATTAAAACAAGGCAAATTAATCATTGCGGAAGAAAATCCACAAAATTGTGCTTTGCTTGCTTTAATGTCTAAAAATCCATTTAGAGAGTTCATACGAACTTATTTTTTAGAGCCTCATTGTAAGTATTATGAGCAATTTGAACAAAGCATTTTAAATTTAAATCAAAAAATACTATCTAATATAAGATCCATAGCCACCATAAAAGGCACAGATGCAAAAGATACCTTACAAGGCATAGATCAATTTATACAAAACATCCCTACTATGCTATCAAAACCTTGTTTAAAAGAATTACTCAACAAAAGAAAAGCTAAAGCAAAAAATGCCATTATAGTTTCAACCGGACCATCTTTAAGCAAACAACTTCCTTTGCTTAAACAATACCAAGAAAATGTTGTGATTTTTTGTGCTGATAGTGCTTATAGCATTTTGCAACTTGAAAACATTAAACCTGATTATGTTTTTATGGTAGAAAGAAGCGATTTTACAGCTGAATTTTTTAATAATGATTTTAAAGATTTTGATAAAGACATTATATTCATATTAACATCGCTAGTTCATCCTAATGCTTTAAAATATTTAGAAAAAAATAATAGAAAATTTATGCTAATTTCAAAAGAAACCTTTGAAACATATTTTAAACTCAACGCTTTTGGTTATGTAGATTATGCAATTTCAGTAGCACATTTAGCTTTTATAGCTGCTAATTTATTGGAATTTAAAAATATCATTTTTATTGGACAAGATTTAGCCTATAATGATTTAGGCGAGTCTCATCCAAAAAATTATAAACATAGCGCAACATATGAAAGTCAAATGGATAAATTCAACACTATAGCTTATAGAGGAAAAGGTTTTGTCAAAACACATATTGCATGGGATATGTTTAGAGTAAATTTAGAACATCTTTTTACTCTTTCAAAGGCTAAAATTTATAATGCCACAGAAGGTGGAGCAAGGATAGAAGGAAGTATAGAAAAACCTTTTAAAACATTATGCGAAACTTTATTAAAAGAAAAAATTGATAAAAATTTTGAAAGATTAGATAATTTAAAATATACCAAAAAACAAGAATATCTTCTAAAAGCTTATCATCAAATCAACTTACTTTTAAAAGATATCACACATTATTTACAAAAATACACTGATATAATTTTATTTATCAAAGATAATTTTGACAATTTTTCAAAAATTATACAATTTTTAAATGATTTTGATTTAGATGATTTTAAAAATAATGAATTAATTAAACTTTTACTCACATGTTATTTAGAACAAATGCGTTTTGTCTTAGCCAAAATTTACACAATCATTCCAAGTGATGAAAATATTCTTTTACAAAAAAATCAAGCTTGGATTAATTTACATTTAGAGTATTTTCAACTGATAGTAATTACTCTAGAAAATTTAAAAAACCTTATCTTACAAAATAAAAAAATTATTGAAAATGAACTTTTAAAAAATGATTTAGAAAAATATATTAAAAATTGACGATATTATTTTTTAAACTAAGCAAGGATGAGATTTAAATGAAAACAGAAATTTTTAAAAAAAATTTAAATTCTTTAAAAGGAAACGAGTATAAAAACTTAAAACAAAAACTAAGCAAGATTAAAGAAAGTAAAGATTATGCTTATGAATTTGGAAATGATCCACTCCATTGTAATATCATTTTTCAAAATTCCAAACTTCTTTACAATAAAGATCCTTTAAAAGAACTAGAAGAAAAACTAGCATTTTTTAAAAAAGAATATACAAGATATCCTATATTGTTTTTCTATGGCCTAGGCAATGGAATTTTATACAAAAGCTTACTTGCAAATAAAAAACATGAAAGAATTATAGTTTTTGAAAGAGATTTAGAATTAATGTTTTTAGTTTTAAGCATGATTAATTTTTCTAAAGAATTTGCTCAAGGTAGATTTATACTCATACATACGAAAGAAATGACTTATACTAAAGCTGATACACTATGTTCTTTTTTAGATTTATTTTTAAAAACTTATGATTTGCATATTCATTGTGAATTTTATGAAGAGCAAAAAGAAGAAATACGCTTTATTAATGATTTAAATTCTCAAGCTATAAAAAGTATAGCTTTAAGAAGGGGAAATGATCCAATCGATGCGATGCAAGGGATTGAACAATTTGTATTAAATATACCAAAAATGCTAACTCATCCAAGTTTTAAAGAATTAAAAACAAAAAGAAGCAATAAAAGCAAAAATGCCATTTTAGTAGCTACTGGCCCCTCTTTAAAAAAACAACTTCCCATGCTTAAACAATACGCTAACAAAGCTACTATATTTTGTGCTGATAGTGCTTATCCTATCTTAGCTAAAGAAGGTATAAAGCCTGATTATGTTTGTATGCTAGAAAGAGATGATTTTGTTTCTTCTTGTTTTGATAATGATTTTAAAGAATTTGATAAAGATATTACTTTTATACTAGTTTCTTTAGTGCATAAAAAAAGTATTGAATTTTTAGAAAAAAACAAAAGAAAATACATATTAGTTTCTAAATCTTTACCCTTTGCTTATTCTTTAGGATTGCATGATTTTGGCTATGTAAGCGGGGGTATGAGTGTGGCTCATTTAAATTGTGAAATAGCAATTACACTAGGACATGAAAACATCATCTTAATCGGTCAAGATCTAGCATATAGCAATGATGGTAAAAGCCATAGCGAAGGATTTTTACATGAAGATTATCATGATGGAGATTTTGAAAGAGATAAAGATAAATACCAAATTAAAGCATATGGTGGAAAAGGTTTGGTGCAAAGTTCTGAAGTTTGGCTTTTATTTAAACAAGTATTTGAAAATTTAATCCAAAGATATAAAAATGTAAAAATTTACAATGCCACAGAAGGTGGAGCAAGGATAGAAGGAAGTATAGAAAAACCTTTTAAAACATTATGCGAAGATTTATTAACCAAAGATCTTAAAAAACCTTTTACAAAATTACATAATTTAAAACGCAAAGAGCAATTAAATTTAATGTTACAAGCTTATAAACAAATAAAAATCAATATAAAATTAAGTGAGAAATTTTTAAAAGCTTGCAAAAAGCTACATAAAGAAATCAATCATAAAAGCAAAACACGCTACACTCTTAATGAATTAAACACAAAAATAGACTCTTTAAAAGAAACCCTAGAAAGTAAAAAATACATTTTTTTAAGAGAAGTGATTAGTCCATCATTGTTTCATTTAGAAAGCACTTTTTCAAATATTTATGTATATCATATGCAAAATGAAAGCGATAAACAAAACAAACTTGTAGCTTGGATTGAAGCTCATAAAACTTGGATTGAAGAACTAAGCGAACTTGTTTTAGTGCAAGAAAAAGCATTAAAAATTGCTATCATACCTTTACAAGATATTTTAGAGAAAAAGAATTTAATTTAAAAGTGAGCTTAAAAAAGCTCACTAAGGATTATTGTAAGAGTTTTAAAACATTTTGTTGCACAGCATTAGCTTGGCTCATAGCATAAGATCCACTTTGAGCTAAGATATTATATTTAGAAAAATTCGCACTCTCTGCCGCAAAATCAACATCTCTAATATTAGATTCAGCTGATTTAATATTTACTTGAGTTACGCTGATGTTATTAAGTGTTGCTGTGATTTGATTTTGCACTGCACCTATGTCAGCTCTAATAGCATCTAAATTAGCTGTAGCAGTTTCCACTATATCCATCACCGCCATAGCACCTTTAAGTGTAGTAACTCCAGGAGTTTGATCTTTTCCTGCTATAGAAATATCAAGATTAGCAAATTGTGATGAGCCATTACCTGCTGCACTCACACCAAAAGCTGCTGAAAAAGCTGTTACAAAAGCTAATGCATCGGTAGAATTATACAATTTGGACATCTCTTTACCACTACCTACAGAAAAACCTGAACCAGCACTCATACCACTACCAGATGAAGCCATAAAAGCAGAAACAGATGAAAAAGTAACGATCATCTTGCCACCACCTTTATAAGCATTAAAGCCCATAGCATCAGCTACATTGGTGTCAATTCTTCCTTTTGACTCTCTTAAAGACACAGAAGCTTGAGAGATCATTTGAGTTGCTCCCATACCTATAGTAGAAAGACTAGTTCCTGAGATTAATATATCTTTACCATCGTTTTTAACTAAAGACAAACGACCATAATTTTCATAATCACCCTTCATAACACCAGAGCCCATGCCCATACTACCTTCTATTTTAATCCCTCTACCATCTCTTGAAGTTAGTATAAGCCTACCATTTGGATCTCTTGCTGCTTCAACTCCTGTAGTATCTTTAACTGAATTAATTGCTGCAACCAAGGCTCCATTTTGATCACTATCTTGATATTCTATCTTTCCTATAGTCACACCATTGATTTTAAAATCATCACTTGTTTCACCAGCTTTAATAGGACCAACACCCGTAGTTTCTACTAAAAAACTAGCTCTAACTCCTGTTACATCTGAAACCCTATTAATCTCTTCAGCCAAAGCACCCATACCTGTTCCAACTGAAGTTGAAATCACAACCGGTTGAAATTTAAAATCATCCACTCCATTATAATTTTTAATGGTAAGTTGAACCACTCCACTATCTTGAGCTTGAGAACCTGTTTCAAATCTAGTTACACCGATTTTGCTTGATTGAGTTGGACCAATACTTGCTTTAATGCTTTGATTTGATTGAGAACCTAATTGAAATTCTTGATTTACAAAATTTCCACTTAAAAGTTGCTTACCATTGAATGATGTTTGATTTGCGATATTGTCAAGTTGCTCCATCAAACGATTGATATCAGCTTGAAGCATGTTTCTTGTTTTAGCACTTTGTCCATCTTGAGCTGCTTGAGTAGCTTTTACTTTGATGGTATCTAAGATTTTAAGCTGCTCATCCATAGCTTTATCAGCTGTTTGAAGTATGCCAATAGCATCATTACCATTATTAATAGCTTGACCTAAGGTTGCAGCTTGTGATCTCAAACTATCTGCAATTGCCATACCAGAAGCATCATCAGCTGCAGAGTTGATTCTAAGACCTGAACTAAGTCTAGCTAGAGATTTATCTAATTCCCTTGCTGTAATGGTTGAATTCGCATGTGCATTCATTGCACCTATATTGGTGTTTATTCTAAAACCCATTTTAAATCCTTTCAAAATATTGCTTAAAAATCAAAAGCAATAAATGTTCCAAATTTAATAAGAGTTTTCGAAGAAGTTTTGAAAGGAGTAAAACACCTTGGATTCAAGGTGTTTTATAGACTATTGTAATAATCTCATTACATTTTGTTGCACAGCATTAGCTTGACTCATAGCATAAGATCCACTTTGAGCTAAGATGTTATGCTTAGCAAAGTTTGCACTCTCTGCCGCAAAATCAACATCTCTAATATTAGATTCAGCTGATTTGATATTTACTTGAGTTACGCTGATATTGTTAAGTGTTGCTGTGATTTGATTTTGCACTGAACCTATGTCAGCTCTGATTTTATCAAGATTGGTAATAGCTGTTTCAGCGATATCCATCACCGCCATAGCACCTTTAAGTGTAGTAACTCCAGCTTGCTGATCTTTAGCTGCTATAGAAATATCAAGATTAGCAAATTGTGATGAGCCATTACCTGCTGCACTCACACCAAAAGCTGCTGAAAAAGCTGTTACAAAAGCTAATGCATCGGTAGAATTATACAATTTGGACATCTCTTTACCACTACCTACAGAAAAACCTGAACCAGCACTCATACCACTACCAGATGAAGCCATAAAAGCAGAAACAGATGAAAAAGTTACAATCATCTTGCCACCACCTTTATAAGCATTAAAGCCCATAGCATCAGCTACATTGGTGTCGATATTTCCTTTTGATTCTCTTAAAGATACAGAAGCTTGAGAGATCATTTGAGTTGCTCCCATACCTATAGTAGAAAGACTATCTCCAGCAATTTGAATATCTTTACCATCGTTTTTAACTAAAGACAAACGACCATAATTTTCATAATCACCCTTCATAACACCAGAGCCCATGCCCATACTACCTTCTATTTTAATCCC
The DNA here is from genome assembly GCF_000816305.1 of Campylobacter subantarcticus LMG 24377. Lineage (NCBI taxonomy): Bacteria > Pseudomonadati > Campylobacterota > Epsilonproteobacteria > Campylobacterales > Campylobacteraceae > Campylobacter > Campylobacter subantarcticus. Next base: position 145,313 of record NZ_CP007773.1, on the reverse strand, counting down.
TCTACCATCTCTTGAAGTTAGTATAAGCCTACCATTTGCATCCTTAGCTGCTTCAACTCCTGTAGTATCTTTAACTGAATTAATTGCTGAAATCAAAGCTCCATTTTCATCACCATCTTTATACTCAACCTCGCCAATTTTTACCCCATTAATAGCAAAATCTTTAGAAGTTTTATCAGCCTTAATATTACCAACACCCGTAGTTTCTACTAAAAAACTAGCTCTAACTCCTGTTACATCTGAAACCCTATTAATCTCTTCAGCCAAAGCACCCATACCTGTTCCAACTGAAGTTGAAATCACAACCGGTTGAAATGTAAAATCATCTATACCATTATAATTTTTAATGGTTAGCTTAACTACTCCACTATCATTGGACATAGAACCTGTTTCAAATCTAGTTACACCGATTTTGCTTGATTGAGTTGAACCAATACTTGCTTTAATGCTTTGATTTGATTGAGAACCTACTTGAAATTCTTGATTTACAAAACCACCGCTTAAAAGTTGCTTACCATTGAATGATGTTTGATTTGCGATATTGTCAAGTTGCTCCATCAAACGATTGATATCAGCTTGAAGCATGTTTCTTGTTTTAGTAGTTTGTCCATCTTGAGCTGCTTGAGTAGCTTTTACTTTGATGGTATCTAAGATTTTAAGCTGCTCATCCATAGCTTTATCAGCTGTTTGTAAAATACCTAAAGCATCATTACCATTGCTAATTGCCTGACCTAGTGTGTTTGCCTGTGATCTTAAACTATCTGCAATTGCCATACCAGAAGCATCATCAGCTGCAGAGTTGATTCTAAGACCTGAACTAAGTCTAGCTAGAGAACTATCCAATGCTCTTGAATTTAAATTCGCATTGTTTTGAGCATTTAAAGATGCCACATTAGTATTTATACGAAATCCCATTTTAAATCCTTTTAAATAATTTTAGCTGCTTCCATGCAGCTGTTTAAACTATATCGAATAATATTAAAAAAAATTTATACTTTTAGTAAATCTTTATATTTTTGTATTGCTTGTGAAAGACTTTTAAGACTTAAAGTACTAAATTCTATAAAAATTTTCAAAAAATTGATATATTTTTCTAAAGCACTTTGAGAATCTTCATATAAACCAGTATGAAAAAACCCTCTATGGTAAAACAAAGCTTTATACATAAAACTTTGCAGTATTTTGCTCTCATCTAATAAAAGATTAAACCGAGTGATGATATTGAACAACTCTTCATGAAGAGTTGTTTGCGTTTGATGTTGCTCTAAAATATTTAAAATTTTCTTAGCATCTTCATGTAAAGTGCTTAGTTCTAAATGATCTTTTTGTAAAATTTCTAGTGTTTTTGCTAGTAATTTTTTTTGTCTATTGAAACTTAAAGCATTAGGCAAAATATAATCTTTTTTACTATCTTTTAATAGCTCCAAAACCTCTCCAAAAGGTTTTTCTATAGTATAGTCGATAAAGGATCCTCCTTCTGTGGCATTATAAAATTTCACATGAGGATGAGAAAGAAATAACACTTCAAGTCTCTTTCGAAACTCATCCCAACCTATATGAGTTTGCACAAAAGCTGATCTACCATAAGCTAACACTTCAAGCTTTGCAGCTGTATGCTCAGCTGCTTCTACATCATGAAAAGTAAAAACACTAGTATCTGCGTGAGAATTACCCATTTCGTTAAAAGCTAAATCTTGACCTATCATGATGACATTAGAAAAACCTAAAACTATAGCGAAACTATATGCAAAATGTGCTACATTAACACCTATATCCAAATAGCCAAAATCATTTAGATTAAATTTTTGTTGATAATCTAAATTTTGTATTGTAAAAATTTTATTAACTTTTGTTTTAAAAAAATGCATTAGTTTTTCATGCATAGCAGAACTCGCGATATAAATTGGTTCTTTTTTACTTGATGGTAAATTTTCATAAAAACAAATACATTTATCATAAATATCCATAGAAAAAACAAAATCTGGATATATTTCATTTTTAAGCAAAGTCTTATAAGTAGCATCTAAAGCAAATATCACATAATCATCTTGATAAGCCTTTAAAAGATCAAGTTGTTTGTTTAAAGAAGGTCCAGCACACACCACAATGACGCTTTTATTTTTCCCTTTATTTTCATAAATAAATCTTTGAAAAGGAGTATTTTCTAACACACAAGGAATATTAAATAAAAACTGCTTATAAATTTTAACATCCATGGTAAAACTAGTATCAACATTCCCTACTACTCTTTTTATAACACTCAAAGACTTTTGATAAGCAAAATCAAATATCGGACTTTGTTCATAACACTCACTATATGGTAAAAGCTTAAATAAACCCAAATACTCAAAGCAGTCTTTTTGAGAAAAAAGCAAAACAAGATATTCCTCTAATCTTTTTTCTTCCACATCACAAAGATATATTTTTCCGCTTGAAAGCTCTTGACTTAAATCCATCTTAGTCAAAACATTAGCAAAAAACTCAGCTTTATCAAAAATAAAAATATGCTTATTGATCAATTTTTTTAAAAACAAACCCTCACCTATACCACAAAAAAATATGTTAGGTTTAAGCAAATCCTCTCTAGAAGGTACAACCGGAGTTTGACTTGGAAATATATCGATAAAACTTTCTTCTTTTAAAGAAGCGATTTTTTCTTGCAAAGGTTTGTTGGTAAATTCCAATGCTTGTAAATTTTTTTGCAAAAACATTTTTATTCCTATGATTATAAATATAAAAATTATAGCATTAAATATATTTGATTTAAAAATCCTTCTAAGCAAAAAATTTAACTTTTTTTTATACACTTTTACTAATTTAATCCTATATAAGGAAAATAATGAAAAATTTAATCATAGTAGAATCGCCTGCCAAAGCTAAAACCATAGGTAATTTTTTAGGTAAAGACTACGAAGTCATCGCCTCCAAAGGGCACATTAGAGATCTACCTAAAACTAGCTTTGGTATAAAAATAGAAGATGAAAACTTCAAACCCGAATATAGAATTTCAAACGATCACTCAAACTTGGTAAAAGAACTCAAAGAAAAAGCTAAAAAAGCTAAAACCATCTACCTTGCAACCGATGAGGACCGCGAGGGAGAAGCCATAGCTTATCATATAGCCAAAGCTATTAATAAAGATGAAAGCACTTTGCCACGCATAGTTTTTCATGAAATCACCAAAAGTGCTATCGAAAACGCTTTAAAAAACCCAAGATCTTTAAACATAAACAGCGTCAACGCCCAGCAAACTAGACGCTTGCTTGATCGTATCGTAGGCTACAAACTTAGCCCCTTACTCAATCAAAAAATTCAAAAAGGCCTAAGCGCAGGACGTGTGCAAAGTGCAGCTTTAAAAATCATCGTCGATAGAGAAAGAGAAATCAAAGCTTTTATTCCTTTAAAATACTTTAGTATTGATATGGTTTTTGAAAAAGACTTACAAGCAGAACTAGTTGAATTTCAAAACCAAAAGATAGAAAAGCTAAGTCTAACTAACGAAGACAGGGCAAAATTAATCTTTAATGCTTGTAAAAATGCAAATTTTAAGGTCAAAAACATAGAAAGTAAAGATAGAAAAATAGCTCCTCAAGCACCTTTTATGACCTCAACATTACAGCAAAGCGCAAGTAATCGTTTAGGATTTAACCCTAAAAAAACTATGATGATCGCTCAAAAACTTTATGAAGGTGTAAAAACGCATCAAGGTATCATGGGTGTGATCACTTATATGAGAACTGATAGTTTAAATATCGCAAAAGAAGCCTTAGAAGAAGTAAGAAAGCTCATTCAAAATGAATTTGGTAAAGAATACCTACCAAGCAAAGCAAATATCTATACCACCAAAAGCAAAGGCGCCCAAGAAGCCCATGAAGCCATAAGACCAACCAATCTAAGCTTTACTCCAAAGCTTGCAAATGAATTTTTAGAAAAAGATGAAGCAAGATTATATACTTTGATCTACAATCGTTTTTTGGCTTCACAAATGAACCCTGCCATCTCTCAAACTCAAAATGTGTATGCGAGATCAAGCGAAGCAAGTTTTAAAATAAGTGGTAGAAAAATTTTATTTGATGGTCATTATAAAATTTATGGAGATATGGATAAAGACAAAATCTTGCCTAATTTAAAACTAGAAGATACACTAAATATCCAAACTATAGAACTCAACTCACACTTTACCGAACCACCTTCAAGATACTCTGAAGCTGGACTTGTTAAAAAGCTAGAAAATCTTGGTATAGGACGCCCCTCTACTTATGCTCCCACTATCTCTTTACTGAGTGCAAGAGAGTATGTATATATAGATAAAAAGCAAATCATACCTAATGAAATAGCCTTTGTTGTCACAGAAGTATTAGAACAAAATTTTAGCGATATCGTAGATAGTGATTTTACCTCCAAAATGGAAGACACACTTGACATTATTGCAGAAGGTAAGATGGATTGGCAAGAAGTTTTACGAGAATTTTATTTTCCTTTTATGAGAAAAATCGATGAGGGCAAGAGAAATATCAAAAGCCAAAAAACAGTTACCAAGCTAGATGAAACTTGTCCTGATTGCGGTGGAGAACTTGCCATAAGAAAAGGAAGATATGGGGAATTTGTAGCTTGTTTAAACTTTCCAAAATGCAAATATTCAAGAAATTTAAAACAAGAAACACAAAATGAAAAAAAAGCGAGAAAAAACTCAACACCATAGGCGTAAAATGTCCAAGCTGTCAAGAAGGCGAGATCGTAGAGCGTTTTTCTAAGCGTGGTAAATTTTATGGTTGTAGTGCTTACCCAAAATGTAATTATATAAGCAAATATAAGCCAAGTGAAGAAAAATGCAGTGAATGTAGTGAAACTTTAATCATCAAAGAACTGAAAAAAGGCACGTTTTTAGAGTGTTTAAAATGTAAAATCAAAAAGGAAATTTAATGCAAATCATGCTTTGTGCTATATCTAATATAGCAAGTGGAGGGTGCGGGGAGGACTGCAAGTACTGCACCCAAAGCGCTCATGTAAAAACAAATATCAACAAATATAAAAGAAAAGATATAGATCAAATTGTTTTAGAAGCTAAAATGGCTAAAAAAAATGAAGCTTTAGGTTTTTGTTTGGTTACAGCTGGTGCTGGGCTTGATGATGAAAAACTTGAATATGTGTGTAAAGTAGCCCATGCGGTACAAAAAGAAGTAGAAGGGCTTTTGCTTATAGCTTGTAATGGTATAGCCAATTTAGATCAACTCAAGGAATTAAAAAAAGCAGGAATTTTTTCATACAACCATAATCTAGAAACTTCTAAAGAATTTTTCCCAAATATTTGCTCTACACATACTTGGGAGCAAAGATTTCAAACCAATCTTTATGCCAAAGAAGCAGGCTTGATGCTTTGCTGTGGTGGAATTTATGGTCTTGGGGAAAGTGAAGCTGATAGAAAAAGTTTTCGAGCTAGCTTAAAAGAACTTGATCCTTTTTCTTCGCCTATTAATTTTTTCATACCAAATGAAAATTTAAAACTCAAACAAACTTTACTTGATCCTGATGAGGCATTAAATATCATCAAAGACACCAAAAAAGACTTACCAAATGCACATATCATGATAGCAGGTGGTAGAGAAGTCGTACTAAAAGAAAGACAGTATGAAATTTTTGACGCAGGAGCTAGCGCTATAGTAGTAGGAGACTATCTTACAACTAAAGGCGAAGAACCAAGCAAAGATATACAAAAACTAAAACAAATGGGGTTTAGCTTTGCTAGCGGGTGTCATTGATGCTCAAGCTGCTACGGACTTAAAAATTTTACTAGTCGTAGCAGGGTGCTTGCTAACCTCACCTTATATTGCTAAATTTTTAAAACTCCCACTTTCAGCCACTGAAATTATGCTTGGTTCTTTTATAGGATTTTTAGGTTTTATTGGCGAGAGTGAAAATTTTAAGCTTTTAGCTAATGCAGGGTTTTATTACCTTATGTTTATAGCAGGCATGGAGATCAATCTAAAAACCTTTTTAAATACAGAAAGAAGCTTGCTTAATAAAGCTTTGATTTATATCATACTTTTATATGTTTTTAGTGTTTTAGCGGTTGAAAGCGTGGATATTTCTTATATTTTTGTCATTATCATACCTGTAATGAGTGTGGGATTACTCTCAACACTTTATAGGGATTTTGGAAAAAATTGTGAGTGGCTTAATGTATCTATGGTAGTAGCTACTTTGGCTGAAGTTGTGAGCATAGTTTTACTTACCATAGCAGCTGCGTTTTTAGGAAAAGGAGCTGATCTTTTCTCGCTTACTCAAAATTTATTGTACTTGGTGGGTTTTTTGGCTCTTTGTATTTTTGGCTTTAAATTTCTAGAAGTGTTATTTTGGTGGTATCCACAACTTAAAACCATACTCATGCCTTGGCAAGATCAAAATGAAAAAGATATAAGATTTTGTATGGCTATTTTTATAGCCATAGTTGCGATTATGATTTATTTTAAACTTGAAGTTGCACTGGGAGCTTTTATCGCAGGTTCATTTATAGCTACTTTTTTTGATCACAAAAAAGATCTAGAGCATAAACTTTCTAGTTTTGGCTATGGCTTTTTAATCCCTATATTTTTCATTTATATAGGATCAAGCTTTAAACTTCAAATGCTTTTAAATACGCAAGTTTTAATTATCGCTTTTTCTCTTACACTTTTTATGATAGCCTTAAGAATACTTTGCGCTATGGTTTTTTTCAAAAATTTAGGTTTAAAACATACTTTTTTATTTGGTTTAAGCCACTCAATGCCATTAACCTTACTTATTGCCATAGCCACTCTTTCTTATCAAACCAATATCATCACTCAAGATATATACTCAGGATTAGTGCTTACTGCCTTGCTTGAAGCGATTTTAGCTATTAGCTTGATTAAATTTATCAATAATCTTAGTAGAAAATAATTCTACTAAGTATTTATCTTAAACTGCTATACTTTTTTTATGAAAAATTTAGACACACTTTTAGAATTAGCTCTAAGGGCAGGTAAAGAAGCTTCTAAGGTATTACTTGAATACAAAGACAAAAATACCTTATGGCTTAAAGAAGATGAATCTCCAGTTGGCTTAGCTGATATCAAGTCCAATGAGGCTATTAGTGAAATTTTAGCATCAAGTGATATAGCCATATGCTCTGAAGAAAATATACTCTCTTATGAAGAAAGAAAAAAATTAGAGTATTTTTGGCTAATAGATCCACTCGATGGCACTAAATCTTATGCTAAAAAAGACAAGGAATACTGTGTTTTAATCGCATTGATCCATAAAAATACTCCCGTGCTTTCACTCATAGGCGATGTGGAGAATAATGCATTCTATTATGCGCACACTCACACAAAAGTTTACAAAAATGACACTATTTTATCTCATGAATTAAAGCAATATGAAAAAGTTAAAAACATCGCTTTATACTCTAAAAATCATGACAATAACGAAGACTTTTTCATACAAAACCAACTTGAAGGTATTAAGGTTTCTTCTGCTTTAAAATTTGTGTATTTGCTTGAGGCAAAAGCAGGAATTTACCCACGTTTTGGTGGTCCAAAAGCTTGGGATATCGCCGCGGGAGATTTTTTAGTCAAACAAAATGGTGGTATTTTATATGATTTTAATAAAAAAGCTTTAGACTATAACCGTCCTGACTTTAAACTTCCAAGTTTTATAGCTTTTGCCAAAACTGATTTTAAATTACAAGGTTTTTAATGAGAATACTTTTAGTATTTTTATGTCTTTTTGGCACCATTTACGCCAATTCTTTTGCAAATAAAAAAATCATCAAACTCCAAAACAACGATGATTTTAACATCATCAAACTAAACCAAAATGTCAACTACGATAGATTATCGCAGATTGATGTTTTAGCTTTGGTGCCAAGCTATGAAAAAGAATATAATTTTTATTTTTCAAATTTAAAAATTGATGCTAAAACCATGGCAAAAGACACCTTAAATGCTTTAAATACCTTATTTAACAAAGAAAATCATCTTGCCTTACTAAGCCAAAAAGAAAATCAAGTTTATATCAATAGTCAAAATATTTTACAAGCAAACAAACACTTTATCAGTGCAGATGATTTTTTAGAATTTAACCGTTTTAAAAAAGCTGATTTTGTGATTTTACTAGATCTAAAAAGCATTCAGGCAAGCCAACAAAACTTCTTACTTTTTTCAAATTTTGAAGTCAAAGCCGACATAGAATACAAACTTTTTAACGCTAAAACAAAAAAATTAAAAGACCATAAACTACTTACTATCGATACTCGATTTAACACTAGCGATAAAAGTAAATCTTATGAAGAGTTAGTCCAAGAAATAGCCAAAATTCTTTATGAAGATATTAAAAATACTATATGATCGCCACTTCTTCTTCTAAAAGAATACCAAATTCTTCCGATACTCTTTTTTTAGCTAGCTCTATCAAAAACATCGCATCATCAAAGCTAGCATGTTTTTTATTGATCAAAAAATTTGCATGTTCATTACTAAACATCGCGTCATTTTTACTAAAACCTCTAAGACCAACCGCTTCTATCAATCTCCCTGCGTGATCGTTTTTGGGATTTTTAAAAATAGACCCAAAACTAGCACCTTTGGGTTGGTTTTTTCTTGCATTCTTTAAAAGCTCATCTTTGTTTATATCAAATCCATATTCTAAAAAAAATTTTGCACTAAACATCACTTCTTTAATAGGGTTAAATCTATAAGCAAAAGCAATATCTTGTTTTAAAATTTCTTGATTAAAAGTATAAACACTCGTTAAGTTTTTACTAATGTTCTCATCTTTTAAACCCGCATTCATTTTTAAAATTCCACCCAAAGTACCTGGGATATTTCTTAAAAATTCAAAGCCTTGTAGGTTGTTTTCTTTGGCAAAATGATACATTTTAAAAGATTTCGTACTAGAGCCTATCTCTAAAAACATACCTTTTTCATTTTGCTCTAAAATTTTAATATAATCAAAGCTTTTCCCCAAAATTCCAAGTTTTTTAGGTCTTGGCGAAACAAGTAAATTATTAGCCCCACCTATCAAAAAACCATCAAACTCACAAAGCTCTTCAAGCACTTGTACTTCAAAGCTCTCACCTATACGCACAGAAGAATACTTAGAAAAATCGATAATCATCGAATAAAGCTTGGAATTTGATTTAAGATATTCGTTGTAAAATCAATCATAGAGCTTATCATCCAAGGCATTAAAAATACTATCACCACAACAACAAGTAGAATTTTTGGCACAAAAGAAAGTGTAGCTTCGTTAATTTGTGTTACAGCTTGAAAAATACTTATTATAAGCCCTGCAATAAGCCCTGCTAAAAGCATAGGCAAAGAAAGCATAAGTGTGATTTTAAAAGTTTGTACACCCAAGGCTACTAAAGTACTTTCCATATTTACTCCTTAAAATTCAAATTCTATCAAGAATTTCTAAATTCTTCATACTCACTAGGTATAAGATAATCTTTGCTTTTGATTAATTTCTCATAAAATCCATGATTAAATCCAAGCTCAAAAAGTTTATCTATAGCATTATACTGCTTATCATTCATGTTAATAGAGTTTTTATTTGCATACAGATTTAAATATACATCAAGTTTTTGCACATCTACACGTATCAAATCACGCTCTAAAAGCATAGAAGCTAAGATTTTTCTATTATGATCGGCTACTTCTACTGCTTTGATTAAATCTTTTTCAACCGCTATAGCATCATTTATCGGTAAAGATCTTCTAAGGGCCATACCACCTAAAGGTAAAGGTAAATCATTTTTTGCTAATTCTTGCCAAATATCCCAAAGTTCAGCCTCTACGCATAAGCTAGAATCAAACTCTAAAATACTTTCATGTATCAGCACTCCAGCATCTACCTCACCTTCTAAAACTGCTTTTTCAATTTCTAAAAAATTCTTATAGATTATCCTAGCTTGTGGATATTTTATACGAAAAATCAAAGCATTAGTAGTGTGTGCACCACTTAAAGCAACCTTAAAATTTGGCTTTAATCTTTTATCTTTTTTCTTAATGAGTTTTGGTCCATAACCTTCGCCAAAACTTACAGCAGTTTTCAATAAAGCATATTCACTAGCTATCAAAGGATAAAGCGCAAAAGATATTGCGCTAACATCGTATATATTTTGCAATGCTAACTCATTTAGAGTTTGTATATCTAAGGCTGTATTTTCATATTCATAGGCATTTCCCACCCAACCAAATTTAATCGCCATATACATAAAAATATCATCAGCATCAGGAGAGTGTGCTACGCTAATTTTTTTATTCATTTTTTTCCTTAAAAATTTAAAAAAGTATTTTAGCAAAATTCAAAATAAAAACTTATATTAAATTTCTTTTTGATACAATTTTAAACATATTATAAAAGGATTAATAAGCATGGATGATAATAAAAGAAAATCACTTGATGCAGCCTTAAAAAGTCTTGATAAAACCTTTGGAAAAGGTACTATCTTAAGACTTGGCGATAAAGAAGTTGAAAAGATTGATTCTATTCCTACAGGTTCAGTTGGGCTAGATTTAGCTCTAGGTATAGGCGGAGTACCAAAAGGAAGAATTATAGAAATTTATGGGCCTGAAAGCTCAGGGAAAACTACACTAACTTTACACATCATAGCAGAATGCCAAAAAAAAGGCGGAGTTTGTGCATTTATCGATGCTGAACACGCGCTAGATGTAAGATATGCAAAAAATTTAGGTGTTGATACAGAAAATCTCTACATCTCTCAGCCAGATTTTGGAGAACAAGCTTTAGAAATCGTTGAAACCATAGCAAGAAGTGGAGCTATTGATCTAATAGTGATAGATAGCGTTGCTGCACTAACTCCAAAAGCAGAAATCGAAGGCGATATGGGAGATCAACACGTAGGACTTCAAGCAAGATTAATGAGTCAAGCTTTAAGAAAACTCACTGGTATTGTACACAAAATGAACACCACTGTAATTTTCATCAACCAAATTCGTATGAAAATAGGTATGATGGGTTATGGCACACCTGAAACAACCACCGGTGGAAATGCATTAAAATTTTATGCTTCGGTGCGTTTAGATGTAAGAAAAACAGCTACCTTAAAACAAAATGATGAGCCTATTGGAAACCGTGTTAAAGTAAAAGTAGCTAAAAACAAAGTCGCCCCACCTTTTAAACAAGCTGAATTTGATGTGATGTTTGGCGAGGGTGTAAGTCGTGAAGGTGAGTTAATAGACTATGGTGTAAAACTTGACATCATTGATAAAAGTGGTGCATGGTTTTCTTACAAAGCATCTAAACTTGGTCAAGGCAGAGAAAATGCTAAAGCCTTTTTAAAAGAAAACCCAGCTATTGCAGATGAAATCACGCAAGCTATACAAAATTCCATCGGCATAGATAGTATGATTTTAGGTGCAAAAGAAGATGAGGAAGGAGAAGAGTAATGTTAATGATTGAAGATTTAAGAGCTTTTGAAGTTTTAGATAGTAGAGGTAATCCTACCATTAAAGCTGAAATCATGTTAAGTGATGGTAGCGTGGGTAGTGCTATCGTTCCAAGTGGGGCAAGTACTGGAAAAAAAGAAGCCTTGGAGTTAAGAGATAATGATGAGAGATTTGGCGGAAAAGGTGTTTTAAAAGCGATTGAAAATATCAATGGCACAATAGCTGAAAACATCATAGGACTTGATGCATTTAATCAAACTCAACTAGATAACACTCTTTTGGAGCTTGATGGAACAAAAAACTACTCCAACCTAGGAGCAAATGCAACCTTAGGAATTTCTATGGCAACAGCACGCGCTGCCGCTAATGCACTAGGCGTGCCTTTGTATCGTTACTTAGGTGGAGCAAATGCAAGCGTATTACCTGTGCCAATGTGTAATATCATCAATGGTGGCGCTCATGCAAACAATAGCGTAGATTTTCAAGAATTTATGATCATGCCTTTTGGTTTTTCATCTTTCAAAGAAGGACTAAGATCGGTTTGCGAAATTTATGCGGTATTAAAAAAAGAACTAGCTAATTTAGGTCATTCTACTGCTTTAGGCGATGAGGGTGGTTTTGCACCAAATTTAGCAAACAACACCGAACCACTTGATCTTTTAATAACTTGTATTAAAAAAGCAGGCTATGAAAATAAAATCAAACTAGCGCTAGATGTGGCAAGTAGCGAACTTTATAAAGATGGTAAATACCATCTAGAAGGTAAAGTTTTCTCAAGCGAAGACTTGATCGCTCGTTATGAAGAATTATGCGCTAAATACCCTATTTTTAGCATAGAAGATGGCTTAGCTGAAGATGATTATGAAGGCTGGATTAAACTCACTCAAAAACTTGGTAGTAAAGTTCAGCTTGTGGGCGATGATTTATTTGTAACCAATGAAGATATCTTAAGAGAAGGTATCATGAAAAATATGGCAAATGCTGTATTAATCAAACCTAACCAAATCGGAACAATCACTCAAACCATGAGAACGGTAAGACTGGCTCATAGAAACAACTATAGATGCATTATGAGTCATAGAAGCGGTGAGAGTGAAGATGCTTTTATAGCTGACTTTGCAGTAGCACTTAATACAGGACAAATTAAAACCGGCGCCTTAGCAAGAGGAGAAAGAACAGCTAAATACAATCGCTTATTAGAAATCGAACTAGACAACGATGAGTATTTAGGAGATAAACTCTGAGTGATTTATTAAAAGAATACGATGAGCATTCCAAAAAAAAGGAATCTCGTCGTCATTTAATAAAAACTATTGCCTTGTCGTTTGTAGCGATTATTGTTGCTATGTATTTTGGAAATATGTTTTTTGGAAAATCTTCTTTAGATGTTTTACTATCACTTAAAGAAGAACAAAAAATTTTAGAAAAAAACATAATAACCTTAAAAGCAAAAAATGCCCAAGCACAAAAAGAATATTTACAACTTTTAAGACTTAAAGGAGAAACTTCGCATGAGAATTAAGTTTTTGGTATTGTTTGTACTTTCCTGTATATGCTTAAATGCAAAAGATAATCCTTTCGACAACGATATGCAGCAAAAAGATCCTGAATTTGTAAAACTAAGCCCCTTTCAAAGACAAGATTTTAATTTTAATTCTGATGCGAGAATTTTAAAAAGTATTACTTTAAATTATATCAACCTTGATGGCTCAGAAGAACAAACAACATTTGATATTGGTAAAAGCATTAATTGGCATGATACCTACTCTTTCATAAAAACCAAAAGCCCTAATGCAACACCTATTCTTGATGTTTCTGTGACAGTGCCACAAAAACAAGCAACAAAAAATAACAAAACCGAAGAAAACAACACCACTATCAACATAGAAACACCGCTATTTAGTGGCAGTATATATAACTTTATCTCTTTAAGTTTTTATAATAATAAAATCAATATCAAAACCGAAGATAAAATGCTAAGAAATTTATCCATTGGCGATCCTACTAAAATCATCATCGATTTTGCTAAAAAACAAAATTTTAACACCAAAACACTGCAAGTAAACACCGCTAGAGTTAAAAAAGTCGTTTTTGGATCACATAAAGAATACTACCGTTTAGTAATCTATCTAGATGGAAAATACAGCTATGATTATTCTCATAGCGAAAACCTACACACCTTTAGTTATCGCTAAGAGTTAAAACTCTTAAGCGAAACGATGATCATAAATAATCATTTGAAATCTTTGAGCTATCATTCTAGCTCTTTCTATCATCATATTCCTTGGTTCATCTTCGAAAACTTCTTGTAAACTTTCATCAAATAATTCAAGCCAAATATCAAAAAATTCTCTTGGAAATGGAGGTAACTCATGATGGGCCCTTAAAGGAGAACCATTATAACTTGGATCGCCTAAAAACATTCCTGCCCAAAAACTTGAGATTTTTTCTTTATGTTTTTTCCAGCTCTCATCATCTGTGCCTATTTTATCATTAAAAATGGGTCCCAAGTCTTTATGAACTCTTATTTTTGCATAAAAAACATCCATAAGTTTTTTTATACCTTTATGATTAATAGTTTCAAATTTCATGCTTTCCCTTAAAAATAATTTTTGCTTATTGTATTAAATTTACAAATTAAAAATATAAACAAAAGTCAATTTTCAGTATAATTTTAAAAACAAAACTAAAGAAAAACTATGACTTATACTATTTTACCACCCAATCAATTCTTAGATGATTATGTCTTAAATGTACAATTACATCAATTAGCAAACATCTCTAAAAATGCCTATAAATTTTGGAAAAATGTTCAAGCAGCACGCTATCAAGGCACAAGAGTAGTTTTTTTGCACAAAAAAAACATACTTGAAAAGCACCAACATCTTGTTAAAGAATGCGAAAATTTAAGCGGTTTTGTTCTTGCGAGTGCTTTTTGCTCTTTTACTTCTTTAGCGCCTTCACATCTAGTAGAAAAAAATCATTCTCAAATTTATAAAATCTTAGATATCAAAGAAGTTTGCGGGGTAAAATTTGTAAATTTAAAAGCCTTTTATGATTTTTTAAAACTTGATTACACCTGTAATATTTACATTGAAAAATGTCATTTTTTTAGCCCTACGCCCTTAGAAAAACGTATCAAAATCACTGAAAGTATGTGCGTAGGGTATTATTAAACTTTATAATTAAAACTTAGAAATCAATCCATTTCATAAGTATCATCATCACTATAATCATCATCGTATTCATAATCATCATCATCATAATTATATGATCTTTGATTACTCGTATAGGTGTCATCATCAGCAACATCATACAACTCATCTTCATAATTTTCAAATTCTTCATCATCATAAGCCATTATAAATCCTTTAAAATTTTTTAGTAGTATTTTAATATAAAAATACACATTTTGGTATAATTTTCTAAAAACACATTAAGGAAAAATATGAATTTAACACATCTAGATGAAAAAAATCATCCTAAAATGGTAGATGTAAGTCAAAAAGATATCACCCAAAGAGAGGCTTGCGCCAGTGGTAAAATTTACATGAGCCAAGAAGCTTTTAATGCCATTATTCAAAACAAGACAAAAAAAGGACCTGTTTTACAAACTGCCATTACAGCCGCTATTATGGGTGTAAAACAAACTTCTAATCTCATTCCAATGTGCCATCCACTAATGATTTCAAAAGTACAAACCTATATAGAGGAAAACGCCAAAGAGTGCTCTTTTAAACTTTTTGTAACTGTAAAATGCGAAGGAAAAACGGGTGTTGAAATAGAAAGTTTGACAGCGGTTAGTATAGGACTTTTAACTATTTATGATATGATCAAAGCAATTGATAAAAGCATGCAAATTACAGATATTGTTTTAGAAAGCAAAAAAGGAGGTAAAAGTGGTAAATATATGCGATCTTAAAAAAGAACCTATTATTGACTATCCTACTTTTTGGGATTATAAAGTTGTATTCGAAGCAAGTATAGATGCGCCAGAAATTTTTAATCAAACTTTAAACCAAAGAGATTTTAAATATCAAATTTCTAACACAAGCAAACAAGGAACATATAAAAGTTATCTTTTAAGTGTTTATGTGAATAGCAAAGAAGATCGATTAAATATTTTTAATCAATTAAAAAGCAAAGCCAAATTTGTACTATAAAAGAGGAAAAATCATGAAAAATTTAGCCATTATTTTTGAGAACTCTCTTCTTGCTTGCGAAAAAGATGAAATTCCAAGCTTAATCAGTGAACTTGTATTTAACCTAAGTTATAAAAAAATTTGCTATGAGAATACTACTAATGAAGAATTGTTTGCCAATTTTTCCAAAGTACTTGAAAAACTAGAACTTGTTAATGAAGAAAATATCTCCAAAATTATTCAAGGTATTATCAAAGCTAGGGTTGAAGAAGATAAAAAAAGTTTTTTTGCTTATATCAACGAATATGGCAAATTAAAAACAAAAATAGAAGAACAAAAAAACACCATCAAACATAAAATTTGCGATAACTTTTTTGATTTAGAAAAAACCTTAAAAAATTTAAATTTAAATGAGTTTAATATCAGCATCAACGATGCTATGCTTTATGATATTGAAATCTTGGGACTTTTAAAAGAAACTGCTGAAAATGCTTTTATTACTACCTTGGAAAAAGGTGAAAATATCGAACTTACTTCATGTGAAATAGCGAAAAATTTGGTTTTTAATGCGATCTGTGAAGGAAGTCTTGAAAAAGAAAGAATTTTAAAAATATCCCAAGTGGTTTTAAGTGCTGCTTTTGAACTTGCCAATGAATCACAAGCCTTTGCCTACGATTTGTGCATAGGAAGTATTTATGGAACACAAGAAGGAATCTCTTTAGCAATTGAAAAATTTAAATCAAACTTTGCTTATAGTGCCATAGAACATGATTTAAAAAATAAAGAAAAAGAACTCATAGACATAGAACAAGAATTTATCCAAATGCTTAAAAAAATATCACTAGAGCTTAACAATCCTGTAAAAGATATACTTAAAGATTTATTAGAAAATAAATTTAATACTTTATTTGCTAAATTCAAACGCTTAATGCAAGAAAACAGAGAACAAATTCTTGTTAAAATCAATGAAATTAAACAAAATCCAAAAATTGATGATTTTAGCAAGCTAGCTCAGGCTAAATTAACTTCCTTGGTCAAAGAACTTGGAGATCTAGAAAAATTAGCTAGCAAAAAATATAAAGACATTGACACAAATCATGCCAAAAAACTCGGTTTGAGATTATGGGAAAAGGCAAAAAATTTAATAAACAATAAAAAATATTAAAAAATAATTTATATATATTTATTATAATTTATGAAAAATTGCATTAGGAGTATATGATGTTTTCTAGTTTGAAAATTAAGTTATCTTTGTTAGCAAATATTTTTGCAGTTTTATCACTTATTGTTTTAGGAGTTATAAGTTTTATCTTTGCAAAAAATTTTCTTTATCAAAATGAATTGAAAAGACAAAATGATATTTTACAAGTTTCAAAAATTTCTTTAGAAACCTTTAGAAAAAACAATATTGAATTAATTAATCACCTAGAAGAAAGCATCTTGGAACTTTCTTATGAAAAATTAAATTCTCAAGAAAATCTTATAGAAAATATTGGAGCAATATTAAAGTCTTATAGAAAAGCTTCCGGAGTTTTGGCAACATTTATAGGTTTAGATAATGGAGAAAATGTAGTTAGTAATGATAGTAGTGACAATAAAAACACTAATGTAGTAATATATGGGAAAGCTATAAATTATGATACGAGAACAAGAGAATGGTATATAGAAGCAAGAAAAACAAACAAGGTGTTCATTTCCTTTCCATACATTGATAAAGCAACGGATCAATATGTAGTCACTTATACAAAATCAATTTCTAAAGATGGTAAATTTATAGGTGTAATTGGTGTTGATATTCCTATAACCGATCTTCAAAAAGATTTTGAAAGCAAACCAGGAAACAGCTTTTTATTTGATCAAAATGAAAAAGTTTTTGTAGCTAAAAATAAGCAACTTTTAGATCCATCTATAGATCACTCTCCTGTAATTAATGCTCATAAACAAAATGGAGATTATAAGTTTTTTGAATATAGTTTAAAGGGGCAAGAAAGACTCGGAATTTGTACAAATATTTATGGTTATCGTATTTGTAGTACAGAAAGTTCTGAAATAATCAATAGACCTATCATGCAAATTGCATTAACACAAACTATTGTTGTAATTATAATGATTATTTTAAGTATAATAGTATTATATTTCATAGTTTCGCACTATCTCTCTCCACTCCAAAAAATCCAAACCGGTCTTAACTCCTTCTTTGATTTTATCAATCATAAAACCAAAGATTCAGCTATGATTGATGTAAAAAGTAATGATGAACTTGGTGCTATGGCTAAAGCCATTAATGAAAACATCACTAAGACTAAAAATGCATTAGAACAAGATGCTAAAGCTGTAGAACAATCAGTAGATACAGCTAAAGAAATAGAAAGTGGCAATTTAATGGTGAGAATTACTGCAAATCCTGCTAATCCTCAACTTATAGAATTAAAAAATGTTTTAAATGATATGCTAAGCGTATTAGAACAAAAAGTAGGTTCTAATATGAATGAAATTAATAGAGTGTTTGATAGCTATAAAGCATTAGACTTTACCACTGAAGTTAAAAATGCTAAAGGCGGGGTTGAAGTAACTACAAATGTATTAGGTCAAGAAATTGTAGCTATGTTAAGACAATCCTCTGAATTTGCTTCTTTATTAGCAGATGAAAGTGGTAAATTACAAAGTGCAGTTAAAGACTTAACTGATTCTTCATCCTCTCAAGCTTCTTCTTTAGAAGAAACAGCAGCAGCGCTAGAAGAGATTACTTCTTCCATGCAAAATGTTTCGCATAAAACTAGTGAAGTAATTGCTCAAAGTGAAGAGATTAAAAATGTTACTTCTATTATTGGAGATATTGCAGATCAAATTAACCTACTTGCATTAAATGCTGCTATTGAAGCTGCAAGAGCTGGTGAGCATGGTAGAGGATTTGCTGTTGTTGCAGATGAAGTTAGAAATCTAGCTGAAAGAACTCAAAAGTCTTTGGGTGAGATTGAAGCTAATACTAATATCTTAGTTCAATCTATCAATGAAATGGGTGAAAGTATTAAAGAACAAACTACAGGTATTACTCAAATTAATGATGCAGTAGCTCAAATTGATCATGTAACTCAAGAAAATCTTAAAATAGCTAAAGATAGTGCAGTAATTTCTGATAATGTTAATAAGATAGCTAATGATATTTTAGAAGATGCTAGGAAGAAGAGGTTTTAAATAAGTTAAACCCGATAAGGGTTTAACTTATTTATATAATATTTTAAACAATTAATCAGCAAGCTAGAGCTTATTGATTACTTATATAAACCCCAAATTTAGTTTTAATTTGCTTTATCTGCGATAAATTATGATTGGTTTTTATTTTTACTGTTTCTTTAAAACTTATAAAAAATAAATATAAAATTATCAAAATTAAATATAAATAATAAACAACATAAAACAAAAAGCATCCATAAAACAACCCATATTTAGAAAATGAATATTAGTATTCTGATTTATTTTATATATTTTTATTGAAATTTAAAAAATTATAAAAATTTATGAAACTTTTATAATAAATTGTTATATAATACACATTAAGTTTATAAATAAAACTTAAATAAAATCCACAAGGAGTACATCATGGGAACGAGAAAGGAACACGACTTTATTGGCGAGTTAGAAATTTCTGACGAGGTTTATTATGGGGTGCAAACTTTTAGAGCACTAGAAAACTTTCATATGAGCGGCAGAAGATTACAAGATTATCCTTATTTTGTAAAAGCTTTTGCTCAAGTTAAAAAAGCAGCTGCTCTTGCTAACAAAGAAGTTGGAGTTCTTGATTCAGATAAAGCCGATGCTATCGCTAAAGCTTGCGATAGATTAATTGCTGGTGAATTTTTAGATCAATTCGTAGTAGATATGATTCAAGGTGGTGCTGGTACTAGTACAAATATGAATACTAATGAGGTTATCACTAACATTGCTCTTGAAAGCATGGGACACAAAAAAGGTGAATACCAATATCTACATCCAAATGATCATACAAACCTAGGTCAATCTACAAATGATACTTATCCAAGTTCAATCAAAGTAGCAACTTATGCAAAACTTACTGACCTTTTAAAAGCTATGGAACTTTTAAAAACCGAATTAGAAGTTAAAGCTAAAGAATACAAAGATATCATTAAAATGGGTAGAACAGAACTTGAAGATGCAGTTCCTACAACTTTAGGAAATACCTTCAATGCTTTTGCTAGCTATATTAAAAGTGATATAGAAAAAATCACTACAGCACGTGAATCAATGAGTTATTTAAACCTTGGTGCAACAGCTATTGGTACAGGAATTAACTGCCACCCTGATTACAAATTTGTGGTTGAGAGAAAATTAAAAGAAATTACTGGTGTTGAATTTAAACCAGCTGAGAACTTCATTGCTGCTACTCAAGATACTGCTGATTTTGTACATGTAAGTGGCGCATTAAAAACTGCAGCTGTAAGACTATCTAAAATTGCAAACGACTTAAGATTAATGAATTCAGGTCCAAGATGTGGTTTGGGTGAGATTAATCTACCAAAAATGCAACCAGGCAGCTCTATCATGCCAGGTAAAGTAAATCCAGTAATTTGTGAAGCAGTAGGTGAAGCTTGCTATGAAGTTATAGGTAATGATGTTGCTATCATGCTTTGCTCTGAAAGAGGAGAATTTGAACTTAATGCATTTGAGCCAGGTATTGCTTATGGATTATTTAATTCTATAGTTTTACTTGAAAATGCAATGAAATCTCTAGCTGAAAAAGCCGTAAGAGGTTTAACAGCAAATCCTGAAGCATGCAAACAATCTGTACTTAATTCAATCGGTATTGTTACAGCATTTAACCCTGTTTTAGGATATGAAAAATCTGCAAGTATTGCTAAAGAAGCTTTAGAAACCGGTAAAGCAGTTGGCGATATTTGTCTTGAAAGAGGATATCTTCCAAAAGAAGAAATTGAAAGAATTTTAACACCAGAAAATATGTTAAATCCTCACATGACAGAAAAAAGAAAAGCTTAATAATTTAGGAGTTTAATCATGGATATTATGATTATTTTACAACTTGTTGTCTTTCTTGGGGCAATATTCATAGGTATCCGCCTTGGTGGCATAGCAATAGGTTATGCTGGAGGTTTGGGTGTGGTTATTTTAGGTCTTGTTTTAGGCATGAAGCCAGGTAATATTCCTTGGGATGTTATCTTAATCATTGCTGCAGCTATTGCAGCGATTTCTGCAATGCAACAAGCAGGTGGTTTGGATTATATGGTAAAAGTCACTGAAAGAATTTTACGTAAACATCCAAGATTTATCAATTACCTTGCACCAGCTTGCGGTTGGTTACTTACTATTTTAGCAGGTACTGGCAATGCAGTGTTTTCACTCATGCCTGTTGTTATTGATGTTGCAAAATCTCAAAACATCAAACCATCAGCTCCACTTTCACTAATGGTTGTTGCTTCACAAATTGGTATTACAGCTTCTCCAGTTAGTGCTGCTGTTGTTTATATGACAGGTGTGCTAGAACCACTTGGTTGGAACTATCCTGCATTAATTGGTATTTGGATTGTAACTACTTTTGCTGCTTGTATGATTACAGCTTTCATTGTAAGTTTAATCACCCCAATGGATCTTAGCAAAGACCCTGTATATCAAGAACGCCTAAAAGCTGGTCTTGTAAAAAGTGCTTCTGATGTTTTACAAAGCGAAGACAAACCAGGCGCAAAACTTTCAGTCGCAATCTTTTTAATTACAGTATTGTGTGTTGTTCTTTATGCTACGGCAATTTCTAACAATATCAAATGGATTGATCCAGTAGTTATCCCAAGAGATGCTGCAATTATGAGTTTCTTGTTAACTGCTGCAACTTTAATTACATTCTTATGTAAAGTTGAACCTGCAAAAATTTTAGATACCAGCGTATTCAAATCAGGCATGACGGCTTGCGTTTGCGTTTTTGGTGTTGCTTGGCTTGGAAATACTTTCGTTGCAGGTCATGAAGCAGGTATTAAAGAAGTGGCAGGAGAATGGGTTAAACAAACTCCAGCTATGCTTGCAGTTGCTTTCTTCTTTGCTAGCATGCTCTTATATTCTCAAGCAGCTACCGCAAAAGCTATTGTTCCAGTTATTGTTGCTGCATTAGGAATTTCAGCTACAAATCCTGCAGATTCTTATATGCTAGTTGCTTGTTTTGCTGCTGTTTCAGCACTTTTTGTTCTTCCAACTTACCCTATTTTATTAGGCGCAGTTCAAATGGACGATACAGGCACAACAAGAATTGGCAAATTCATTTTCAACCACGCATTCTTTATTCCTGGTGTATTAGCTATAGCTATAGCTGTTGCTTTAGGTTTCTTAGCAGTAGGAATGCTTTAATATTCTAACTTTCCACTTAAATGTGGAAAGTTCTCTTTTTACTTGTTAACTAATTTTATGTAGAATATTTTTAATTTTAAAGAATCAAAATGACAAAATTAACTTTAGATAGAAAAAATATAAGAATTTTATTTATAGGTTATATTCTAGTAGCACTTTTTGGCACTTTTATCCTTATGCTTCCTATTATGCATACTAAACCCATATCTTTTTTAGATGCATTTTTTACTAGTGCCTCAGCTGTAAGTATGACAGGACTTATTGTATTAAACACTTCGCTAGATTTTAGCTTTTATGGACAACTTGTTATTTTATTACTTATTCAAATAGGCGGTTTAGGCTACATGAGTATAGCCATGGCTTTATATATTTTAGTACGCAAAAAAATGAGCTTTGGAGAAAAAAATCTTTTAAGAGAATCCTTGATTTATCCTAGTGCTGATGGACTTGTAGGATTTTTAAAAAAAGTTTTATTTTTTGTATTTGCCATTGAACTTCTAGGTGCAGTATTGTTATTTTTAAGATTTAAGCTCGATATGAATTTAAGCGAAGCTCTATGGGCTAGTATTTTTCACGCCATTTCTGCATTTAATAATGCCGGATTTAGTATATTTGAAAGCGGTCTAATGCCTTATAAAGATGATTTTTGGATTAATTTCATTATTACTTCTTTGATCATCATTGGAGGTTTGGGATATTTTGTATTGCTAGAATTATATTTTTTTTCTAAAAAGCGTTTTGCAAGCTTAAGTTTACATACAAAACTTGTTTTGATTTCTACTGTTATATTGATTATATTTGCTAGCTTAATAGTTTTTTTATTTGAATATCATAATCCAAAAAGCATAGGTGAATTTTCTCTCTTTGATAAAATTATGAGTGCTTATTTTACAGCAGTAAATTATCGAACAGCAGGGTTTAATACTCTCGATCTTAGCACTTTTAAAGATGCAAGTTTGTTTTTTGGATCTTTATTTATGATTATAGGTGGTGCACCTGGCGGGACTGCTGGGGGTATTAAAGTGACCACTGTTGCTGTATTATTAATCTATGCATATTGGAGCATCAAAGACACTAGTGCAAGAATTTTTAACTTTGAAATTCCTGCAGAAACCATTAATAAAGCTTTTATTATAGTAGTAAGTTCTATTGTATATATCATCGCTTGTGTATTAATTTTATCCTTAATTGAAGATGATAAAAGCTTTTTGCCATTGTTATTTGAAACAAGCTCAGCTTTTGCTACAGTAGGGGTTTCAGTAGGAGATGGTGGAACCTTATCGCTTAGTGCGCTTTTTAATTCTGAAAGTAAATTAATTATCATTCTACTTATGCTTAGCGGTAGAGTGGGAGTGCTTGCATTTTTATTTAGCATATTTTTCAAAGAAAAAGAAAAATATTTAAATTATCCAAAAGGAAAAATTATATTATGAAAAAAGAAATTTATGGTATTATAGGACTTGGAAAATTTGGCTCAGTTTTAGCAAAAGAGCTTATTGATCAAGGTAAAAGAGTTATTGTCTCAGATATTGATGAAGAAGCGGTTAAGGAATTACAAGATCGTGCGGATTTTGCTTATATTTTAGATTCTACACACACCATAGCTTTAAAAGAAGCAGGTTATGCAAATGCTGATGTTGTCATACTTAGTATAGGTGAAAATTTAGAATCAAGTATACTTACTTTCATGGCTTTAAAAGAAATTGGAGTAAAAAATATCATCGCCAAAGCAAATTCTTCTACACATGGGCAAATTCTTTCAAAACTTGGGGTTAATAAAGTTATCTACCCTGAAAAAGAATCTGCAAAGCGTTTGGCTAAGATTCTTATCACTAATCCAAATTTTGAAATCATAGATCTTTCAGCTAATACCATCAAAGTGGCAAAAGTTTTAATAGATGAGAATTTGGCTGGAAAAACTTTACAGTCTATTGGACAAAATTTAAAAGTTATTGCACACAAACAACACGATGCTTGGAGTATTATGCCAAATTTGGAAACCACTGCCTACTTAAATGATATACTAATGTTACTTGGTACTCAAGAAGAATTAAATCAGTATGAATATTGATGGTGTCAAGGGGGAGACTTGAACTCCCGACCTCCGGCTTATGAGACCAGCGCTCTAACCAGCTGAGCTACCCTGACATAAATAAAGGAGTTAAAATTATACTTTATTTTGCTTAACATTTCATAAAATACTTATTTTGTAAATTTTTATATATTTTTTAACTTTTTTGTGCTAAAAATATGAAATTATATTAAAAAAAGGATTTTAATGCAAATTAGTTCAAGTTATGGCGGTGCCTTTTATACACAAAATCCTTATCAAAACAAAGACAAAGAACAAACCAAAGAAAATCCACAACAAACAGAAGAAAATAAAAACAATCAAGAAAAAGATGAAAAAACTCAAAAAGTTAATGGTAAAGACTTAAGCAATGAAGAAATAAAACAAATACGAGAGCTTGAAAAAATCGACAGAGAAGTAAGAGCTCATGAAGCAGCTCACCAAGCAGCAGGTGGGGCTTTAGCAGGAGCTGCAAGCTTTGGTTACACAAGAGGCCCTGATAATAAAATGTATGCAATTGAAGGAGAAGTACCTATAAGAATGCAAAAAGGCAATACTCCTGAAGAAACCATAGCCAATGCTATGCAGGTGATTGCTGCTGCTATGGCGCCGGCTGATCCTAGTCCACAAGATTACAAAGTAGCAGCTAATGCTATGCAAATGCAAAATGACGCACGTATGGAACAAGCCAAAATAAAAGCAGAAGAGCTAAAAGCTCAAAACGATAAAAACAAAGACGAACACGAGGAAAAAGCAAATCCAAATTCTAAAGTCATAAAATCATACACACAAAATTCACCACAAGATTACATAGGAAGTCAGTATAACAAAAGTGCATAGTGGCAGAGAGGAAGGGATTCGAACCCTCGGTGAGTTGCCCCACACACGCGTTCCAGGCGTGCTCCTTCGACCACTCGGACACCTCTCTAAAAATGGAAATTATAACTTATTTTTTTAAATTTATACTAAAAAAGGGATTTTATGAAGCTTTTTTACTCTTTTTTTTATCTTTTTATTTTGCTTTTTTTAAACGCTTGTTCAAATCATGCTAATATTAATTTATCTTATGAAAAAGCCTTTATAAACAAACAGTGTGATAAAAACACTCTTGCTTTAAAAAATGCAGATAAAGACACTATATATACAGGGTTAAATTTAGCCTCTTTAGCAAGAGTTTGTAAAGATTATGAAAAAAGTAATACGTTTTTTGATAAAGCTGAAGAAGCCTATAAATATGATGTAGATTTGCAAAATGGACTTCAAAAAGCAACTAAAAATTTCAGTGAAATTTTACTTAATGATACTATTAATGATTATCAAGGTTATTTTTATGAAAGGATTATGCTAAATACTTACAAAGGCTTAAATTATATGAGCTTGGGTGATTTTAAAAACGCAAGGGTAGAGTTTAATCGAGCTTTATATAGACAAGATAGAATGAAAGAATATTTTTATGATTACATACAAAAAGTCCAAGAAGAATACCAAAAAGAACTTCAAAAAGATAAAAAAATATATGCGAGTTTTCAACAAAATTTAAGCCCTATCTATAAACAATATGACAATCTTCTTGGCGCATTTAACGCAAATAAAAACTATACTAATATCTATGCTAGTTATCTTAGTGCTTTATTTTTCTTTTTTGATAAAAATTATATTAAAGCCTATGAACTTTTAAAAGAAGTAGCATTAAGCGATGTGAATAATAAACAACTTCAAAAACAATTTCAAGTATTTGAAAAATTCACTCATTTAAAAGCATCCTTCCCTCGACAAAAATATATTTTTATTATCTATGAAGATGGTTTTAGTGCTACAAAAGAAGAATTTAATTTTACTTTGCCATTTGTTTTTAACGATAATCTTGTAAATATTAGTGTAGCTTTTGCTTATTTAAAATTAAGAAATGCTTCTTATAAATTCTTACAAAGTCAAGATGAAAAAACCCAAAAATTAATTTATTTTGATGATATTATAGCAAGTGAGTTTAAAACTCTTTTACCCTCTATGGTGATGAAAACCTTAGTCTCAAGCGCTCTTAAAACTTCAATTAATTTAGCCATAGCTAATAATGATTCTAGTGGTTTTTTATCATTTATTAGCACTGTTAGCACCACATTAATTAACAAAGCAGATCTTAGAATGTGGCAAGCTTTACCAAAAAGTGCTAGTATTTTAATGCTAAAAAATGAAGGTTTGGTTAAAATTTATGATGATAAAGAAAAAATAATCTTTGAAGATGAATTGGAAAAAGATAAAAATTATATTGTGCTTATAAGATCTTTTATACCACATTCAAATATTATTTATAAAATCAAAGAATAATAAGGAGACAATAATGAAAAAAAGTTTATTTTTTATGGTTTTTACATTTTTAGTTTTCAGTGCTTGCTCTTCACAGCCAAAATACACCGATGGTAAAGCCTCTCAAAAAATTCAAGGAGATGCACTTACTTTGGGACTTGATAGAGAGGATTTTGAAAAAACCGCTGAAGATATGATACAAAGCCTACTTAGCGATCCTGCTTTTGCAAATTTAAACAGTTCTAATAGAAAAGTTATTGCCATAGGAAAAATCATTAATGATACCCCACAAAGAATAGACACAGACAAACTCACTGCAAAAATTACCATAGCATTAAGAAAATCTGGCAAATTTATACTAACAACCGCTATAGCAGCAGGCGGAGCAAAAGATAGCTTATCTCATGATATAAGAGATTTAAGAGACAATGAAGAATTCAATCGAAACTCCATCGCTAAAAAAGGCACACTTTTAGCTCCAAATTTCTCACTCTCAGGTAAAATCAGACAAGATACTGTTAAACTTTACAATGGCAAAATTCAAAGTGAATATTTCTTTCATCTCATTCTTACGGATTTAACTAGTGGTTTGGCCTTTTGGGAAGATGAAAAAACTATCAATAAAATAGGCAAAGGCAAAAGTGTAACATGGTAAAAAAACTACTAATTCTTTTTTTAATCCTTGTTTGTCTTTGTCAAGCACAAAGCGCTTTAAATAAAGAAAGCTATGGCGAGGGTTTTGGAAGTACGAGAAGTGAAGCAATAAAAAATGCTATCAACGAAGCCCTGGGAAAAATGGAAGGTTTAAAACAAGTCAAACTTAAAAAATTTGAATTTAATTTTAATGGAAATTTAAATATAGGCTATGATGAAGAAATTGATTTTGTGAGCAATGGGGTTTTTAATAGCTATGATATTAAATCTTTAACTCAAACAAATCAAAACGAATTTCACGCAAAAGTTGTAATCTATAAAAAACTTTATAGCGAAAAAAATCTTGAGGATAAAAGCTCACTAATTATCATCAATAAAGCTAAAGATGAACTTTCAGCCAAATTTGAACAAGAACTTTTAAGCGTTTTACTCCAAAGTAAAAAATTTAGAATTTTAGATAGATCAAATCTTGATCTTTATAATCAAGAAAAATCTTTGCTTATAAAAAATGCAAGTGATGATGAACTTGTTAAACTTTATAATGTTTTAGGTGCTGATTTTTTACTCATTTTAAATCCCAAAATAGAGCAAATACAAAATGAAATTAGCACTCAAACTTACAACATTAACATTGATTATCGTTTGATAGAATTTGCTACAACTCAAATTAAAGCTTCTAATACCTTAGAATTTAAAATGAGTTCCACAAGCAATTCAAGCAAACAAAAAGCCCTTAGAGGTATTGCCACAAAAATTACCGAAGATATTTTTAAACATTCTAAAGACAATCAAGAAGAAACAGAGCAAGGTTTAGACACGAACTATCAAATCAACAATGAAGGTGGAATTAATTTAGGTTTTTAAAATGCGAAAAGCTTTGGGATATTAATACAAAATTTTGGGATGCACAAATGGGAGATGATTCTAATGTTTTTCATAAATAAAGTTGTGCGTCCTAAAGTTGAAGAATGATTAAACATACAAAATGATGATTATATTTTAGATATTGCTTGTGGAAATGGAAATTTTTCCGCCTATATGCATAAAAAATATAACATCAATGTTTATACTTTTGACTATAGCGATCAAATAATAAAACTAGCAAAGATAAAAAAATTTTTACACAAAATTCATTTTAAACCATAGAGCTAGTGGTGAAACAGCTTCATAATAGATAGACTTTTTAAAAAACCTTTTCAGAATGAGGAAATTCCTGAAATTATAATTGTCCGAGCAAGAAAAGTCAGTTTTTAGCTTGCAAAAACTCACATCTTTTACAAAGCTCTGCTTTTAAAACTCCTTGTTTAAATCCTTCTTTTAGCTGTGTATACAAAGGAGATTTTAAAAGCTCATTAAAATCATCTTCAAAACAATTGCCAAGCTTCATATCTGCTTGAGTATCTAAACAACAAGGCACCAAACTCCCATCGCTTAATATGGCAATTTGTCCATTTAAAGCGTGACAACACCCATTCTCTCTAACAACCTCATCTTTTAAAGAAGGCCATTTAAAAAGCTTAGCTTGGTGTAAAATAATATGCCTTTCTAAGCGATTTTTTGCTTTTTGTCTTTGAATGGAAACCTGAAAAGTCGACTCTAAAAAATGATAAATTTTTTCATTTTCTAAAGGTGGGTTAAAATCACGATCTAAATTCCAAAGTCTTAAATTCACAAAAGAATCTAATCTTTTCTCCAAGTGCAAAAAAATCAAATGCAAAATAGGCTTAAAATATTCCTTTATATCTACTCTACTTTGCGCTAAAAAAGCTCCTAAGGAAATATTAATTTGCCTAATATTTTTTGAATTTAAAAGCAAGATAATTTTTTCTTCATCTAGGTAAAACCCGCTCGTAGTTAACTCAATACACATATCATATTTTAATGCAAGCTCTAAATACTCTTTTAAATTTGTCACCCTTAAAGGATCTCCTAATACATGAAAAGTAAAAAGCTTAGAGCGATGATGTACTCTTTTACAAATTTTTTCAAAATTTTCTAAACTCATGAGTTTACGCTGTGCTTTTTGACTAGGACAAAAATCGCATTTTAATCCACAAATATCGCTTAGTTCTATATAGATTTTTTCAAACTGCATCGACACTCTTTTTATAAATTTCAAAAGCTTTTACAGCAAGCTTTGAAAGCGTTAGCTGCTCTAACTCTTTATCTAAAACTGCCTTAAAACCCTGGTCTTTAAATTGATCATCTTTTAAAAAATACACTCTAGCATTGATTTTGTATTTTGTATAAGTATGTTTAAACTCGCCCAAATAACTTGCATTTTTTTCACCCTTGTATGTTAGAAAATTATACAAGTTAAAATATAATTTTTCTTTACTTTGCTCTAATAAAAAATATTGATTTTTTTGAACTATTAAAATATCTAAAGTGATGTTTTGGTATTGAATTTTTTTGCTTGTATGGAATTTTTCATACTCATTTTTTCCGCTACAAAACTCCTCTAAAGGACAAAGTTTACACTTTACATTTTTAGGCAAACACAGCAAAGCGCCTATATCTAGTAAAGCTTGATTATGTTCAAATGGATTTTTATGGTTTAACAACTCTTTTGCTTTTTGCATTAAAAGTTTAGAGTTTGGATTTTGCAAGCTATAAAATCTACTCAAAACTCTTTTGATATTTGCATCTACAAAAGCTTGAGCTTGCAAAAATCCAAAACAAGCTATAGCGCCTGCTGTATACTCTCCAATGCCAGGAAGAGTTTGTAACTTTTCAACATCTGCTGGTAATTTTGCGCCCCATTTTTGCATACAAATTTTTGCACATTGATACAAATTTCTAGCTCTAGTGTAGTAGCCAAGTCCTTGCCAAGCTTTCAAAACCTCATCTTCACTAGATAATGCAAGAATTTTTAAAGAAGGAAATTGAACTAAAAATTGAAAATAATAATTTTGCAAAACACTTTTCACTTGAGTTTGTTGCAACATAATTTCACTTACATAAACAGCATATGCTATGTCAATATGCTTTAATCTTTCTAAGTCATCTACCTTAGCATACTTTTTATACTGATCATGTAAAATACGCCAAGGCAGATCTTTCCTACCATTTTGATCATACCACTTTAAGATATTTTCGTGAATTTTTTGCATTAAGACTTTCTTTGTTTTTTAAAAATTATACAATCAATTCTTAAAAGCTTTATGTTAAAATTAAAAAAATGTTTTAAAAGGATAAAAAATGAAAAGTTTTTTAAAAGGTTTAGGGCTAGGACTACTTTGCTTGATATTATTTGTTCTAGGAGTAGTTTTTAATACAGAATTTTTAGGTTTAAAAAACCATGATAAACAAAATATAGAATTTTCAAGAAACATCGAAGTATCTAATGAAATTATGCCAAATATCTTTAATGCTACTTTAAATTTTAGCGCAAGTAAAGAACTTAGTGAAAAAACTCTCATTTCTAATGAAGAAAAAAGCTACATCGCTCAAACTTTTAAAGAAATCTCAGATCGTATTGCAAAAGAGCATTATTGCAAGGGCGGAAGCTACACTTTAGAGCCAAGCTACAATTATCATCAGGGTAATAAAACTTTAAATGGATATAGATTATATTCTAACTTCACTTGTCAAATTCCACAAAATAAAAGCAAAGACTATGAAAACCTTGTAAAAGATATAGAAAACATTAGCACTACTAACACACTCATTTCTTTTAACACCAAAGCCTTGAAAGCTGGTTTTGATGAGATGATTTTAGAAACAAATAAAGAAAATTTATACGATCTTGCACTAAAAAAAGCTTTTGAAAAGGCTCAGTATTATTCTAAAAGCCTAGCAAAATCCTGCACAATGAAAAATATACATTTTGACAATGATGGCACCAAATACCGCAGTCCTAATTTATCAGCAAGTGCAGATAGCATTGTGTTGCCTATTGTGCAAAGTGAAAAACAAAGCTTAAAAGCCAATGTGCTTTTTGTTTGTTATTAAATTTCATTTTGGCTTTATTTTGGAATTTTATAATTTCTCGTCATTAAATAAAGGAGAAATAAATGAAAAAAACCATGAAGTTACTAATTGCTAGTTCGCTAATTGCTTCATTTGCTTTTGGCGCTGATTTTTCTAAAAAAAGCAATGAAGAAATTTTAAATCTTGCAAAAAATGTAAGCGCACAAGATCAAGCCGATCTAGTCATAGAAATGAAAAAAAGAATGAATGAGATGAAATACAAAGATGCAAGAAATTTCCAACAACAATTTAGAACCAACTTGCAAGAAAATCTTTCTAAGCTCTCTCCACAAGAAAGAAGCCAAAGAAAGGTTGTAGTCCAAGATGATATGCAAAAACTAACTGATACAATGAGTGGAAAAGAAATAAGAGAACTAAATCTACATTACCATGGCAAAGGTTTGCATAGTTCAACTCACAAAAAACATCATGAGCACAAAACACACCATGAAAACTGCATGATGAGATAAAATGGCGGCAAAAATCTTACTTTTAGAAGATGATTTAAGCTTAAATGAAATTATAAGCGATACTCTAAATGATGAGGGTTTTAAAGTCTCTTGTGTGTATGATGCACAAGAGGCACTTGATAAAGCCCATGAAGAAAATTTTGATCTTTGGATTTTTGATGTTAAAGTCCCTAAAGGCAATGGCTTTAAAGTGTTAAAAGAACTTAGAGAAAGCTCTAAAAATACCCCTGCAATTTTTCTAACCTCTTTATCCATGCTTGATAACGTGAAAGAAGGGTTTTCATCAGGTTGTGATGATTATATTAAAAAGCCTTTTGATATCGATGAGTTGATTATTCGCGTTAAAAATATCATTAAAAGAAATTTTCATCACCAAAAAGAAGATTTAATCACACTTAATCCTGACAAAAACATCTCTTTTGATCTAATCAATAAAACCCTTTATCAAGATAAAAACATCATCAACCTTACCAACAAAGAAAAAGAACTCTTAGCATTACTTTTAAAAAAACGCCCTCATTTTGTAAGCTTAGAAAGCATTTTTGAAGCAATTTGGAATTTAGATGAAGAACCTGTGATCATGAGTCTTAGAGTATATATAAAAAATTTAAGAAAAATTCTCGGTAAAGATCTTATCATCAACCAAAGGAATATCGGATATGCTATTAGGCTAGAAAATGAAAAGTGAAAATTTCAACCATACGATTTTAAAGATTTTAGCACTATACATCATTACAAGCGGTGTATTTTTAACGATTTTTTTCATTACCTTTTATCAAAAGGAAGCTAATTTCATACGGTTAAATCAAATCACCCACTCTTATACTCATTTTAACTATATCTTGCAAAATATCATCGAAGCAAGACACGAAAGAAGCTTTTTAAGCTCGGAAGACTTTGTATATCTTTCCAAAAAACTTAGCACGCAATTTGCCATCATTGCAGAAGATCAAGTCATTTTTAGCAATCTAAGTTTTAGCGCTCTAGATATTTTAAAACAACTGAAAAAAAATAATTATATTTACAATCAAAACCAACGATTATTTATAGATTTTTTAAGAATTCGAAATCTTGACACCTATGTTGATATCAAAAATATTAAAAAACCAAGACACCATTCTCATTTTTTAAAACATAGAAATATTTACATCATTATTGAAACCAATGATCTTGGATTTAAAAAAGAACAATACCGCAAAGACAATTACAACAACCTAGACACCAAAGACTTTGCTAGCGAACTTTGGAAGTTAAAATTAAAAACCATCTTTTATGCACTTATTTGCATTAGTATACTTGCCGCTATCACTTATGTATTGCTTTCATTGGTGTTTAAAAATATCAAAGAACAATTCCAAGCACTTAATGATTTCATTAAAGACACCACACATGAAATCAACACGCCTTTAAGTGTGATTTTAGCAAGTATTAAAAAATTTGATGATACTCATTTAGATCCTAATAACATCAAAAAATTTAATCATATCAAACTAGCAAGTAAAAACCTTAATCATATTTATCAAAACCTCATCGCCTTAAATTTTTTCATTCAAAAAGAAAACACCAAAGAAGATATCAAACTAAAAGAATTAATCGAACAAAGACTAGAGTATTTTGAAAGCTTAATCTCTCAAAAAAATCTAATCATAGAAAAGGAATTATTAGAGCAAAATTTCCATGCCAATAAAGAAGAAATTCAAATTTTATTTGACAATCTCTTAAGTAATGCTATAAAATACACCAATACTCATAAAAAAATTTACATTTCTTTACAGCAAAATATGCTTAGTATTAAAGATGAGGGTCAAGGTATGAATACTAAAGAAATAGCTCAAATTTTTACACGCTATAAACGCTTTAATCAAGATCAAGGCGGTTTTGGTATAGGCTTAAATTTAGTCAAGCAAATTGCAGATAAAAACAATATCAACATAAAAGTAATAAGCAAGGAAAATAAAGGAAGTGAATTTATACTTTCTTGGCAAGGATAAAAATGGAAATTTATTTAGATCAGATCAAAATCGAACCATCATGGAAAGAATTTCTAAAAGATGAATTCTTAAAACCATATTTTTTAGAAATCAAATCTCATTATATTCAAGCATTTCATGCAAAAAAAACCATCTATCCGCCTGCTCATTTAACTTTTAATGCTTTTAACCTTGCCCCATTAAAAGATCTAAAAATCATACTTTTAGGGCAAGATCCTTACCACAATCCAAATCAAGCTATGGGATTAAGCTTTAGCGTGCCAAATGGAGTGAAAATTCCACCTTCTTTGCTTAATATCTACAAAGAATTGCAAGATGATTTAAACATCCCTATGGCAAAGCATGGTGATTTAAGCAAATGGGCAAAACAGGGGGTTTTGCTTTTAAATTCTATCTTAAGTGTAGAAGCTAACAAACCTACCTCGCACGCTCATTTTGGGTGGCAAAAATTTACCGATGCAGTTATATCAAAACTTAGCGATGAAAAAGAAGATTTGATATTTTTACTTTGGGGAAATTATGCTAAAAATAAAAAATCCTTAATCAATACACAAAAACATTATATCTTAGAAGCAGCACACCCTTCTCCATTGGCAAGAAATGCTTTTTTGGGCTGTAAACACTTCTCCCAAAGCAATATCATTTTATCAAAACTTTCTAAAACGCCGATTGATTGGGATTTAAACTCTTGATTTGCTTCATATTCTAAACATATAAAAGCAAATCAAAAAACATCAACTTTTAAGCCCTTAAGCTTAAAAGTTCTTATAATTTAATTTTCACAATCGCATTTTCTGCCATTTTTGGTATCCATAAATATTCTCCATCAAAAAACATATCCGCAGGCCCTTGAATATAATCTAACTTTAATTTTTCTTCCTTATTATCTTTTATCTTGTAGATATAACCTTGTAAATTTTTACCCCAACTTGACACTAAAAGATTTTTATTTTTATCATATACTATACCATCAAATTGTTCTATTTTTGAACTTAATTCTTGAATTTTTTTAGATTGTAAATCTATACAAATCACCTTTCCACCTGATTTATCACTTGGATCATAACCAGCTACAAGCAAGGAGTTTTTATCTATCAACAATCCATTTGGTCCACCGTATTTTGGATCTAAATGAATGAAATTTTCATATTTTTTTGTTTTTAAATACACTTTGTGAATATATCCTGTGCCCGTATCACTAACCAACAAAACATCATCATTTAAAACCGCTATATCATTTAAAAAAACCGCATTGTTTATAGGAAGTTTAAAAACCTCTTTTTTATTTACCACATCAAAACCATAAACTACATCAATATCCACCACATATAAAGTATTGCCTATTTTAGACATACCTTTTGGTGCATGAAGATTTTTAATAAACTCTAATTCTAAAATCTTTCCATTTGAATCTAGTTTAGATATAAATCCATCGTTATCTTTATCTAGTGGGGCTAGCTTTTTTCCCACATTTGACACATAAACTACACTTTCATCTACATACACACTCTCAGGATGCGAAAATCCTTTAAATTTTTGAATTTCCAAAGCATTTGCACCGCAAAATGCAAACAAAGCCAAAGCTAAGATATTTTTTCTCATGATGTTACCTTTCTTAAATTTTATTAAAAATTCTAGTAAAAATTTAAAATAAAATCTATCATTTTTGGGATAAAAAATATAAGTTTTTTGATTTTTGCTCTTGTTTTGGAGTAATACCATATCTTTTTTTATATCTTGCTATAAACCAAGCAGGTGAATTAAAGCCAAGCTCATGACAAATTTGAGTAATATTTTTCGTAGAAAATTCAAGTAGAAATTTAGCCTTTTCAAAACGCTTATTATCAAGCCATTCTTTTGCGCTAATGCCAAAACTTTGCTTGAAATTACGACTAAAACTTGCTATGTCCATCTTGCTAAATTTTGCCATAGAAGCTACATTTTCAAAATCATTTTGACAATATGCAAACATCTGATAAAGCTCTAGTTTAAAACCACTTAAAACCATCTTTAAAAAAGCTAGAAATTCTGCATTATCCTCACTATATAATAAAGACAAAAACAATTCTTCAAATTTTAACTTAAACAAACGCTCATTATAAACACAAGCACTATCTATACAAGGCAAAAAAGATTCAAATATGCTTTTTGTTATAAGATCAGCTTTTAAACCAAATAAGCTTTTATTGTATTTTGATGTATCTAGTTTTAAGATTAATTCTTTGTATTTAAAAACAAATTCCACCAAAATGCTTTCTTTAAAACATAAAATAATAGACTCGTACTTGCCTTCAGTATCAAGATAATCCCGAATCGAAAAAGAGTTCTTAGTAAAAAATACAAGCTCATCTTGTTTCACACTAAAGTGATTATCCATACTATGGATACTTTTGCTTCCATTTAAAATATAAACCAAAGCATAATCTTCAAACAACACTTCTTGACTTACACAAGTAGAAGTATTTTTAACATACCAACACAAGGAAAATAAAGAATTTTTTACTGTATTTTTACTCATTTTTTCTAAGTCTTTTGGAAAAATCAATTTCTACCTTTTTTTATAAGTTTTTTGATTATTTTAATTTATAAAAGACAATAAAAATAATTTTTTCTTTCTAATATATGTTACAATAAAACAATTTTTTTACAAAAAGGAGAAATAATGAAAAAAATCATACTAGGTTCATTACTAGCATCAAGCTTTTTATTTGGGGCAAATTTAGAAAATTTTAATCCAAAAGCGCAAAAAGAACATTTACTTATCAAAATGCAAGTTCTTGACAAAAAAGCAAATAAAGATGCAGGAGAAATCGTAGCAGTGCAAACCCCTTATGGAGTAGCATTTTACCCAAATCTTCAAGGTTTAGAAAGTGGAATTCATGGCTTTCATGTACATGCAAATGCAGATTGTGGAGCAACCGACAAAGGTCTAGGAATGAAAGCAGGAGGACACTGGGATCCTGAAAAAACTGACGCACACTCAAGCCCATGGGATGATAAAGGTCATAAAGGTGATTTACCACCACTTTATGTTGAAAAAGATGGAAAAGCAACTAATCCTGTATTAGCACCAAAGATCAAAACCCTTGATGAATTAAAAAACCATGCTTTAATGATACATTTTGGCGGGGATAATCACAGTGATCACCCAGCTGCACTTGGTGGAGGTGGTGCTAGAATGGCTTGTGGAGTTATTCACTAACCATACTAAAGGCTTTTGCCTTTAGTATTATTTAAAAAGTTTAGTAAAATCAAAATCGCCCATAGAATCAAAACTTGTTCCACCAAAACTTTGGCTTGGACTATAACTAGCAATAGCCACTGCAAGTTCTGAAAGCATAGAAGCAATTTCTTCTCTTTTATCTTCAATATAAGCTTTCATACCTTCATAGTCGCTTGTTTCTAAAATTTTCAAAGGATTATAAATTTCAAACGCAAATGCCTTTGAGCCAACATTGACATTATAATTATTATCAAATAAAGCATTACCCAAAAAAGAACAATTATCTACTATCTTTAAGCTTTCACTTGCGATCAATACTTTATCTTGTACATCTTCATAATTTTTATCTTCTAAAATTTTTGAAATTTTTTTCAAAGAAGAATCTAAAATTTGCAACGCACCTACAAAATCATTTGCATCGGTGATATCTTCGCTAAATTTTTGTGTTTGGTGTTTTAAATTTGCACCTTCTATACTAGAACCTACTTGTCCTAAATGTTTTTGTAAGATTTCTAATTCATCTCTCATGATTACACCTTCCTTGTTATTGCTATAACAAGGGAAGCATTTTTTATTCCAAATTTTGACTAATCCAAAGCCTAAAATCTTTAGCAAATAGCATAAAAAGCTCATTGTAATTTTGGATCAAAACTTCAGGCGCATTGTCGGTTAATTTTTTTTCATAATAAAAATATTCACTAGCCAAGAGTTTTTTAGTATTAATATGCACCCAATTTAAATTAATACCTAATTTTATTTTAGAATGCACCTCATCGCTAAAATCTTGCTCTAATATATCCACCTTACTTTCTAAAACATAATCAGCACTTGCTAGGCTATCTTGATTTAATACTGCTTTAAATGCATTTAAATCTTGCAAGTGAAACTCTAAAAAATCTTTTATCATCAACGCGGGGTTTTGTTTCCAAAAATGATAAGCATAAGCATTAATAACATGATTTTTTTTATAAAAAATTTCATTAGTATAAGCTAAGCCCTTAGGTAAAGAAACTATGATAGTAGAATTTTTCATTTTATTTTGACTTTGCTCTAACTTTTCTAAATTAATACTAAAATATTTATTTGCAGGCAAAGTTTGACTTGGATTAATTAAAGAACAAGCACTAAAAAAAATAGCTATTAAACTAGTATATAAAAATTTCATTTTATTCTCCTGGGGCATATTGAATGGCTTTATCTTTATAAATTACATCTGAAGGATTTTGCTTTAAATTTTTTAATAATTGAGTAAAGTCTAAAAATAAAACTCTTAAAATATCTAAATTTTCATTTAAAAGCATTCTGCTTTTATTGAGTTCATTAAGTTGACTATTAGCATTGTTTAAAAAAATTGAAAAATCATCTGAACTTTTACCAAGTTTAGAGCTTGTTTTACTTAAATTTTCTAAAAAAATCGGTGTATTAGCATTTAAATACGCAAAAAGATCGGATGAATTTTGTAAAATTTGTTCTATGTTTTTTAAATTTTTATCATTCAAAAGATTTTCTAACTTAACTTTTGAAACATTAATAAGTTCTAAAAGATTATTTGCTTGCTTATCTATATTCGTAAAAAAACTTACTTTTGATTTTATAATAGGATAAACATCGCCATTTGTTTTTAAAACACTAGCCTCTTCGCTACCCCCTGCAAGCTGAATAAATTTAAAGCCTGTTATACCTTGAATTTGCAGGCTTGCATAAGTATCTGTTTTAACTACTAAATTTGAATCAAGTTTGACTAAAATTTTTACTCTTAACTGCTTGCTTGAGCTATCTATGCTAATATTTTCAACACTACCAACATCAACTCCTAAAAATTTAACTGGAGCTTTTACACTAAGCCCTGCGACTGATTCTTCCATATAGATTTCATAATATTTAAAAGATTTCTCATCTTTTAAATTTCCATACCAAATTATAAAATACAAACTGATAAAAAATAATACACTAACAAAAACTCCAATCAAAATATAATTTGCTTTATTCTCCATTATTGCATAAACCTCTCATAAAGTCTTAGATTTTGCTCTTGTAAAGCCTCAATATTTCCTAAAAAACCAACTTTTTTATCCTCTATAATCAAAAAGCGATTTAAAACATTTCTCATACTCTCTTTGTCATGAGTAATTAAAATCACACACAATTTAAAACTTTGTTTTAAACTCAAAAGCAACTCATCAAATTCTCTTGAACTATAAGGATCAAGCCCTGAAGTTGGTTCATCTAAAAAAAGTAATTTACTATCAAGCGCTAAAGCCCTGGCTATAGCTACTCTTTTTTTCATACCTCCGCTTATTTCACTAGGATAAAGTTTAGCTACACTTTCATCAAGCCCCACCATCTTAAGCTTCATCATAACTATTTCTTTAATGTCATTTTTATTAAGCTTTGTGTATTCAACCAAGGGTATGCTAATATTTTCAAGGATATTAAAAAAGCTAAACAATGCCCCATATTGAAAAACAACACCCCATTGTTTTTGCAAAAACAAAGCATCTTCATCGCTTATATTTTTTAATCTCTTACCTAAAATTTCATACTCGCCCTTATCAAAATGCTCAAGCATTAGCATTTGTCTTAAAAGCACAGATTTACCGCTACCACTACCACCTAAAATGCCAAAAATTTCATTATCTTGCACTTCAAAACTAATACCATCATGCACACATTTACTTCCAAAATAAGTGCTAATACTTTTGGCTTTTATGATCAAAATCCAGCCTTTGTTAAAAATATTGAAAAAATTGCATCAAAAGCTATCACCCAAAAAATAGCATTTACCACACTTTTTGTTGTATAAACACCTATGCTCTCAGTAGTTTTTTGTACAAAAAATCCTCTAAAACAAGCAATAGAAGCAATTAAAAATCCAAAAATAGGTGCTTTTATAAGTCCTATGAGAATATGTCTTAACTCCACTGCTTCTTTAAAACGACCCATAAATTCACTCACACTAATTTCTAAACTAAACCAAGCAACTACAATTCCACCTATAATACTTAAAATATCAGCTACTATCACCACCAAAGGCATAGCAAATGCTAAAGCTAAAACCCTGGGTAAAATAATAAACTCACTTTCTTTAAAGCCCATAGTTTTCATAGCATCGATCTCATCAGTAAGTTTCATCACTCCAATTTGAGCTGTGTAAGAACTTGCACTTCTTCCTGCAATAACAATAGCACTAATTAACGGTGCAAGTTCTCTAGTAGCAGAAATTCCCATTAAATCAACAATATAAATATTCGCACCAAATTGTGCAAGTTGATACGCAGCTTGATAAGCAAGTACCACACCTACAAGTAATGAAGTTAACATAATGATAGGCAAAGCATTAATGGCACTATTTTCTACATGATATAAAAATGCTTTAAAACGAAGTTTTTTAGGATTTAAAAGTGTTTTTAAACAAGTATAATTAATAAGCCCTATAAAATTTAAAAACTGCACTAAAAGCACAAAACAATCAACAACTTTTTTTCCTAAATTTTCAAAAAAATCTTTGATTGTTTTTTTATTTTCATGAGAATTATGAAAGCTTTTGTAATGTTTTTGACAAAGTTCAAAAAGTTTAGCATGTTCGCTTTTGAGATTTATCCTACTAAGCTCAAAATCTTTTTGCTTTAACTCATTTTCTAAAGCTAAAAAATACCTAATCCCAGCAGTGTCTATAAAATCTAAATTTGCAAAATCAAAAATAATATTTTTTTGAGTAGGAAAATCTAATTTTTCCAATTTTCCTACGCTAGTTTTATCCCATATACCAAAGACGCTAAAAATGCATTCTTGATTTTTAACATCTTTGATGATTTTATTTTTCATCACATAAACTTAAAATATAAGAGCTTAACTTCTCTTCACTAAATCCAAAATACTCAAATACATCTTTATCTTTTCCACTTTCACCAAAACTTTCTATACCATACACCTCATCACAAATTCTATAAAGCTCGTTTGAATTTGCAGCTTCCACACCTATAACCTTACCTTGTAAAATTCTTTCTTTGTATAATTTTTCTTGAGCGATAAATAATTCATAACATGGCATAGAAACCACATTCGCAATCACGCCTTTTTCTTTTAAAAGCTTAGCTACTTTTAGACACAATGACACCTCACTACCACTAGCTAAAAGTGTAAATTGCGCATTGGTATTTTCTTCTAGCAAATAAGCCCCATTTTCCACATCTCCAAAAATAGGCTCACTTAAAGCACTTAATTTTTGACGCGATAAAACAAAAACACTTGGCATATTAGTTTTAAGTGCTATTTGCCATGCTTTTACATTTTCAACCCCATCAGCTACTCTAAATGTTAGTGAATTTGGCATAGCTCTAAAAGTACTAAGCTGCTCTATAGGTTGGTGTGTTGGACCATCTTCACCAACCCCTATGCTATCATGAGTAAAGATGAAAAAATGTTTAACTTTCATCAAAGCTGCTATTCTTGCAGCAGGTTTTAAATACTCACTAAATATAAAAAATGTAGCACAATAAGGCATAAACAAACCATATCTTGCAAAAGCATTTGATATCGCAGCCATTGCATGCTCTCTTATGCCATAATGGATATTTTTACCATTTGGAAAATCACCCATATCTTTAAGTTCAGTTTTATTTGATGGGCCTAAATCTGCACTACCACCTAAAAATCCCGGTAAGGCTTTAGCTATAGCATTTAAAATCATACCATTGCTATCTCTAGTAGCTAGATCTTGTCCTTTAAAATCAGGAAATTGTATTTTTGAAAAATCAGGATCTAAAAGCTCTTTTAACAAAGCTTGTTTTGAAGGATCAAGCTTATTAACCTTATCTTGCCATTTAGCTTGTGCTAAATCTCCAAGTTCTATTGCCCCGCTAAAGCGAATTTTAACCTCTTCTGGAATTTCAAAAGTTTTTTGTGGATCAAAACCTAAAGCTTCTTTTGCTTTTTTAATAAGCTCTTCACCTAAAGGTGCTCCGTGAGAATGATGACTTCCTTCAAGATCCAAAGCGCCTTTTGCTATGGTAGTATGTGCGATAATCAAGCAAGGCTTTTTACTTTCTTTAGCAGTTTTTAACGCTAAGTCAATTTGCTCAAAATCATGCCCATCTATTTCAAGTACTTCAAAATTTTGCGCTCTAAAACGCTCTTTTACATTTTCATTAAAGGCGATTGCCACATCACCTTCGATTGAAATATTATTGCTATCATAAATAATGATTAAATTATCAAGATTATGCACGCCTGCTAAAGAACAAGCTTCATAAGAAATTCCTTCTTGCAAGTCTCCATCACCACATAAACAATACACTTTGTGATTGATAATATCTTCGCCCAAAAGCAAGCTTGCTTTTTTAGCAGCCATAGCAAAACCCACCGCATTTGCAATACCTTGTCCTAAAGGCCCTGTAGCAATCTCAACTCCTGGGGTAAAAATTTCAGGATGGCCTGGAGTTTTAGAGTGTAATTGGCGGAAATTTTTTAAATCTTCTAAACTTATATCATAACCACTCAAATGTAAAAAACTATAAAGCAAGGCACTTGCATGACCGCCTGAAAAAACTAATCTATCACGGTTTAACCAAGTTGGATCTTTTGGATTATGTACCAAATGGGTACTTAAAACACTTATAATATCTGCTAAACCCATTGGAGCGCCTGGGTGACCTGAATTTGCTTTTTGCACCATATCTGCACATAAAAATCTTATCGTATTAGCTTGTTTTTGTAACATTTTTAACCCTTTAAATATTTATCAATCAAAATTTGAAGCTCATTAGCAAGCTTAGAATCTAAATTTTTCATTTTTTCTTCGCATAATGCAATTTTATCATCTTTTGCCTTTTTAGCACCCTCTAAACCCAAAAGTTTCACAAAAGAATTTTTGTGCAAGTCATTATGAGTTGGCTTACCTGCTTCTTGAGTATCTAAAGTCGCATCGATAATGTCATCTTTAATTTGAAAAACTAACCCTATCAAAAGTCCTATTTCATAAATTTGCTCGCATTCTTTTTCATCTAACTCACAAATTTCACAACCCATTTTTAAAGCCGCTGCGATTAATCTTGCAGTTTTATGAATATGCAAAAACTCAACTTGTTCTAAATTTAGCAGCTGATCTTCAAAATAACAATCAATCGCCTGACCGATGATCATACCACCAAGCCCAGCATTAAAAGCTAAGCTTTCTATAAGTTTTATTTTTACACTTTCTTTTAAGTCAAGCCTTGAAAGCAGTAAAAAAGCTTCAGTATTCAAAGCATCACCCACTAAAATAGCAGTGGTTTCATCATATTTTTTGTGTAAAGTTTGTTTTCCTCTACGCAAAGAAGCATTATCCATAGCAGGTAAATCATCATGTATTAAAGAGTAAGTATGGATAAATTCCAAAGCCAAGGCAGCATTTAAAGCTTTATCAAGCAAAGTAGAATTTTTTACATTAACTATACCCAAAAGAAGTTGGGCTCTAAAATGCTTTCCACCAGCTTCTAGCATCCATTTTAAAGCCTCATTGAAAAAAGGATGAAAACCCTCTGCTTTGGGAAAGTTTTGCTCTAAATGTTGTTTGAATTTTTGCAAAATCACTTATTTAACCTTATAAAAAAGTCAAAATATCCTTTATTAAAATGTTCAAAATCATTATTTATAGCCGAAGGGATATTTGTCGCTTGTCTTGAGATTAAAACATCAAAAGTATTAGCTTGAGTTAATATGGCTTGAAGTTCATTGAAATTATTGATTTTTTGATTATTAATTCTTAGGATTTTATCCCCTTTTAAAAATCCAGCCATTTGTGCTTTAGAATTTGGAGTGACTTCTGTAACATTCATTTTCATATCTACGCGTAATCCTATATTGCTATAAAAAGAACTTGGCTTAGCTTGAACCACTTTTTTAGGTTTAGCAAATATACCCAAATCCTTATCAAAAACCATAGTGGAGATATTAACATCTTTATTATCTCTTAATACATTAAAGTATAAAGTTGCACCACGATCAGCAAATAAAATTTTCTCATTCAGTTTTCTTAGATCATCATAAACTTGACCATCCACACTAACTAACTCATCATTAAGTAAAAATTGTCCGTTTTTGCGTACATTTTTAACATAAATTTTACCATCACGCATATCAAAATCTACACCGATATCACCCCAATATACATCAGGATATTTTGCAAAATGTTTTAAATAACGATTTCCTATAAGCTTACCATTATCTAAAGTAATACCTAGCATTTTACAACAAGGCGAATTTAATTCTCCGATCTTAGAAGTAAAATCAAGCTGATCGCGTTCTGTTAAGTTTTGTCCAAAATACTTCAAATGCCCTATATAGCTTTGATTATTATCTAAAATTCCCACCCAGCTATTGCGTGTTAAATCTTCTTCATTTCCCATAGGTGCAGGGATTAAACTAAAATCAGTTTTTACTAAATACAAATTTAAAAAAGGATCATATTTGGCATAACTGTTTAATTTTGCATTTTTAGTTTTAACTACTGCTAAAGTATTTTCATTTAAAGCAAAAGCAGGTAAGCCTTCATAAATCAACATACTAGCTTTATTTTTTTCATAACAACCCAAAAAATCATTAAAAGTCGGTCTTGGTATAGCAAAAACCAATCCAACTATACCTAAAATACAAAGCAAAATTCTCATAGCATTCCCATTCCGCTAAATAAATTACTAGCCATTGATTTTTTATTTTGTTCTACCATTTTGAACACATCATTAATAGCAGCTATTAATAAAATTTGCATTGATTCTTTATCTTCTAGCAAAGAATCATCAACGTTTATATCGATAATTTCGCCTTTACCATTTGCACTAACTTTAACTAAGCCACCACCGCTTTTTGCGCTAAATTCTTTTTTTAAAGCTTCTTGCTCTAATTCATTTGCTTTTTCTTGAGCCTTAGTTAAAAGCTCACCCATTTTAGAAAAATCCATATTTTCAAACATTTATTTTCCT
Source organism: Campylobacter subantarcticus LMG 24377 (assembly GCF_000816305.1). Taxonomy (NCBI): domain Bacteria; kingdom Pseudomonadati; phylum Campylobacterota; class Epsilonproteobacteria; order Campylobacterales; family Campylobacteraceae; genus Campylobacter; species Campylobacter subantarcticus. Next base: position 100,730 of record NZ_CP007773.1, on the reverse strand, counting down.
TCATTTAATATCTCTAATACTGCTTCTTTATCATTAAAAGGGTATTTTACACCCTTAATTTCTTGATAAGTTTCATCACCCTTACCTAAAATCACCACAAAATCATCTTTTGTTTTAAGTTTTAAAGCTTTTTTAATCGCTTCTTTTCTATCACATTCTACTAGAATGCTTTCATCTTTTTCTACACCACTTAAAATATCACTAATAATATCCATGGGCTCTTCAAAGCGAGGATTATCGCTTGTAATGATGAGTGTTTTAGCATAATGTTTTGCAATTTTTGCCATTAAAGGACGCTTGGTTTTATCTCTATTTCCACCCGCTCCAAAAACCACAATCAAATTGCGATATTTTAAAGTATCTAAAACCTTTTCTATACCATCTGGTGTATGTGCAAAATCTACAATCACATCTTTTGCAACCACTTGCATTCTACCTTCTATGCCACCAAAATTACCAATAGCCTTTTCAAGCTCTTTTAAATTTGGCTTAACAAGTTCATTCACACAAGCACTTGCAGCTAAAAGATTATAAAGATTAAAAAGTCCCACCAAAGAAGAGTCAATCATAAAATTTTCTTTGCCAAAATTTACTACCGCTTCTATGCCATTTTTTAAAGCATAAGCTTTGATGTGATAATAGCTTGGATTTTCCACTCCATAAGTAAAAGCACCTTTAACATTAAAATTAATAGCTTTTGCATCTTTGTTGATAAATTTCATACACTCATCGGTAAAAAAACTTTCTTTTGCTTGTTTATAATTTTCAAAATTTCCATGAAAGTCTAAATGATCTTGAGTGATATTAGTAAAAATTTTAGCCTTAAACTCAAGTCCTTCAATACGGTTTTGCACCAAAGCATGCGAACTTACTTCCATGATTAAAAATTCACATTTTTCCTTGGATGCTAAAGACAAAAGTTCTAAAGTTTGCAAAATAGGAGCAGTAGTTAAGCCTTTTGGAGCGATATTTTTATCATTGATATAACTTCCCCTAGTTCCCATCAAAGCACATTTATAACCCAAATCAAGCAAAATAGAATAAATCGCACCTGCGGTGGTTGTTTTACCATTGGTTCCTGTAATGCCTATAATTTGGATATTTTCATCGATATTTAAAAGCTTTTTAACCTCATCAATACTGATAATCTTTGCTTCTTTTTCTAAAGCCTGATGAAGAAATTTTTCATTTTGTGCAGTTTTTAAAAAATAACACCCTTTTTCACATTCGTTAGAATTATCACAAATAAAAGTATTATCAATCCTTACTATCATAATTTAATTCCTTGATTTTCTCACTAAGCTTGATAAATCTATAATTAGAATAAAAATGCGCCGAAACATCTTCCATATAAGCAACAAGCATATCTTTATAACCATGTTCTAAAAGCTTTTCTAAAAAATCCACAAAATCTTCTTTATCATTAATGATAAGTTTATTAGATATTATAACATTTTCCAAAGCTTGTTTAAATCCAACTTTTGCTTCACTAAATAAAAAATCTTGATAACTCAAACCTTCAAAATCCTCACTATCTTCTTCATACTGCACACTTTGACTAAGATTAATAAGTTTTTCTAAGTCTTTATCTACTTTAGTATTTTTATAATTTTGCATAAAAAATTCAAAAAACACAAACGCTTCTTCAGGGCTTTTTAACGCTAAGTCGCAAATATTGATAAAAGTTAAAAGCCTTTTATTTTTATGCTTTTCATACGCAAGAGAAAAATACATCTTGGCATTTTTAAAATCTTTTTTATAAAAACACTCTATGGCTATTTTTTTATAATTTTGCAAATTCGCTTTCTCCACCTACTAAATTTACTATGGTGATATCTGGATGTATGTCGATTTTAAGCTGCTTTTCTAATCCGTATTTTAAAGTTGTTCCACTTGAAGGACAGCCATGACAAGCTCCGATTAACTTCACATAAACTACACCATTTTTAACACCCAAAAAATCAAGTCCCCCGCCATCATTTTCTAAAATATGCATGGTTTTAGCCAAACTTGCTTTGACAGGTTCGATTAACTCCTCATCACTAAAAGGCATATTCATAACTTTTCCTTGATTATTTTTAGTTTAATTTTATCTTATTTGCCTTTAAAAAATGTAAATTATTATTTATTTTAGACTTTTTGCTATACAATGATAAAAAAATCATAGGACTTCATATGCAAAAGCACACGCAAATCAAAGGTTTTGAAAAAATCAAACTCATTTTCATACTAGGCTTTTTGTCTGCCATAGCGCCACTTTCAACTGATATGTATTTACCTGCACTAAATGAAGTAGAAAAAAGCTTTCAAACCAATTCTTTTTATACTCAACTTTCCCTTGCAAGTTTTTTCATAGCCTTTTCTTTAGGTCAGCTTTTTTATGGGCCATTAAGTGATGTATATGGCAGAAAAAAACCCTTATATATAGGACTTTTTATTTTCATTTCTTCAAGTATTGCTTGTGTTTTGGTTGATTCCATTCATGCTTTTATAGCTTTGCGTTTTTTTGAAGCTTTGGGAGGTTGTGTGGGCGTAGTCGTAGCAAGGGCTATAGTAAATGATGTTTTTGAGCTTAAAGAAGCAGCAGGAGTTTATGCTTTAATGATGGTTTTTACTTCTTTAGCTCCTATGCTCTCTCCTACCTTTGGCGGAATTTTGCTAGAATTTTTTTCTTGGCGTAGTATATTTTTGACACTATTCATCTTAGGGTTTATTTTATTTTTACTTGTTATTTTTGCACTTAAGGAAAGCAACCACAACACTCAAAATAAAACATTCAATCACAAGGAAGTTACGAAAAGTTACAAAAAAGTCTTAAAAGATCGTCGTTTTGTGGCATATTTACTTTGTGGCAATTTAATCTTTGCGGGATTTTTTGCTTATTTAACTGGCTCATCTTTTGTTTTTACGCGTTTTTTTGAGCTTAGCCCTCAACAATATGCCGCACTTTTTGGAGCGCATGCTTTAAGTTTTGTTATATGTGCCAACATCAATGCAAGATTAGTCCTTAGATTTTCTCCTTATTATATACTCCCTAGAGCACTTATGATGATTACTTTTTTAACTTTTTTACTCATTTTAGGAGCAACTTTTGATTTAGGCTTTTGGGTTTTTGAAATTCCTTTGTGCTTTATCATAGCAAGCTTAGGCTTTATCCTGCCAAATACTACAACCTTAGCTATGGCAAGATCAAAACAAAACGCAGGAAGTGCTTCAGCGCTCTTAGGTGGAGCGCAATTTGCCATGGCAGGCATGATGGCATTTTTTGTCAGTCTTTTAAATGCGAATACACCTATATTTTTATCAGTTATTTTAGGCACTTGTGCATTTTTATCTTTAGTTTCGTATTTAAGATTAACCAATAAAAGAAAGTTAAATAAAATCAAAAAGAAGTTAAGTGCGATTTCTCGCACTTAATTAAGCAATATTTTTGAAAAGATTCACTAGCTATATCGTGTATTTGTGAAAAAACTTTATATTTGTTTTCAAAATGCTTATAAACAATTTATGTTAAAATTTCACATCATTCAACAAAGGCTTTATCAATGAAAAAAATAGCTACTATTTTTGCAGGAGTTAATGGATCTGGAAAAACTACCTTATATTATAATGAACTTGAAAAAAGCAAAGATTTTGGGCTTAGAATCAACATCGATGAGATTGTAAGTAGTTTTGGCGATTGGAAAAATCAAGAAGATCAATTTAGAGCTTCAAGGATAGCCATTAAAATGCGTGAAAACTATATCAAAAAAGCTTATGATTTTAACCAAGAAACTACACTTTGTGGCACTAGTATTTTATCTTTATTCAAAAAGTTACAAAAAAATTCTTACACTATAAACCTTTACTATATAGGATTGGATTCTCCAAGCACAGCAAAACAAAGAGTTAAGATTCGCGTGGCTAAGGGTGGACACGATATAAAAGAAGAACTCATAGAAAAAAGATACCACGAGTCTTTAAAAAATTTTAACATCATTGCAAAATTTTGCAATCACATCACTATTTTTGACAATACTCAAAATTATAAAAAACTCTTAGAATTTAAAAACAACAAACTAGAAGTATTTGAAACCACTAAATGGCTAGAACCACTAATGATAAATTTTAAAAATCAAAGCTCATAAAATTTTATTTTATTTTGTCGATATACAAATCATGCTACCCACTCCTTAAGGCAAAAAAGAAGTGAGTTAGCAATAGATTGAAGGCTTCAAGGCTATCAAGTATTACAAGGCTACCTCGATAACCTTGTAAAGCTTGATCCCAAGGCTTTAAAACCTTGGGTTAGAATTATTGTTTTAATTGAAGCAAAGTATTTAAAAGCTGATCACTTGTAGTGATAGTCTTAGAACTTGCTTGATATCCTCTTTGTATAACGATAAGCTGAGTTAATGAACGACTCAAATCCACATTCGACATCTCTATCGCAGAAGATTTTAATCCTCCTCTACCACCTTCTCCAGCATGTCCTATGGTAGGAGTTCCTGAGTTTGCAGTAGCTTTGAAAAGGTTATTGCCCATTTCTTCAAGACCCATATTATTTGGGAAAGATGCAAGTGCTACTTTAGCTAAAGCTAGAGTTTTTCCATTTGTAAATTCTCCATACACATAACCATTTTCATCTGTTCTTAACGCATCTGGCTTTAGATTACCGCCTGTGTATCCGTCTGTTTCTTGTTTTGTAGTGGCTGAGTCTTTATCATAGCTTGTTAAACCATTAAAAGCTCCAGTTGTTCCAAAGTCAAGTTTTACTACTTGATCAGGTTTTGAGCCGTTATTTCCTGTAAAATTGATCACATTTGGAGTATAACTTTGTAAAGAGCCATCATTTCCAAATTTTAAATTACCCACTAAAATATTTCCTGGAGCTCCATCTCCACTAAAATTAATCTCAGCAGGTTCAGGAACTGAAATGATGATGGACCATTCAGCCCCACCATCTGCAGTTTTAGTTTCTTTAGTAAATTGAACAGTTAATTCATGCCTACTTCCCAAAGAATCAAAAATTTCTATACTCGCAGTATGCGCTGATAAATACATGTCTTGAGAGTATTTTTCATTATTTCCTGCGTTGAAATTTCCATCTAAGGCACTAAACATCGCTGTGAATTTATCATTTGTAGCGATTTTATTTGCTTCATTAGAATAGCCTGTAACTTTAAAAGTCATATCTTTGCCACCTGTAGGATTGGTGATTTTAAACCTACCATCGCTTTCTACTACTACTTCCACTAAAGGATTAGCATCTTCTCCTTTAGCATCACCATTGTTTATATTTTCCAACGAGCCATCACCATCATAATCCACACCCCATCTTGCATCTCTTTGCAAAAGCTCTCTTAAGTCTTCAGTAGTATGAAACCTTCTTTGACCATTCGCAGTTGGCATATTTGCATTAGCTGGTGGATTTGCACCCGGATTTGGATTTGGCCCTATGTCTACTCCATTTTTACTATAGATATACTCATGAGCAGTTACCACTTGAACGCTGTTTTTGAATTGATTATTTTCAGTTGTTCCTAAAATAGCTGCTTGTGGATTGTTATTAAAAGCAGTAGCATTAACTTGAAGTGCTTGATCTGGAGTTACATTATTTTCAACTTTTTGATTAACTCTAACTTGATAACCCACTGTATTTTCGCCACCTACTGTAATATCTAAATTTTTAGATTTTGCTGTGGTTCCGGTGCTATTATCATTAGTGAATACAAATTGATTATTCACTATAGAAGCTACCACTCCTGTTTCAGCTGTCTTAGCATTGATAGCATTTAAAAAAGTATCTTTACCCACACCCTTTGCTTCAATGCGAACTCCATTGATGGTTATATCTAAAACGGCTTCTCCGCCTCCTTCATAACCCCAAAAAGTATAAGTTTGATTTTGCTCCCATTTGGTAGGATCTGATGGTAAATCTTTATCCATTTTTACATTTGATGTATGCTTAGCATCTGCATAACTTACCCAAATACCTTGTCCATCGCGTAGGTTTAAGCCCTCACCTTGAGCGTTAAATACTACACCCATATCCACACCTTTTTCGGTTACTTGGGCTCCACTTTTAGAAGTAGTGTAAAATTCTGTATGGCCTCTATCATTTTCATTTATATCTTTACCTATATCATTTCTTTTACCATGAGTAGAATCAAGAGCATAGATAGGGCGTTTAGCAGAAGCATTTGAACCCAAACTATTACCACTATCCAAATTTGCAGTAAGACTCACCACAGTACTTGCTTTAGCTGGCATACTCATACCAGGTGGGATGACTATATCTTCTACTGATTTTGAAGAATCTATTTGTCCTGTTTCTTGATTGTAATTCCACCCTTGGACTGTGTAGCCGTTATTATCTACAAAATTTCCTACTGCATCGGTTTTAAAGTCCCCTGCACGAGTAAAAAACTGAGTAGTTCCACCATCGTTTGATACGATGAAAAATCCATCTCCATTTATAGCTAAGTCTGTATTTTTGTCTGTAGTTTGGATATTACCTTGAGAATGTATTCTTGTAGTAGAATTTACACCTGCTCCAAGACCTACTTGCATAGGGTTTTTACCACCTAAGTCTCCATCTGGAGCTGTGGCTATTTTGGATGTTTGACTCATAAGTGTTGAGAAATCCGCACGAGAATACTTAAAACCAAAAGTATTAACATTTGCGATGTTGTTACCTTCTACATCCATTGCGTATTGGTGTGCTTGGAGCCCTGAAACTCCAGCCCAAAGAGATCTCATCATGATTAAATCCTTTAAAAAATATTGCTTTGTGAATATCTCACAATCTTCTATTGCTTAGCAAAATAAAAGCAAGAATTGTTCCAAAAATGTAAATATTTCTAAAACTTGTATAAATTTATAATGTGAATTGTGTAATTAAGAATTGCTAGTATTTTTAAAGACTGATGAAAGAATATCTATATGCTCTAATAAACCTTTTTTGATTTGAGAATTTGAAACTCTCATAGGATCTAACTGAACAATAACCCCTTCTTTTCTTGCGTGTTTTATAGCTGGTATAAAATCACTATCTGCAGTGATAAGAATGATTTTTTCAATTTGCTTTTTTATAGATAAAGTAGCAATATCTAGTCCTATTTTCATATCAACACCTTTTTGCCTAATATCTAAAACAAAATCATCCTCAGTTAAACTATCGATTTCTATCTCTTTATATAAAAGTTGTTTAAATTTATCATAATTTTTGATTTTCCATTGGAAGTTATTTTCATCAATCTCGCCCAATCTTACAGCAAAATATGGTTGCTGTCTTAAACAATCTAATAATCTAGTTCTAAATTTAAAAGTATCGGTTTTTCCAAGATTTAATGATTTATCTGTTTTTTCTATGGGCGGTATAGGAACATTTTTATTTAATGGTTCGCAGTCATAAACATAGACTCTATATAAATAATCTCTATTTCTTTTAACAGACTCAAACACATAATCTTTTAGCTAATTCTTCAGGAGTCATATCTTTGATATGTTTTAAAGTGTTATATCTTTCTATAAAAAAGGATAAATCTACCAAAACAGCAGTTTTTCTAGGCTGTATAACAGAAAAGTTTATATCTTCACTAAAATTATTCATAAAAGCCCTACTATACATAACGAGATGTCAATCTAAAAATAAACGGCTAGACGACTTCTCGCTATGCAATGATGATTTATTATAACATAATAAATTAAAATTGCTATAACTTTTCAAAAAGACATTTGTAAAATTTTGTAAAGTTTTTTTAAAATTACTCGATATAGTCAGTGAATCTTTTCAAAAATATTGCTTAATTAAGCGTGAGAAATCACGCTTAACTTTTATTTCTTTCTTTTAATTTAGCAATCACATCATTTAAACTCAAATCCGCATCAGCCAATAAAACATCTAAATGATAAAGCAAGTCTGCTGCTTCGCAGATTAATTCATCTTTATCTTTAACAGTAGCAGCTAAAGCGGTTTCAACGCCTTCTTCACCTACTTTTTGTGCGATGCGTTTAGTGCCTTTTGCAAAAAGTTCAGCTGTATAAGAAGAATTTGGGGTAGCATTTTTTCTTGAATAAATGAGCTTTTCAAGGCGTGATAAAAATACAAAATCAGCTTTTTTAGAAAGCGTTTCAAAACAAGAAGTATCGCCTGTATGACAAGTAGCGCCTTGAGCTTTTACAAGGATTAAAATACAATCTCTATCACAATCAAGTCCCATATCTATGATATGCAAGAAATTCCCACTTTGCTCACCTTTCATCCACAAACGCTCTTTAGTGCGTGAGTAAAACACAACTTTTTGATGTTTAAAGCTTTCTTTTAAAGCTTCTTCGTTCATATAACCTTGCATTAAAACTTCACACGAGTGGTAATCTTGAATGATCACCGGAACAAGCCCATCAACCTTTTGCCAATTTATACTTTTTATAAATTCTTCTTCATTTACACCCATAGTTTTTCCTTTTAAATACGAATTTGTATGCCTTGATCTTTTAAAAATAGTTTTAATTCTTTAATATCTATAAGTTTTTTATGAAACACTGAAGCTGCTAAAGCTCCATCAACACCAAGTTTAAAAGCGTCCAAAAAATGCTCCTTAGCTCCTGCACCACCACTTGCTACCAAAGGCACAGGGCAAATTTGTCTAACTTTGGCAAGTTGATCAAGATCATAGCCCTTTCTCATGCCATCTTGATTCATCATATTTAGCACGATTTCACCAGCTCCTAGCTCACATACTTGCTTTACCCATTCTAGTGTTTTTTTACCACTATGATGAGATTTGCTCTCATCTCCGGTATATTTATAGACTAAAAGCTCGCCATTTTCATCTTTAAACGAGTCTATGCCCACGACTACACATTGCACACCAAAATTTTTAGCAAGACGCTCAATCAAATTTGGATCATTCAAAGCAGGAGAATTGATAGAAATTTTATCGGCTCCATTTGCTAAAAGATCTTTTGCGTCATCTTCGCTTTTTATACCTCCTGCAACACAAAATGGTATGGAGATATTTTGTGCTATTTTGCTTACCCAAGCTCTATTAATACGCTCATTTTTAGCTGAAGCTCCTATGTCGTAAAATACAAGCTCATCAATGCCATTTTGTGAGTAAAATTTAGCAAGCTCTATAACATCTCCCATATCTTCATGGTTTTTAAACTGCACACCTTTAACCACTCTACCATCTTTTACATCTAAACATGCAATTATGCGTTTTGTAAGCATTTATTCCTCCAAAATACATTTTTCTTTAAGGTATTTTTGCATTTGTTCATCGTTCTTAATCTCATCGAATTTTGCATGAATTTTTACTTCCATACCAACTTTTATTTGTTTATTAATATCATCAATAAATTCTTTAAAATTTTCATTTTTTTCTACAAGCATATCTATAGTTTGTATATCTAACTCTTTTTCTTTTGCACTAAGAAGAATTTTTGAGTTTAAAATATCTTCGCTATCAAGCTTTATCACACCTATGCCAAAACTTTGATTGAGCCTTCTAAGCTCACTTAAAACCTCACTATCTATTTCTTTTAATACTACCAAATAACCTTCATTTGCCCAACTAGAATTGCTAACAGCCTGAAAATAATACTCTTTTAAATTTGAAAAATTAATACCAATTTTTAGTTCAAAAGAAAATATTTTGTAGCTATTTTGCTTAAGGCTTTCCAAAAGCCCTAGCGTTTCTTTTCGATAATCATCATAAGGAAAATAAACTCCTACTACATCAGGATAATTCCATTTATCTTTACCACTTTCACTTTTTTTACTTTTTTCATGGTAGATAGTTTTACAATTTAATCGAAAATCAGAATTTTCATACAAGTATTTTACAAGCAAAGGATGCAAGTCTCTTTCATGAAATTTGTTTTTTTCTTGTTTTTCCAATTCTTTTTCAATTTGATTTGAAAAATCAATATTTAAAAGCTCACTTTGCCTTTCTCTCAACCAAAATGTAGTGGGTTTTTGAGAAGCTTTAATACAATCAATCTTACCAGTAAGCAAACGATTCCAAAGCGTTTGAGTTGGAGTTTGTCCTATACTAGTGAGTTTTTTATCCAAACCCTTGTTGCAAGCCTCCTTCCAAATTTCACTCACCCCTAAAGGTTTTTTAGCATGCTTTAAAACTTCTAAAATCAATTCTTTGTAAGTCAATTTGTTAGACACTCTATTGCCTCCTTAATGCTAAATTTTCCATCAAGCAAGGCTTTGCCTGTGATGATCCCACTTACTATGCCTTTTAAATCGATAAAATCTTGCAAACTTGCCACGCCACCACTTGCTTGGACTTGCAAATTTGGAAATTTTTCATGCAAAGCTTTGTATAAAGCTATATTTGTTCCACTCATCGTACCATCTTTGGAAATATCAGTGCATAAAATATGTGTGATGTTTTGATAAAAATTTAAAACATCAAACAAAGTTTCATCACTAGTTTTGCTCCACGCATCAGTGGCTACAAAAAATTCATCATTTATACAAATACTATCTAAAGCCAAAACTAGCTTTTGCGTGCCAAATTCTTGCAAAAATGTTTCGGTAAGCTTTTTATCTTTAATAGCTAAAGAGCCTATAACCACGCGTTTAACTCCACTATCAAGCAAAGCTTTAACCTCATCTTTGGTGCGTATGCCTCCGCCTACTTGCAAATTTACTTTGACATTTAAGGCTAATTTTTCTATGAGTTGTAATTGCCTTTTGTTAGGATCTTTTGCACCATCTAAATCCACCAAATGAAGCCATGATATGCCTTGTGCTTCATACTCTTGAAATTTAGTCAAAGGATCATAATCATACTCTTGTTTTTTAGTATAATCACCTTTATAAAGTCTTACTACTTTGCCATCTATTAAGTCTAATGCTGGGATGATTTGAGTTTGCATTTTTACCTACATATTTATGAAATTTTTTAATAATACTTCACCCGCTTCGCCGCTTCTTTCAGGGTGAAACTGCACGCCATAAAAATTGTCTTTGTTTAAACTTGCACTAAATTGAATAGAGTACTCACACTCTGCGATGGTGTATTCATTTAAACTCACACAATAACTATGCACAAAATAAAAATAAGCCCCATTCAAGCCTTTAAAAAGCTCATGGGTGCTTGATACTTGATTCCACCCCATATGAGGAAAAGTAAAATTTGCTTTTTCTTGGAATTTTTGTGTATCAAAAGGCATAATACCAAGTGTTTTTTGGTGTAATTCTTCTGAAAATTTACCCAAAATTTGCATACCAAGACAAATACCTAAAAGTGGTTTTGTAGTGGTTTGGATAAAATTTTCTAAATTGAGTGCTTGTAAATTTTCCATCGCCTTAGCTGCGGTGCCAACCCCTGGTAGTAAAAGCTTATCTGCTTGTGATAATTCTTTTAAATCATGCGTGATGATACTTTTTTGCCCTAAACGCTCAAGTGCAAAAGCAAGTGAAGCTAAATTCGCACAACCTGTATCTATAATAGCTAGTTTCATATCAAAGCCCCTCTTGAAATAAATTTGCTTTTGTTAAAACTTTCAAATCGTTAATCTTGTTTTTAATCATTTGAAAATTTTTCTCTAACTCTATTTTACGATTTACAGAAATTTTAATAAATTCATCTTCTTTTTCAAAACCTATAAATTTTCTATTTAATAAATTGGCTGCAATCCCTGTAGTCGAACTTCCACTAAATGGATCGCAAATTAACGAATTTTCATTACTTGCCATTAAAATTAATCTAACAAGTAAGGGTAATGGCTTTTGGGTAGGGTGTTTGCCATTATTTTTTTCCCACGGAGCTATAGCGCTAAATTGCCACACATCTCGCATTTGCTTATTATCATTTAATTTTTTCATCAACTCATAATTAAATATATGTTTGTGTTTAGAACTTTTTCTAGCCCATATAATCTGTTCTGTAGAATGAGTTAAATATCTACAAGAAAAATTAGGCGGTGGGTTAGTTTTTTGCCAAGTAATAATATTTAAAATTTTAAAATCAAGTTTTTGTAAAATTCTACCAAGAGAAAAAATATTATGATAAGTTCCACTTATTAAAATACTTCCGGTATCTTTAAGTGCTATTTTTGCATTTGAAAGCCATTTTAAGTTAAATTCATCTATTTTTTCAATATCATCACCTTTGTCCCATTGCCCCTTATTTACACTTACTATTTTACCGCTTTGGATGCTCAAACCATCATTAGATAAAAAATAAGGAGGATCTGCAAAGATTAGATCGATTTGATTTTCAAATTGAGGCAATAATTTATTACAATCATTTTGATAAAGCTGAAAAAGTTTATCTTTACTTGTAAAAATAGACTTAGACATTTTTTACCTTTAAGATAAAATCATTAATATTAGATAAATTATAAATTTCTACTTTTTTATAAGCTTCTTCAAGTTTATTTTTAGCTTTTAACCAGCCTTGACCATCTGTTATCCATATGAATTCATATTGAGAAAACCGATCAAATTTAGGAGCTAGTTCTTGATAAGCTCTAGCAACTTCATTTAATTTACTTCCTGCACCTGCATAAAAATTACATTCTATAAAATAAGTTTTTTTAGAAGCAAAGATTACAAAATCAAATTTTTTTATATCTTCACCAAAAGCTTTATGAAGTTCAGGAAATTTTTTAATATTTACCTGCTCTTCAAATTTTAAACAATGTGGAATAAAAATTTCTTTTAATTGCATTTCCATTATTTTACCACTACGATTTTTTCTCGCATTAGTATCAAGCCCCACTTCTATTCCGAATACATAATCATTTAAATTTTTAATCTCATGAGTAGAAAAAATTTCTAACAAGCCTGTTTCGCAAATAAAATTATAAACACTATCTGAATTTTTAAAATACCCCTCCAAAGATACAAAATTTGAAAATTGATTTATAACAATATCCCTTTTATCTTTATCTCTAACCGCAATTAATACATTTAAAACATTAAAAGCTTTTGGATATTCTTCAAAAAGTTCTTCTATGGATTGTCTTAATTCACTTTCACTTTTTCCTAGCAGAAAATTTAAATGATTAAGGTAGATACTAATTTTATTTTTATTTCTTAAGCATTTTTCCCAATCTACATAAAAATCTAAATGTCTATTTGTAACTTGCAAACTATTTATAAATTTTTCAAAACCAAGTTTATTTTTCATATCATCCCTTTAGAGCTTGCTAGGTTTTCGTTTTCTGTTTTTATGGCCATTTTTAAAGCTCTTGCAAAGGCTTTAAAAAGTCCTTCGGCTTTGTGATGATCGTTTTTACCCTTAACTTTTAAATGCAAACTAGCCCCCATAGCATAGCTTAATGAGTAGAAAAAATGCTCTATCATTTCTGCGCTAAGTTCTCCTAGCTTTTCTTTTTTAAATTTAGCCTTATAAACTAAATGTGGTCTATTGCAAAAGTCAATCGCACAACTTGCCAAGCACTCATCCATAGGCAAAACAAAACCATATCTTGCAATACCTATTTTTTGATCAAGTGCTATTTTGATAGCCTCACCCAAAACAAGTGCCACATCTTCTACGCTATGGTGCTCATCAACTTCTAAATCTCCTTTGCATTTTATCTCTAAAGATATATTTGCATGTGTAGCAATTTGCTCTAACATATGATCAAAAAATGCGATATTTGTTTTTATATCAGCTTTTGCCTTTTCATTAAAAGCTATTTTAACTTGAATTTGGGTTTCTTTTGTATTACGCTCTATACAAGCACTGCGGTAATTTTGCAAGATAAAATCAGCGATTTGCTCCCAGTTAAAGTCGTTTTTATCATATTTTAAACCTTGAATTTCAAGATTTTGTGCTAAGATCATGTCGCTGTCTCTATCACCTATGACAAAACTTTTATTTTTATCGTAAAGTTTGTTTTTGATATAGTTTTCAAGCATAGCAGTTTTTGGTTTCCTACAAGCACAATTTTCATGCTCAAAATGCGGGCATATAAAAATATCTTCAAATTCTATGCCACAACTTTGAAAAACACTTAGCATTTTTTCATGAGCTTTGTCAAAATTTTCCCTAGGAAAAGAATTTGTACCTAAGCCATCTTGATTACTTACCATAACAAATTTAAAACCAAAATTTTTTAATTTTAGTAGTGCATTGATGGCGCCTTTTTCAAACTCAAGCTTTTCCAAAGAATCAATTTGAAAATCATCTTTTGGTTCATCTATAAGTGTACCATCTCTATCTATAAATAAAATTTTTACACTCATTTTAAGCTTTCTAATCTTAAACTCACGGCATTTTTATGCCCATCAAGCCCTTCAGCTGCTGCTAAAATTTCTACCACAGGGCCAAGCTTTTTAAAACCTTCTTTGCTAAGTTCTTGCACACTCATTCTTTTCATAAAATCAGCAAGCCCTAATGAAGAATAAGACTTGGTAAAACCATAAGTTGGTAATACATGATTTGTCCCACTTGCATAATCTCCCATAGATTCTGGAGAATACTCACCTAAAAATACCGAACCTGCATGCATGATATCATCAAGCAAACTGGACGGATCTTGCGTGTGTATGATCAAATGTTCTGGTGCATAATCATTTGAAATACTTATAGCATGTTTAATATCTTTTGCAAGAATGATTTTAGAGTGTGCTAAAGATTTTGCAGCAATTTCTTTACGCGAGAGTTTTTCAAGCTGTGAAGAAACTTCACTATCTACTTCTTTGGCTAGTCTTTCACTTGTACAAACTAAAATCGCTTGAGAATCTGCTCCGTGTTCAGCCTGTGAAAGCAAGTCTGATGCTATAAATTTAGCATTAGCAAATTCATCTGCTAAAACCAACACTTCAGAAGGACCTGCTTGCATATCAATAGCTACCCCATGATTATTAACTTGCTTTTTAGCTTCAGTTACAAAGGTATTTCCTGGGCCAAAAATTTTATCTACTTTTTGCACACTTTGCGTTCCATAAGCAAGTGCTGCTATAGCTCCTGCTCCACCTATTTGATACACTGCATCAACTTCACAAAGTTTTGCCACAAAAGCAATAGCAGGATGAAGTGGTGCTGGGGAAGCTAAGGCTATGAATTTGCATTTTGCTATTTTAGCAGGGATAGCTAGCATAAGTGCAGTGGAAAAAAGCGGTGCTAAGCCTCCTGGTATATAAAGCCCTACTTTCTCAATGGCTCTTGTTAGCACTTTGCAAGTTACCCCTTCAAAGGTTTGAATCTCTATGGTTTGGCTTTCTTGTGCTTTGTGGAATTTATAGATATTTTCATAGGCTATTTTAATAGCTTGTTTTAACTCATCATCAATTTGCTCTGCTAAATTACTAAGTTCTTCATCGCTTAGCTTAATGGAATTTAACTCTACTTTATCAAATTTTACAGCCATTTGTTTTAAAGCTTCATCGCCATTTGTTTTAACATCTTCAATGATTTGTTCTACTATGGTTTTAACCTGCGCATTAGCACTTATAGCAGGACGCTTGAGTGCTAATTCTTGTTCGGTTTTGTTTAGTTTTTCAAAATCAAGTATTTGCATGTTTATCCTTTATGAGAGCATTTTTTCAATAGGTAAAACCAAAATAGCACTTGCACCTTCTTTTTTCAAAGCTTCCATAGTTTCCCAAAATAAATTTTCTTGGCTAACCATATGTAGCGCCACTCTAGCTTTATCATTTTCCAAAGGTAAAATCGTAGGTTTTTCAACACCTGGCAATAAAGCCGTAATTTTTTCTAGCTTTTCAACAGGAGCATGAAGCATGATGTATTTTGACTCTCTTGCTTGCATAACTCCATGAATTCTGATAAGTAATTTATCAATTAATTCTTGTTTATATGAAACTAAGCTTTCTTTTCTTTGGATAATGCAAGCTTTTGACTTATAAATCACCATAACTTCTTTAAGTCCGTTTGCTTTTAAAGTAGCACCACTTGAAACCAAATCACAAATTCCATCGGCTAAATTTGCACTTGGTGCTACTTCAACTGAGCCTGTTAACATACAAGTTTTATAAGGGATGTTATTTTCTTCCATAAAACGCTTTAAAAGCTGTGGATAAGAAGTTGCTATGCGTAAATTTTTAAAACTTTCTATACCTTTATACTCACTATTTTCTGGCAATGCTAAAGACAGGCGACACCCACCAAAATCAAGCTTTTTAAGCATTATAAAATCTGCGTTTTCGTTTTTTGATTTTCTTTCTAACTCATTTTCTTCTAAAACATTTTCTCCAACTATGCCAAGATCTACTACTCCATCAAAAATTAACCCTGGTATATCATCATCTCTTACTCTAAGTAAATCAATAGGTAAATTTGTAGAAAAAGCAATCAAACTTTGATCGTGTATGCGAAGTTTTACACCTATGGACTCAAGCAAGACAATAGAATCTTTACTTAGACGACCTGATTTTTGTATAGCTATGCGTAATCTTGAATTTTCTTGCATTTTTTTCCTTTTTTGTAGTTAAAAAGATTAATAGTAGCAAAAAATGGATAAAAATACAAAAAAATATAAATAAAAAAGAAGGGTTTTTAGCCTTTAAAAAGGCTAAAAATTAGGCTACAAATTCAATGAAAGCCATTTCTGCAGCATCGCCACGGCGAATTCTTGTTTTAATAATTCTTGTATAACCACCATTTCTATCTGCAAATTTAGGTGCGATTTCTGTTACAAGTTTATTTGTAGCTTCTTTATCTTGTAAATTTGCAAAAACTGCTCTGTGAGCATTAAAATCACCTTTTCTTGCACGAGTGATCAATCTTTCAACATAACCTCTTAATTCTTTTGCCTTAGGTAATGTTGTTTCTATTTTACCTGCTTTAATAATAGCAATGGTAAGGTTTTTTAATAAGGCTGCACGATGAGTAGAAGTGCGACCTAACTTTCTATATCCATGTCTATGTCTCATTGATTATCCTTCATTTTGCGCTTTTAATTCAATAATTTTTTTCTTTAGCGTTTCTTTTGCACTATCACTGAGTTTTGAATTTCCTATAGGAAAACCTATAGATTCCATTACGCTTTTAATCTCATCTAAAGATTTTTTACCTAGATTTTTTAAATCTGCAAGTTCGCTAACACTCATTAAAGCAAGCTCACCAATATAAACTACATTTGCTTTTTCTAAGCAGTTAAAACTTCTTGCGCTTAAATTTAACTCAGTTATATTTTGAAGTAATTTTACATGTTCTACTTCATTATTTGGTGTTTGACTTCTTACAACGCTTTGAGCATTGGCAATCTTATCAAACACTGATAATTGTTTATACATTGCTTCTAAAGCATTTTTAAAAGCATCACTTGGTGAAATTTGACCATCAGTTGTGATTGTAAAAACAACTTTTTCATAATCTGGATTATCTTCAAAAAGCACTTTTTCTATATCATAAACTGCATGTTTTACCGGAGTAAAAAATGCATCAAGTGCTATAAATTCAGGATCTAAGAAATTTTGCACTTCTTCAGAAGGCACATAACCTATACCTTTTTCAATGATTAAAGTAAATTCCAAATCTGCATCTTCATTAATCGTTGCAAGGTAGCTATCTGCGTTCACAACTTCAACAACTTCATTGTCTAAGTCTTTTCCACAAATTTCTTTTGGTCCTTTAAAACTAAAAGTTACGATTTCTTTTTCAGAATTTGTTTTTAGTTTAAATCTTAATTTTTTTAGATTGATAATAAACAATGCCACATCTTCAAGCATACCACGCATACTATCAAATTCATGTGCTACGCCTTTGATTTTAACCCCTGTTGGAGCAAAACCTACTGTGCTTGAATAAAGCAAACGACGCAAAGGATGCGCCAAAGTAATAGCATAGCCAATTTCAAAAGGCCATGCACTTACTTTTGCCACTGTATCACTGATATTTTCAATACTAAACTCTGTTGGTGTATAAGCAGAAGTTGTAATATGTCTCATATCAAAAACCTTTATTATTTAGAGTACAACTCAACGATATATCTTTCCTCAACTGGAATGATAACTTCTTCTCTTTCAGGCTTTCTTGTAAAAATTCCAAATCTTTTATCTTTTTCTACATCAACCCAAGCAACTATACCAGTTTGAGCAGTAAGCTCGATCGCTCTTGAAATTTGAGGATTGTTTTTACTTTTTTCAATCACTTCAATTTTTTGACCTGCTTCTACTCTATAACTAGGAATATCCACTCTTTTGCCATTTACTAAAATGTGTCCATGAGTTACAAGTTGTCTAGCAAAACGGCGTGTCGTAGCAAAACCCATTCTATAAACAACATTATCTAGTCTTTGTTCCAAAAGCTGGATTAAAAGTGCACCGGTATTACCGTCTTTTCTAGCAGCTTCACTAAATAATCTTCTAAATTGTTTTTCGCTAACTCCATACATAAATTTAGCTTTTTGTTTTTCTCTTAACTGAAGTCCGTATTCGCTGATTTTTGCTTTTCTTTGTCCATGTTGACCTGGCGCGTAAGGGCGTTTATCTAAAGCACTTTTACCTGCTAATCTTCTTTCGCCTTTCATTGCCAAGCTTACGCCAAGTCGTCTTTCTAATTTCTCTACTGGTCCTCTATATCTTGCCATTATAATTCTCCTAAATCTTATATCTTATTCTTAGACACGACGACGTTTTGGTGGTCTACAACCATTGTGAGCTAATGGAGTAATATCTTTTAAGAAAGTTACTTTAATACCTTCCATAGCACCTACACTCTTAACCGCTGTCTCACGACCACTTCCTGGTCCTTGTACTTTGATACCAACTTCTTTGATACCATGTTCTTTTGCTTTACTTAAAGCATCTTCAACTGCTTGTTGTGCTGCATAAGGAGTTGATTTTTTAGAACCTTTAAAGCCTAAACCACCTGCACTACTCCAAGCGATAGCATTTCCCATTTCATCAGTTACAGTAACCATAGTATTATTAAATGTTGCACTGATATAAACTATACCTTTAGCTATATTTTTTTTAACTACTTTTTTCTTTACTACTTTTCTTTTTGCCATTTTCTATCCTTATGATTTTGCACCAACGGTTTTTCTCTTACCTTTTCTAGTTCTGGCATTTGTTTTTGTTTTTTGACCACGAACTGGTAAGCCTTTTCTATGTCTTAAGCCTCTAAAGCTTCCTAGATCCATCAATGCTTTGATATCCATAGCAACTTGTTTTCTAAGATCACCCTCAACCATATAGTTTTCTTGAATTTCTTTACGGATAGCTGCTGCTTCATCTTCACTTAACTCGTGAACTCTTTTATCATAAGAAATTCCGGTTTTATCTAAGATTTTTCTTGAAGTATGTAAGCCTATACCATAAATATAAGTCAAACCATATTCAATTCTTTTTTTCTTTGGTAAATCCACACCTGCAATACGAGCCATAAATTATCCTTGTCTTTGTTTGTGTTTTGGATTTTCGCAAATAATGCGAACTACGCCTTTACGACGAACTACTTTGCACTTGTCACACATCTTTTTAACAGATGGTCTAACTTTCATGCTTTTCTCCTGTTATTGTAAATTCCACTTTTTTACAACTGCACCAGGTTTTTAGAGCAACCAACTATTTTCAAAATAAGTGGTGATTTTGAAAATACTTCTTCATACAGTTTTATTGCAATTTCTGCAAAAGTGCTAATTATATCTTACTTTTGCTTTCAAACAACTTAGACTTATTTGTATCTAAATGTAATACGTCCCTTATCAAGACTATAAGGTGTTAGCTCTACTTTAACTCGATCACCAGGCATAATCCTGATATAATGCATACGCATTTTACCCGCAATGTGACAAAGTATCACATGTTTATTGTCTAATTCAACTTTAAAAGTTGCATTAGGTAAAGCTTCGATTACATTACCATCGATTTCGATAATATCATCTTTTGCCAATGCTTTTCTCCTTTCTATAAAATACAAAGCTAATATTTTATCACAATTTTTCTTTTAAATTTTTAATATTTTTTACTATTAATTATAAAAATTACTAAAAAAAGAAAATATTTAAATGCTAAAAACTTTAAAAAAGAAAAGACTATAAAACTATCCTTATCTTCTTTTGGCAGAATTTTATGATTTTTGCTAATTATATTTCAAGAAATTTTTTCTAAGTAGGATGAGTGATTTTGGAAACTTTTAAATACCTATGGGATAGTGTTTTGCAGCAGATTATTTAGCTAGACCACTTGGTGGTATAGTTATGACTCATTTTAGCGATAAATTAGGTCGTAAAAATGTTTATATTAAGTATATTACTCATGGTAATTCCAACTTTTTTAGCTTTTATATCTACTTTTGAAAGCATAGATTATCTAACTCCGGTGTTTTTATTACTTGATTAAAATAGCTCAATGTATAGCCATAAACTGGGGATTTCCTAGAGTTTGGTTTTTACAAAAAAGCATGTGCTAGATGGAAGAGATGACTTTTAATTAGTACTATTAATACTTCTATAGCATTTGGAATTCTTCTAAGATGTGTTGTTTCATTGGTAATTAATCATTATTTTGATCAAAAATCAATTTATAATTATGCTTAGCATATTCCATTTGCAATAGGTGGAATTTTTGGCATTATTTTTCTATATCTTAGAAAATTTCTAGAAGAAACGCCTATTTTTCAAAAAATGTATCAAGAAAATGATTTAGAAAAATTCCTACTAAAAACACTTTTTTTAAAAAAATATTTTTTAGATATCTTTGCTTTTATGCTTTTAACATGGATGCTTACAGTTTGTATGATGATGCTTATTTACTTATGCCAAAATTTATTCCAGAAACTCTAGCTCTTAAAAAACAGATGCTATTTTAATACAAATGATTACAATAGTGATTTTATCTTGCGGAACTTTGCTTACTGGAATTTGGGTAGATATATTTGGTTTTTTTAACCACTAGTTTAATATTTACAATAAGTTTTAGCTTTTTTTACTTTTTTTATGCGCAAATTTTGCATTTTAAGTATTTATTTTATCTTAATTGTGTGTTTTTTGGTGGTATTAATATCCTAGCACCTATTTTAATGTATAAAATCTTTAAATTAAGCATTCACTTTAGTGAAATATCTTTTTCTTGTAATATAGCTTGCGCCATAACAGGCAGTTTTACACCTTAACTTGTATTTATACTACGCTCTTTAGCTATAAAACTTGAAAATCCTTTTATTTATGGAATTTTTATTTATATTTATTTTATCTTTAATAACACTTTTAGCCACTTTATTAATTTATAAAATATTTAATATTTTGATGTTAAAATTAATAAAAATTATAAGGAAAATGATTATGAAAATTTTTACTATTTTAATATTTTCTTTACTGCCACTTTTTGCACTTGAAATGATTACGCCTATACCAGAAAGCATACCCTATGATAAAGAAAAAGCTATTTTAGGAAAAAAACTTTATATGGATACAAATTTATCAAAAGACAAAAAAGTATCGTGCAATACCTGTCATAGTATTGATAATTTTGGTGTTGATAATGAAAGATTCTCGGCAGGTATAAGTAATATCGCGGAAGGGCCTTTTAATACGCCAACAAATTTTAATGCTATTTTTAATTTGTCACAATTTTGGAGAGGTAATGCCAAAGATCTAAAAGAACAGGCCAAAGGTCCTATATTAAACCCCAAAGAAATGGGTTTAAAAAGTGGCGATGAAGCTGTTTTAATCGTTAAAAACAATCCATCTTACAGAAAAGATTTTGAAAAAATATATGGAGAAATAACTTTTGATAATATAGCAGATGCTATAGCTGAATTCCAAAAAACCCTACTAACCCCTAATTCACCTTTTGATCGCTTTTTAAAGGGTGATAAAAATGCCATTAGTGAACAAGCTAAAAGAGGATATAATGCCTTTTTATCAAATGGTTGTATCGCTTGTCATCAAGGACAAAATATAGGTGGAAATATGTACCAAAAAATGGGGGTTTTTGTGCCTTATGACAATGAAACTAATTGGCAAGGACGCTACGAGATCACTAAAGATCCACATGATAAATTTGTAGTCAAAGTACCAAGTCTTAGAAATATAGCCAAAACCGCACCTTATTTTCATGATGGCTCCATGCCAACACTTGATGCTTGTGTGCAATTTATGGCATATTATCAACTAGGTAAATTTTTAGAACAAGATGTGGTTGATGATATCGTTGCCTTTTTGAATTCTTTAACAGGAGAATACCATGATCCACTCAAATAAAAAATCCTTTTCTTTTTTAAAACAATTTATTACTTTATCTGTAGTGGTTTCAATACTACTTTTAACTTTAACTTTATTTATTTTTAACACCTACAACACCACTAAAAGAAATTCACTCGTTATGGATTCTTTTCAAAAACTAGAAATTTTAGATACCAAAATAGATGAAATTTTTAAAAATAGACTGGATTTACAAAACTACGACATTAGCGTGGCATTAATTCAAGAATTTGAAAACACCTTAGCAATTTTAAAAACAAACAAAATAGACACAAAAAAACTTGAAGCTATTTTTCAGAATAAAAACACTCAACTACAACACTTTAAATCAGCCAATTCTATTGCTATTAATTCAAAACTATACCTTTATGAAATTCAACAAGAAATCATTAAAGCAACCAACAAAATAGCGCTTAGCGCACAAGAAGCAAAACAAATTGATGCTACAGGAAGTATTTTAAGCATTATAGGAACTATGGATATTTTAGAACCATTGGTTCAAAATAGACTGCAAGACTTGATATCGAGCCTAAATGTAGAAAATTCTCAACTCCCACAAGAATTATTTGAACTTTTTAGTACGCATTGTAAAATGATACTCAATCAAGCTAAAATCTTAAAAGAAAATTCTCAAAGTCATTTTGATCAAGAACTTCAAAAAGAAATCATTGCTTATAAAAATACCGTTGCTGAAACAATCAACCTCAACAATAAGTACAATTTATACATTGCAATAGGAATTTTTATATTTACCTTGATTGTATTGGTGTTTTTTATATCACTTACCTTAAAAAAAGTGATCATACCTATTTCTTTACTAGAAAAACTTAGTTCTAACTTAGCCGGAGAACATGCTAATTTAAATGCGAGATTAGACATTGATAAAAAAAGTGAATTAGCTATAAGTGCGGCCTACATCAACTCTTTTATACAAACTGTGCAAAATTCTGTATTAGAAGCAATACAAACTGCTAACTCAAGCCATGCTAGCTCTCAAAAGCTTTCTAAAAATGCTGAAGTATTACAACAAAGCTCTCTTTTGCAGCATGAGCAAATTTCCAATGTATATAAAATCGGATCTGTTTTAGAAAGCCATATTGATTTAACTCAAAATCTTGCAAAAGATACTATCAAAGACATGTATGATATGCAAGAAGTAATGGCAAAAGTTGAAAGTACATTAAAAGAACTAGTAGAGTTAATTTTACTAAGCGGAGAAAAAGAACAAAGTGTTTTAAGTGCTATGGATATACTAGTACAAAGTGCTGATAGTATCGTAGAAGTTACAGCGACTATCAAAGATATCGCAGATCAAACTAATCTACTTGCATTAAATGCTGCTATTGAAGCTGCACGTGCTGGTGAACATGGTAGAGGATTTGCTGTTGTTGCTGATGAAGTTAGAAATCTAGCCGAAAAAACTACAAAATCATTAATAGCTATAGAAACTACCGTAAAAACCATCGTGCAACAAATCAGCGACAATAAAAGCTTAATGGATGGCATTCATCAATCCATGAGTGACACCTCAAGCAAAGCAAATATTTTACAAGGTGAAGTGGGTACTTCCATAGAGAAGTTAAAAACAAGTATTCGTTCTACACAAATTATGGAAGAAAAAAGCGATGAATCAAAAGCTAAAATGAATGAATTAGAACAAAATATAGAAAAAGTAACAGAACTTGCAAACTGCGTGAAAAACTACTCTCTTGAATTAACCCAAATTTCACAAGGTGTGTTAGAAGATGCTTCAAAGCTTTCAAAAAAGCTAAAAACATTTGAGTAAGAAAGTAAAACTTTCTTACTTAGATAAAATATCTGCCTTTCCATTGATAATCGCAACACAATGCTCATAATGCGCTGCATTTAGACCATCTTTACTTCCTGCCTCCCAGTTGCCTTTTAAATGTACTGGCGTACCATCTTTTTGGCACACCATAGGCTCTATACAAAATACCATGCCATTTTTGATCTTTGGACCACTTTTTGCACTAGCACCTGGCTCTAGATAGTTTGGAATTTCGGGCTCTCCGTGTGGTTTTTTACCTATACCGTGTCCACAATAGCCCTTTAAAGGCACAAAACCTCTTTGAGCAATAAACTCTCCAAGTTCATAAGAAAGCTCTTTAAAACGCATACCTTCCTTTATAATATCTATAGCATAATACAAAGCATCTTTAGCACAAGCTATCAACGCCTCATCGGTGGCTGAAATTTTGCCTATAGGAATAGTTCTTGCCGCATCTCCATAATATCCATCTATGCATGTACCCACATCAAGTCCTAAAATATCACCTTCCTTTAAAATACGCTCATCGCCTATACCATGAATGCAAGCTTGATTAAGCGAAATGCAAATACTACCTGGAAAACCATACAACCCTTTAAATGATGGCTTTGCTCCGTGTTTTAGTATAAATTCTTCCGCTTTGATGTCAATTTCTTTTAAACTCATACCCGGCACAATAATGCTTTCTAGATAATCAAGCGTTCTAGCTACAAGCTCATTTGCCTTGCGTAATTTTTCTATTTCTGCTGGTTTTTTGATTTCTATCATTTAGTGTTTTCCTTAAAGTTTTTAAAAATTTAGCATTTATGGGCTTTTAAAAGCTTTAAGGATAAAACCTTAAGTTTTGCAACTTAAGGTTTTAACATACGCTTGTAAGATTAGTAGCTAAACCACCTAAGGAGGTTTCTTTGTATTTTGAGTTCATATCCTTGCCGGTTTCATACATAGTTTTTATAACCTCATCAAGACTTACTTTTGGTGTAGATTTTCTACTCATTGCCATTCTAGCAGCCGAAATAGCCTTAATCGCCCCAAAAGCATTTCTTTCTATACAAGGAATTTGCACTAGACCACTCACTGGATCACAAGTTAGCCCTAAATGGTGTTCCATTGCAATTTCTGCTGCATTGCATGCTATTTTTGCATCAAAACCCATTACAGTAGCCATAGCACCAGCTGCCATAGAACTTGCACTTCCAATTTCTGCTTGACAACCAGCTTCAGCACCACTGATACTTGCATTTTTCTTATAAAAAGAACCTATTAACATCGCAGCAAGCAAGAAGTTAATAGCTTTTTCATCATTGAACCCGACCGTGTGATTTTTAAGATAAAGCATAACAGCTGGTATAACCGCACAAGCTCCATTTGTTGGTGCAGTTACCACTCTTGCTCCACTTGCATTCTCTTCTGCTACTGCAATAGCATATAAAGAAATAAAATCAATAATCCCCAAAGGATCACTTGTCATCGCCAAACGCTCATTTAACCCTTTAGCACGGCGCTTTAGGTGCAAATCTCCTGGAAGAAAATCTAAACTTGGATGAATTCCATTATAATAAACCTCTTGCATCACTTCCCAAATTTCTAAACAATAAGCTCTAATTTCTTCCTTAGTGTGAAATTGAAGCTCATATTCATAAGAAAGTTTTGCCAAATCCCATGACTTTTCTTCACATAATTTTAAAGCATCGCTAGCATGATTAATATCAAGCTCTAATTTAGCATGTTTTTGCTCACTAGAACCATCTTTATGTTTTTGAAGCTCAGCTTCACTCATTACAAAACCACCACCCACTGAATAATAAATTTCTTCTGCGATAATTTCATTATCTTGACCATAAGCACTTGCCTTTAAGCCATTTTCATGCAAAGGTAAAAAATCTTTTTCAAAAATCAAGTCTTGATCATAATCAAAACTTAATTCTTTTTGGGCATTTAAAACCAAAATTTTATCTTGCAAAATTTTATTAAAAACACGATCTTGCAAAGCGGCATTTAACTCTTTTGCTTTTAAACCGCTTAAACCCCATATAATAGCTTTATCACTTAAATGGCCTTTGCCGGTTAATGACAAAGAACCATAAAGTCTGATTTGAATTTTTGTAATTTGCGTGATTTTATCTTTAATCTTTTCACAAAACATATTACCCGCTAACATTGGTCCTAAAGTATGAGAAGATGAAGGACCAACACCAACTTTAAATATACTTAAATTACTACTCATTCATTTACACCTTAAAAAGTATAAATTACAGTAATGATTGTCAAAATTCCTGTAATAAACACAAAAGCATCTAATGCTTTGTTTTGGAATTTTTTCATTTTAGAAACAGTATAAATTGCAATCATTGGCATTAAGAATAAAATCGCTGCGATAATTGGCCCACCTAAACTTTCAATGAAACCTAAAATACTTGGATTAATATAAGCAGTGACTAACATTACAATATACATTACTAAAGTTGAATAAACTGCGATTTTTTTCAAATCAGGATTTTCATTACCTGCTAACTTACAACATTTTCTCACTATACCATAAGCACCTTCTCTTGCACCAAAATAATGTCCAAAGAAAGAACTAGAAATTGCTAAAAATGCAATTAATGGACCACCGTAAGAAATGAAAGGATTGTCAAGTTTATTTGCAAAATAAGAAAGAACAGGTATATTTTGTGCTCTAGCCTCAGCAAGTTCTGCAGGAGTTAAAGAAAGCACACAAGATACAACAAAAAACATAACAAAAGCAAGCAACATTACAGAAGTTCTAAATAATACTTGATTTGCTTTTTGCACTGAATTATCAGTGTATTGTCTTTTCATACTCAAAGAAAAAGTAGAAATAGCTGGTGAGTGATTAAACGAAAATACTAAAACCGGTAAAGTTAGCCACACTATAGTGATAAATTCTTTTGTACCAGGAATAGCACTAAAACTTTCAAATGACCATTGTGGAATAAGATATAACGAAAACAAGAATAAAATAGCACACAAAGGATAAACCAACCATTCACATACCTTAGTGATAAGTTCTTCACTAAAAAGCATAATCAACATAAAAATACTCACCAAAACAAAAGCAAAAGCCGCTCTGTAAAAAGGAAGTAAATTAGCTATGGTTTTTCCTTGCTCATTAACACTTGTTTGATACATTGCACTAATTGCATTTGCAAGAGAACCATTTGGATCTAAAAGTGGTAAAAACTGATGATAAATAAAACTCTCAAAAGTATTTGTTATACCTACGCAATACGCTAAACAAATTGGGAAAATTGCAAAGAAATAAAGTACAGAAATAAAAATACTTACTTTTCTACCAAAATACTCTTCAGCCGCATGAGTAATGTCTTTATCATTACCATTTGCTTGACACACAAAACGACTTAAAGCCCTATGACTTAAATATACCATTGGGAAAATGATCAAAGCCATTACAACAACCGGCCAAAAGCCACCAACACCTGCTTTAATAGGTAAAAATAAAATCCCCGCACCAACTGCAGTCCCAAAAAGAGAAAGCATCCAACGCGTATCAAAAGAATTCCACTTAAGATTATCCACATTTTCTCCTTGTAAAAAATAATAAAAAAAGCTTTTACCTAAAAACTTTTTGTATTACTTTATAAATACACCTTAGAATAACTTGATATAATTTTTCTCTTTTATATAAAAACTACTTGCTTCATTTGAAAAATTCGGATTTCTTTGCAATTTTCTATCATAACAAACAAATCGCACATATCACCTAAAAATAAAGTCTAGCCTTTGCTAGCATTATTTTACTTGCATTTCATGCATATCCATAGAAAGTATTACAATACATTTTTATATAAAAATTCCAATCTTTAGCTTACTTAAAAGCAAAGACATAGCACCCCTTGAAATATTTTTATATTACTATAATAGAAAAAAATTAATTTTTCTTAAAATACATTGTATTTTTAATTGATATTAAAAATTTTAATAAATAATTATTAAAAAAATATTTTTTGAATATATTTTTATCTTAATAATAATATTTCAAATGCTAATTTTTCTATTTTTTGCAAAAGAAAATGAAAATTTAAAATAAAAAGTGTAAAAGCCACACATTTTAATCAAATAAACTTTTCTCAAAACACTTTAACATAAAGCTTTTACGGTGCAAAGGTGAATAACCAAATACTTTAATCTTTTCTATATGAGTTTTTGTACCATAACCTTTGTGTTTATCAAAATCATAATTATTATATAATTTAGAAAAATAACGCATTTTTTGATCACGGCTTACTTTGGCTAGTATGCTTGCAGCCGATACTTCTTGCACTTTCATATCAGCTTTGATCATAGTTTTTACACCTACTACACCATAGTTTAAATTGCCATCATATAAAATATCATCTTCACTAAAATGCTTTTTGATGATTTTTAAACCTAGTTGCAAGCATTGACTAAGTCCTAAGGTGTCAATTTGCAAAGGTGAAAAAGCAAGAATTAAAAAATTTGAATGTGCAAGGATTTGTCCATATAATTCCTCTCTTTTTTTTGCACTCAACTTCTTAGAATCAGTCAAACCATCAATATCTCCAAAAAGCTTACAAGCACTCAAATGCATATCTCCAGCTAATGCACCACGCCCAGCTTCATCTACTCCAACTAAAGCCATTATCTTTCCTTTATAATGCGATATTGTTCTACTAATTTTTCTAAAGTATAACTCATATTTGCTGGAGAACTTGAAGGGAGTTCTAAAAAGTCTTTATCTGGATAAAACTTAGCAAAATACTTACTTGCGATTTTTCCCAATACACAGATTTTTTCTATCTTTGCTTTTTTCAAAATGATATTAATATCATTTGCCTTTGCGTAAGAAATGGTTTTATCATCTGAATTTTTAATCTTACAACTTGCTATTACATCCCATAAAGCAATATGATGAGTTTTTAAAAATGCTTTTTGATCAGCTATAGTTTTCAACTCACAATCATATAAAATTTCAAAAATTCTCCAAAATCGGTTTTTATTGTGCTGATAGTAAAAATTTTCTTGTCTTGATTTTATAGAAGGAAAAGAACCTAAGATTAAAATTTTTGCGTTTTCATCAAAAAAAGGTTCAAAAGGATGAGTTAAAATCTGCATGTTTTAGCCTTGATAAAAATAAAATTATTTTATCATTTTTATCAAGGTTTTTAAAAATTATCCTAAAAATTCACGTTTAAAATACTCTTTTGGAGCTCTACACAAAGGACAGGCATTTGGTGCTTTTTTACCACGATGAATATGCCCACAAACTTCACATACCCATAATTCTTCTACATCTGAATTAAAGAAGTCTTCCTCTTCAAGCATTTTTTTAAGCGCTAAATACTCTCTTTCGTGTTCTATCTCTACCTTGCCTATAGCAGTGAATAATCTTGCGATATTTCTTTTACCCTCATCTTCTGCGATTTTTGCAAAATTAGGATACATTGTGGTATGTTCGTAATTTTCTCCATCTGCTGCACAGATTAAATTTTTTGCAGTTTCCTCTAAAGCTTTACCATCTACTAATTCATGGTATGCTTTAAATTCAGCTCTTGCGTGCCATTTTTCATTTTCCGCTGCTTCTTTAAAGTGTCTAGCAATAGCATGCCAACCTTCTTCTTGAGCAATATCAGCAAACAAATCATACTTATTTCTAGCCATAGATTCACCCGCAAAAGCTTTCATTAAATTAACCGCGGTCAAATCCTGAGTAATGCACTCCATTTCTTGACCACAACAGCTAAGCTTTCCACCACCTACATTTTGTACTTCTACTTCATTGCCACATTTTTGGCATTTATAACTTTCATATTGTTTCATTTAATATCCTTGTGATTAATTAGGTAAAATTTTGATTGAAAAATTCACCCAAATATCATTTTAAGTATTTGGGTGTTAAAGATTTTAGTATTTTAAGAAATATTCTTGAATTTTCTTAGGATCGCTTGTTTTAGTTAGAGCAAGCATTAATAATACTCTAGCTTTTTGAGGGCTCATATCGCCTGTATCAATAAAGCCAAGTTTTGCATCAATATCACTTACTGCAACTCTACCAGCTACTACACGTGAGCTTACCGCTACATTAAGTCCTTTTTTAAGCAATTCTTTTAACACATCTTTTTGATAATCATGAATACTACCAGCACCTGTTCCAGCTACAACTATACCTTTAGTTCCATTTTCAAACAAAGCTTTTGCTGCAACACCGCTGCCATCATTTGCATAACTATAAAGAATATCTACTTTTGGTAATTCTTTTAGCTTGCTAATATCAAATGGAGATTTTTTGGTGTGTAATTTTGTATTAGTATTATAGAAAAATACTTTTCCATCTACTATATAACCCATATCACCCATATCCGGTGAGCCAAATGCATTTACATTTAAACTATGAGTTTTCATAACGCCTCTAGCACTTTGAATTCTATCATTCATAGCCACCATTACACCTTTATTTTTTGCTTGTGGATTTGCTGCTAATGCTACAGCGTTGTAAAGATTTTTAGGACCATCTGCACTAATTGCAGTTGATGGGCGCATTGCACCAACTAAAACAACAGGTTTATCACTTTTTACAGTTAAATTTAGGAAATATGCAGTTTCTTCCATGGTATCAGTACCATGAGTAATCACAACTCCATCTACATCAGATTTTAAAATTCTATTAACTTCTTTAGCAAGTTTTAGCCAAATTTCATTTGTCATATCTTTACTATCAATATTAGCAATTTGTTCTCCACTGATTACTGCTAAATCTTGAATTTGAGGCACTGCTTTAATCAAAGTATCAACCCCCAAAACCCCAGCTGTATAACCTGTAGTTGCTACTGAACTATCAATCGAACCTGCAATAGTTCCACCTGTAGCTAAAATTGCAACTTTTGGTTTTGCTTCCAAAATTCCTGCTCCTAAACTTAGTGCCATGGCTGCACACATTAACATTTTTTTCATGTTAGTCCTTTCACTAGAAATGATAAAAATTATAATGCAACTATGTTTAAATAAAAATAAATTATTAATATAAAAAATACTTTAGTAAATATTCATTAATTAAAGCCATAAATTTGCAATTTTTTTTAGTTTTTCCACATCGCTCGAAGCATAAAAATCAATATTAGCTTCTTCTTGGATTGATGTTAAATTAAATTCTTTCTGTAATTGCAAAGCTATAGCTTCACCTGAATGAATAAGTTTTGTATTTTTACCAAAATATTCTGCCAAAGAATGAGCAATTAAAGGAAAATGAGTGCATGCTAAGATTAGGGCATTAGGATGAAATTTAAGCTTATTAAAATAATATTCAAAAGCAGCTTCTAAAAACTCTCCTTGAAAAATTCCTTCTTCAACCATTGGCACAAAAAGTCCAGTTGCTTTTTCTTCTACCTTCAAAAAACCTTCTTGCAATAAAGCTTGTTTATATGCATGAGAATTTACCGTAGCTTGTGTTGCAATGACTAATATATTAGAGTTTTTATCTTTTAAAGAATTTTTTACTGCTAAAACCCCTGCATCTATCACACCAAGAACTGGAAAAGGAGCATTAGCTCTTAAAATTTCTAAAGCATACGCACTGACTGTGTTACAAGCGATAATGAGCATATCAACTTTTTTTTCTTTGAAAAACTCTAAAGCTTCTAAAGAAAATTTGATGATGGTATCTTTATCTTTTACCCCATAAGGCACTCTTGCTGTATCGCCATAGTAGATGTATTCTTTAAAAAGTTTTGCATGAAGTAAAGATTTTAAAACGCTAAGACCACCTACACCGCTATCAAAAACGCCTAGTATCATTTTAAAACCCTTAAAAAGAGAAGAAAGTAGAAAAATCTACTTTCTTATAAGCCTACTGCACTTAAAGTTTGGTATTTATTCATATAAATTTGAGCTTCAATTTTTCTCATTGTATCTAGTGCAACTTGCACTACAATCAAAACAGAAGTTCCACCAAAATAAAAAGGCACACCAAATAGCTTTACAATCAGCCACGGCAATGTAGCTACAAGTCCTAAGTAAATAGAACCAGAAAGCGTTAATCTTGATGCTACCTCATTAAGATAATTCGCGGTTCCTTCACCTGGTCTAATACCTGGTATAAAACCACCTTGTCTTTTAAGATTTTCAGCTATATCTTTTGCGTTAAATACAATAGATGCATAAAAATAAGCAAAGAAAATAACAAGCAAAAACGTTAAAAAGTGAAAGAAAAATCCATTTGGATTTAAAAAGTCATAAATTTTTAACACATATTCGTTTGTACTTGTTTGTAAAATAGTACTTGGAAACATCAAAATCGCGCTCGCAAAAATAGGAGGAATAACACCACTTAAGTTGATCTTAATAGGTATATAATTCATAATACGCTTGTTTTGATTTTGCATGATTACTTTTCTTGAGTAAGAAATAGGAATTCTTCTCTCTCCAAGTTCTACTACTATAATAGCCCAAATAGTAAGTAAAATTACAACTAAAATGGCAATGATAGTCAAGAAATTCATCTCGCCTGTATTTACCAAATTTACTGTTCCACTAATTGCACCTGGAATTGTAGAAACAATACCACCAAAGATAATTAAAGAAATACCATTTCCTATACCACGTTGAGTGATTTGCTCACCTATCCACATTAAGAGCATAGTACCTGCAAGCATAGAAATAGCAGAAAGCGCAATGAAAGTGTTCATATCAATCATAATGGCTGATTGACCTGCTTTTCCGTGAAGACTTTGCAAGCCGATAGAAACACCTATACTTTGCACTAAAGTGATAGCTATAGTAGCATAACGAATGATTTGCATGTATTTTTGCATACCATCGCGTTCTTTTTTCATTTTTCCTATATTAGGAAAAGTTGCCGCTAAAAGCTCCATAATAATCGAAGCAGTAATATAAGGCATAATGCCTAGAGAGATGATACTAAGTCTTTCAGCAGCACCCCCACTAAACATATTAAACAAGCCTAATGCATTAGATGCATTAGAATCAAAAAATTCCTTGATAACACTGACATTAACCCCCGGAACTGGAACATAAGCTAGTATTCTATAAGCGAATAAAAAAGCTAATGTTATGAGAATTTTATTTGTCAATGTTTTATTCATTATTTTTGTCCGCTAAAAGTGATCTTCTCATCTTTGATTTTATTAGCAAGATCTTTAGCACTTGCTCCAATAAGCTTAACTTTGTTTACATTTTTTGAAAGCTTATGAATGCTATTGATTGTTTCAAATGTAATTTCGCTAAGCTCTTTGATCGCTGTGATTTTTTCAACATTAATCACATAAGGTTTTTCGAATTTAGAAGTAAAACCTACTTTTGGTAAACGTCTTTGAAGTGGTTGTTGACCCCCTTCAAAACCTCTTTTTTCATTATAACCTTTTCTAGCAGTTTGGCCTTTTCCACCTTTAGTAGAAGTTTTACCCATACCACTACCTTGACCACGGCCTATTCTTTTGGTTTTATGTGTTGAACCTGGTGCTTTTGTTAAATTCATTGATTATCCTTTAAGCATTGTAAGTGCTTTGATAGTAGCACGCACAACATTTGCTGAATTGTTTGAACCTAAAGACTTTGTTAGAATGTCTTTAATACCTGCAAGTTCCACGATAGGGCGTGTTGAACCACCTGCAATAACTCCTGTACCTTCGCTTGCTGGTTTAAGTAAAATTCTACTTGCGTTGTATTTTACTTCTACATCATGAGGGATAGTTGAGCCTTTTGTTTTTACTTCAACAATATTTTTAAAAGCATCATCAACTGCTTTTCTTATAGCATCTGGAACTTCTTTAGCTTTTCCATAGCCTACACCAACTAAACCTTTTCTATTTCCAACGATAACTAAAGCAGTAAATCTAAATCTTCTACCACCTTTAACAACCTTAGTAACCCTGCCGATATCGACGATTACTTCTTCAAATTCTTCTCTATTATATTTTTCCATCGATCTTCCTTTTGGGTTATAGTTTGATTCCGTTTTCTCTTAGTGCTTCAGCTAATGCTGCAATCACACCATGGTATAAATAACCATTTCTATCAAACACTGCTTCTTCTATGTTTTTAGCTTTTAAAACTTTTGCAAATTCAGCTGCTATTTTTTTAGCGCCTTCTTCGTTTGCTTTAACACCAAGTTTTCTTCCATCAACTGCTGCTAAAGTTACTGCTTTAACATCATCGATAGCTTGGATATATAAAGTTCTGTTTGATTTAAAAACAGAAACTCTTGGAAGAGCTTGTGTTCCTGAAATTTTTGCTCTAATTCTTTTTTTTCTTTTAACTCTTAAAGATATTTTTCTTTTTAATACATTTGCTCTCATATTCTATCCTTACTTCTTAGATGTCTTACCAGCTTTGCGGATAATACGCTCATCTGAATATTTAACACCTTTTCCTTTGTAAGGCTCAGGTGGTCTAAATTCACGAATTTGAGCAGCAACTTGACCTACCACTTGTTTATCGCTACCTTTGATAATCACATTGTTTTTATCAACGGTAATTTCTATGCCTTCTGGAATAGCATAGTTGATAGGATGAGAAAAACCTAAAGCAAGTTCAAGAACTTTACCTTTTAACGCAGCTTTATAACCAACACCGTTGATTTCTAAAGTTTTGCTAAAACCATCAGTTAAACCGATGATGATGTTTTGCGCTAAAGCTCTATAAGTTCCCCAATAAGCTCTACTTTGTCTATCTTCACCTTTAGGAGAGAAAAGAATTTGTCCTTCTTTAATCTCAACATTAACATTTGCTTTTGTATCAAGCTCTTTTGCTAAATTTCCTTTTTTGAATTTTAGCAAGTTACCTTCTAATTTTACTTCTACTCCACTTGGAATAGTAACTGGTTGTTTACCTATACGAGACATTTATTTTTCCTTTTTATTTGTCTACGATATGACTACTTTATAAGAATGGATACCGAATACCATAAAAAGTAGAAACTCTTACCAAATGGTACATAAAACTTCGCCGCCAACGCCTGCTTTATAAGCTTCATCGTTAGCCAAAACACCTTTTGAAGTGCTTACTATGATAGCACCATAACCGTTTTTAAATCTTTTGATCTCATCTTTACCTTTATAAACACGACGACCTGGCTTAGAAATACGTTTAACTTCGTTAATTACGCTTTTACCTTTTTCATCGTATTTTAAAACTACATTGATGAATTTCTTTTTATCTTCTTCAACAACATTAAAGCTTTCAATATAGCCTTTAGCTTGGAAAATTCCAAGTAAAGCTTCGATAACTTTAGAATGCAAAAGTTGAGTAGTTTCTAGTCTTCTCATCCCTGCATTTCTAATTCTTGTTAGTGAATCTGAAATTAAATCATTTATCATGGTTCTTTCCTCTTACCAACTTGCTTTTTTAAGACCAGGAATTAAACCTTCATTTGCCATTTTTCTTAAGCAAACTCTACAAATTCCAAAATCTCTATAAACTGAATGTGGTCTTCCACAAATTTGGCATCTAGTATACCCTCTAACGCTAAATTTAGGTTTGCGGGCAGCTTTTGCAATCATTGATTTTTTAGCCATATTACTTTCCTTTTGCAAATGGCACGCCAAATAATTCTAATAATTTTTGTGCCTCTTTATCTGATTTTGCTGTTGTAACGATAGAAATGTTCATACCATGAGTTCTTAAGATTTTATCATATTCAACTTCTGGGAACATTAACTGCTCATCTAAACCAAAGTTATAGTTTCCTCTTCCATCAAAACCATCTCTTGGAAGACCTCTAAAGTCTTTAACACGAGGAAGAGCAATAGTAATAAGCTTGTCTAAGAAAGCATACATATTGTCTTTTCTTAATGTTACCATTACACCTACTGGAAAGCCTTCTCTTACTTTAAAACCAGCAACTGATTTTTTAGCTTTTGTGATAACTGCTTTTTGTCCAGCGACCAATGAAATAGTATCTGCAACATTTTGTAATACTTTTTGAT
Source organism: Campylobacter subantarcticus LMG 24377 (assembly GCF_000816305.1). Classification (NCBI taxonomy): domain Bacteria; kingdom Pseudomonadati; phylum Campylobacterota; class Epsilonproteobacteria; order Campylobacterales; family Campylobacteraceae; genus Campylobacter; species Campylobacter subantarcticus. The sequence continues at coordinate 64,868 of NZ_CP007773.1, read as the reverse complement.
CTTTTGCTAATTCCCCAGCACCTACGCTGATTACAACTTTTTCAATAAAAGGAATAAGCATAGGGTTTTTGATATCAAATTCTTTTACTAAAGCAGCTTTGATGCTTTGATCGTATTTTTCTTTCAATCTCATCATCTTATTCTCCTGCCTTTGCTACATTTGAAATATCCATTGGCATTTCTTTATTGATAAAACCGCCATTTGGATTTTTATCACTTGGCTTAACAGCTTTTTTAGCAATTTTACAACCCTCAACAATAACTTTATTTGTTTTAGGAAATACTGCTAAAACTTTACCTGTTTTGCCTTTGTCATCACCTGCGATAACTTTAACCATATCATTCTTTTTAATTTTTAATTTCATTACAACACCTCCGGTGCTAGTGAAACAATTTTCATAAAGCCACCATATCTTACTTCACGACCTACTGGTCCAAAAATACGCGTTCCGATAGGTTCTCTTTTAGCATCAAGAATAACCGCTGCGTTTTCATCAAAACGAATTAAAGAACCATTATCTCTATGAATTTCTTTTTTAGTTCTAACGATAACCGCTTTTACCACTTGACCTTTTTTTACTTTACCATTTGGTAGAGCTTTTTTTACAGATGCAACAATCACATCACCAACAGTAGCGTATCTTCTTTTACTACCACCTAAAACCTTAATACACATTAATTCTTTTGCACCGCTATTATCAGCAACTGCAAGCCTAGTAAAACTTTGAATCATTACTCAACTCCTGCTGATACTATAGTTTTTAAGCGAAATGATTTTCTCTTAGAAAGTGGTCTACATTCAATAGCAACTACAGTATTTCCCACTTTAAGTTCATTTCTTTCATCATGAATTAAATATTTTTTAAAGCGTTTTACGATTTTTCTGTATTTTGGGTGAACCACTTTTCTTTCAACCAAAATTGTTGCTGTTTTATCTCCAGCAATTTTAACAACAATGCCTTGAATTTCTCTTTTAAATGCCATTTTCTATCCTTATTTTAAAGCGCTAATTGCAGTATTGATTCTAGCGATGTCTTTTTTAACTTCGCTAATCTCTTTAGGATTAGTTAGCTGCATTGTTTTTAGCTTTTGTCTTAAAGTAAATAAAAGCACCTTTTTTTCTTTTAGCATTGTTGCAAGCTCACCTGCTGTTTTATCTTTAATCTCAGTATATTTCATTTTGGCTCTCTCTTGTAACAAACTTAGTTTTAAATGGCAACTTATGCATCGCTAAAGTTAAAGCTTGTCTTGCCATTTCTTCATTAACCCCTGCCATTTCATAAATGATACGACCTGGTTTAATGTTCATTACCCATTCCTCAACTGCACCTTTACCTTTACCCATACGAGTTTCTAAAGGTTTTTTAGTTAGAGGTTTATCTGGGAAAACTCTAATCCAAGTTTTACCTTGTCTTTTTACAAAACGAGTTAAAGCAATACGAGCTGCTTCGATTTGACGCGAATTGATACGGCCAGCTTCAGTTGCTTTTAGGGCATAATCACCAAAAGTAAATTCAGTCCCTCTATTGGCATAACCTCTGTTACGCCCTTTCATCATTTTACGATATTTTGTTCTTTTTGGCATTAACATGATTATTTACCTCTTCTTGCTCTTCTAGTTTTTTTAGCTGGAGCGTTTTCTTCGGTTTTTTCAGGTTGAACACCCTTTTGTAAAACTTCACCTTTGAAGATCCATACTTTAATACCTATGTTTCCATAAGTAGTGTGTGCTTCTGCAAAACCGTAATCGATTTTTGCTCTTAAAGTGTGAAGTGGAACACGACCTTCTAGGTACCATTCAGTTCTTGCCATTTCAGCACCACCTAAACGGCCTGAAACTGAAACTTTAATCCCTTTAGCACCTGCTTTTTGCGCTCCTTGAATTACTTTTTTCATTGCTCTTCTAAAAGCAATTCTTTTTTCAAGTTGAGTAGCAACACTTTCAGCTGCAAGTTGAGCTGAAGCACCTGCTTTTCTTTCTTCTTTGATATTGATATTAACTTCTTTTTTAATTAGATCTTGAAGTTCTTTTCTTAAGATATCAACATCGCTACCTTTTTTACCAATAATAATCCCTGGTCTTGCAGCTACAACAGTTACTCTTAATTTTTTCGCTGTTCTTTCTACAAGAATTTGGCTAATTCCTGCATAATAAAGTTTTCTTTTTAAGAAAGTTCTGATTTTATAATCTTCACCAATATTTTCTGCTAAATTAGCTTTTGTAGGAAACCATCTTGATTCCCAATTTCTGTTAATTCCTAGTCTTAAACCAATCGGATTTACTTTTTGTCCCATATTAGCTTTCCTTTTTCACTGATGCTTTTTTAGCTTTTGTAGTTTTTTCAGCACTTGCTTCTACTTCACTAACTTCTACCAAAATGTGCGAAGTTGGCTTTCTAATACGACTAGCACTTCCTCTAGCTCTTGGTCTAAATCTTTTTAAAACCGCACCAGCATCAACACGACAACTTGAAACAACAACTTCATTTGCTTCAAATCCGCCATTTGCTACAGCACTTGAAATAGCATTTGCTATAAATTTAGCACCTTTATTTGGCATAAATTTCAAACTAGCTAATGCAAGCTCTGCATTCATACCTTGAACTTCTCTAGCAATCAATCTCGCTTTAGTTGGAGATAATCTTATGAATTTAATTAATGCTCTACTCATAAATCTCCCTTACTTACCTATTTTCTTTTGAACAGAGCCTTTGTGACCCTTAAATGTTCTAGTAGGTGCAAATTCACCTAGTTTATAACCGATATGATTTTCAGTAACATACACCGGGATAAAGCTTTTTCCATTGTGAACATTAAAAGTTAAACCTATCATATCAGGTATAATAGTGCTGCGTCTTGACCAAGTTTTAATTGGCTTACCATCGTTAGCTTTTTTAGCAGCGATGACTTTTTTCATTACATGGTCATCAACAAAAGGACCTTTTTTTAGTGACCTAGCCATCTTACTTTCCTTTTCTTCTTGAAATTATTAGCTTATCGCTAGCTTTTTTACGGCGAGTTTTAGCACCTTTAGTTGGTTTACCCCATGGAGTAACTGGATGACGGCCTGAATTTTTCTTACCTTCACCCCCACCGTGCGGGTGATCAACTGGGTTCATCGCAGAACCTCTTGTCTGAGGACGAATGCCTCTATGGCGATTTCTACCAGCTTTACCGATAGTCACATTTGACCATTCTTCGTTACCAACTTCACCGATACTTGCCATACATTCAGCTAAAACTTGTCTCATTTCACCACTAGCAAGTCTTAAGATAACGTATTTTTCTTCTTTACCCATTAATTGAGCATAAGCACCTGCTGAACGGATCATTTGACCGCCTTTACCTGGCTTTAACTCGATATTGTGTACGATAGTACCCACTGGGATGTTTCTTAATTTCATTGCATTACCTGGTTTAATGTCAAGTCCGCTTTCAGCAGCACAAACAACATCACCTACACTTAAACCTTTTGGTTGTAAGATGTATCTTTTTTCGCCATCTCTATAAGAGATCAATGCAATACGACAATTTCTGTATGGATCGTACTCGATTGCTTCAACTTTACCTTCAATACCAAATTTTCTTCTTTTAAAATCTATAATTCTGTAAAGTTTTTTAGCACCTGCTTCTTTATGACGGCTTGTGATTCTACCATTATTGTTACGTCCTGCATGAGCTGGAAGTTTTACAAGTAATGAACGCACACTAGCTTTTGCTGTGATATCATCAGAACTTATACCTGTGATGTATCTTCTACTTGGAGTATATGGTTTATAAGTTTTAATTGCCATCTTACGCCTCCGAACTTTCTAAGCTCACACCTTCTGGTAGCTTAACATAGAATTTTTTAAAGCTATTTCTTTGACCTTCACGACCTCTAAAACGCTTTACTTTTCCATCCATTTTTAAAGAATTAATTCTTACTGGAGTTACACCAAAATATTCTCTTAAAATCTCTTTTAGACCATTTTTAGTCATTTTTGGAGAAGTTTGAATAACTACAACACCTTGCTCTTGAAGGTTTAAGCTTTTTTCAGTGTAAAGTATTGTTTTTATATCAGTAATATCTGCCATTTTAACCCTCTTTTACGATAGATTCAAGCGCTGCTTTTTCAATGATAACAGCATTAAATACAGATACTAAATAAGCATTTACTTCGCTAATATCCACTACATAGCAATTTGCTAAGTTTCTAAAAGCAAGAAGTGTTTTTTCATCTAGTAAATCTTTTACAATTAAAGCATCTTTTAAACCAAGCTTTTTAATAACTGCATTTGCATCTTTTGTTTTACCGCTTTCAATGCTTAAACTATCTACTGAGAATAATGCATTGTTTTGTGCTTTATCAGCCAATGCTCTTTCAAGCGCTAAGCGTTTTTGTTTTTTATTAACTTTTTGGAAATAGTTACGATTGTTTGTAGGACCAAATGCCACAGCACCGCCAACCCAAACATTCGTTCTTGTTGAACCTGCTCTTGCACCACCACGACCTTTTTGTCTCCATGGTTTTTTACCACCACCGCTTACATCGCTTCTACCTTTAGTGTGAGCTGTATTTGCTCTAAGGCTAGCAAGATAAGATTTTACATATAAATAAAGGTTGTGAGGATTAACTTCTGCATATTTTGCTGGAAGATCGAGTTCACTAGCTTTTTCAAATTTATCATTTAAAACAGTTACTTTACTCATTTTGCAATCCTTATTTTACCCATAGCACCATTAAATCCTGGTACCGCACCTTTTACTACTAAGATGCCATTTTCTTCGTCAAACGAAACCACTTCATTTTTTACAGTAACTTTTGCATTACCATAATGACCTGCCATTTTCATACCTGGTTGAACACGACCTGGCCACTCGCGGTTACCGATTGAACCGTGGCGTCTGTGGAATCTTGAACCGTGACTTGCAGGACCTCCGGCAAATCCGTGTCTTTTAACAACCCCACTATAACCTCTACCTTTAGAATTAAAGCTTACTTTTAAAACTGTAGCTTCTTTTAAAGGGTTAAGATCGATATCGCCTGCTTCTGTATTTGCTACTTCTAAAGAAGCAAATCTATTATATTCAGCTGAAAGATTGTATTTTTTTTGCTGACCTGCAATGCATTTATTGTTTGCTTTGCCTTTTACATAAGCAACCAAAGCTTTTCCATTTTCTACTTCACATACTTTAGTTTGAACAAGTTTAAGTAAGGTTACAGGAATGCTTGGTGTGCTGATTGTTCTACTCATACCAATTTTTTCTACAATGTATTCCATATTCTATCCTTATTTACCCATAGCTCTTACTTCAACATTGACTTCAGGAGCCAAGTCAAGCTTAGTGAGTGAATCTACTGTATCTGGAGTAGCTGCTACAATATCAAGCATACGAGCATGAATTCTCATCTCAAATTGTTCACGTGAATCTTTATTGATGTGTGGAGATTTCAAAACTGTGTATCTTTTGATTTTTGTAGGCATTGGCACTGGACCTCTGATGTCAGCACCTGTTCTTTTAACAGCTTCTACAATTGCTGCAACTGTGCGATCTAGAACTCTGTGGTCATAAGCTTTTAGCTTAAGCCTGATTCTTTCCATATTTTTTCCTTTGTAAAGAACTCGTTAGATCCATAGGATTCTAACCACCATATAAATGATGTTTAAGATTATATAAAAACATACTTTGCTATGTCAAGAAATTTGTATATTTTTTTTAATTTTTTTCCTTTTTAAAAGGATAAAAATTAAATTTTATAAATTTTATAAGATTTTTTACTCATTAATAAAATCTAAGAAAAAATATAGTATGATTTCAAAATCTAAAAGGGGCATTAGCTCAGCTGGGAGAGCACAACGCTGGCAGCGTTGGGGTCAGCGGTTCGAACCCGCTATGCTCCACCATTTAGTATAAAGAAATCTATGAAATCACTACATTTTTTTTACGATAATTACCCAAAAATTTCAAAATTTGATGAAAGAAAAATTCAAATTCAAACCCATAAAAACATCATTGTAAAAGGTGGTTTTGCTAGCGGTAAGAAAAATTTGATTTTAAATTTTTTGTCTTTATATAAAGCAGAAAATATACTTTTTATTGACTGTGAAAACTTAAAATTTCAAGCAAGCGCTTTAGTAAATTTAAATTCATTTTTAACTTATAATCCACAAATTAAATTTTTAGCACTTTGTAACTTTGCCCATGATTTTGACTTTGCTAGTTTAAAACACCTTAATTTGCAAATCATAATAAGCACTTGTGATAGTAATTTTTGCTTAGATCAGTTTGAAGAACTTCATTTAGATTACTTAGATTTTGAAGAGTTTCTAAGTCTAAACAAAAAATATGCTGATACCAAAACCATGGTAAGTTATTTTTTACACACGGGGCGCAATGTGATTTTAAATCACAACTTTAACACAAACTCATCATACCTAAAAAGTTTTTATAGCCCATTAGAGCTTACCATACTCAAACAAATTGCTTTAGAGCTTGGGAATGAATTTAGTGTTAATGAGCTATTAAAGACCTTAAAAAATAGTATAAAAATTTCCAAAGATACCTTATATAAAAGCATAGAAAAACTAGAATCAAACTATACTTTGTATTTTGTAAAAAATCTTGAAAAAAATTTAAAAAAAGTATATTTTTGGGACTTTTCACTAAAAAACTCTCTAAGTATACAAAAAGACTTTAGTGCGTTGTTTGAAAATTTAATTTTAAACGAGTTGTTTAAATTTAAGCAAAAAATTTTTTATACCAAGCATTTTGATTTTTACCTACCAAGTCTTAAAAATGCATTTTTATGCTCACCCTTTAAAGACAAAGATTTGCTTAGTTTAAAAGTGAAAAAAATACTTAACAAAAATCAACTTACACTTTCAACCATTTACATCATCACGCTTTCACAAAGAGATGAGTTTTTCATAGAAGGGGTACGCGTGATGATTTTACCTTTTGATGAATGGGCTTTGGGAAATTAATCTAGCTCATCAAGTTTATGTTGTTCAATGATAGACAAAATAAGCTTAGTGTAGTTGCTTTTAATTTCTGAATATTTTTCTAAATGACTTGCTGCTTCTTTGCCATCTAGTTTTTTATTTTGACTAATAGTATTCCACCGCCAAGCTCTAAATTCTTTATAAGCATCATGGCGATTTAAATTAAGCAAGTATGAATCCACACTTTCTTGTAAGGTATCAAAAATGCGAATTTTATGAGTTTTACCCTCGCCTCTTTCTTTTGGGATCAAACCTTTTTCACCCCAAGTCCATTCACCAAATAAGTTATTCGCTTCTTTAGCAAAACGACTTATACCGGTTGCACTTTCTATAATAGCTTGAGCTATAGCTAAAGATTTTGGTACTACTTGAATGCGAACACGATATTCATGTAAATCATATAAATTTTTAACGCGATATTTTTCTTTTATAAACCATAATTTTTGTACAGCATTAGTATTTAACTTTCTAAAATTACTTTTTATAGCTTCTTTAAAGAAAAATTCTATAAATTCTTTTTCCTTTTCTATCTCTTTAAAAGAAACATCTAGTAAAGTATTGATTTTTTTGATAAAAACCTCACGCTTTTCTTTTATATTTAAGGCGTAATAATGTTCATCAAAACCTGCTATAAATTCAGCTTTTAAAATTAAAACACTGCTAAGCAAAATTATAATTAGCTTCAAAACAACACTTCACCTTTCCTCTAAAAAAAATTTGATCCTCTTCTAATCTAAAATACAAACTTTCATTGCTTTTTGGTTTTACCAAAATATCATCTTTAACTTTTTGATTTAAATATGCTAAATAAAAACAAGCCCCCATACCTGTGCCACAAGCCAAAGTCTCATCTTCTACTCCGCGTTCATATGTTCTAACTCTTATAAACTCATCATCTTCTACTTTAGCAAAATTAACATTTGCATTGTATTTTTTACGTATTTCTTTACATAAATTTACATCAAATTCATTTAAATCATCAACAAAGGTTACTATATGCGGAACTCCTGTATTACATCCTTGCCAAATTCTACCTTTATACTCAAAACCTTCTTTAATACCTTTTACTCCGCTAAGCTTGATTTCAACTATATCATTAACAATAAAAGACTTTATAAGTCCTGCACCAGTTAAGAAATTTAAATATTGAGATTTTTTTAAATAATGGTGGGCAAAATGAGCTGCTGCACGCGAACCATTACCACACATACTTGCATTACTCCCATCACAATTATAAAATTCCCACTCAAAGTCATATCTATCGTGTGGTACTATCACTATAAGCCCATCAGCACCTATACCCTCATAACGATTACAAAGAATTCTAGCCAACTCGCTACGGTCTTTTTTTTCACTATCTGTAAAAACTACAAAATCATTTCCACTTGCACAATACTTATAAAATTTCATCAATTACCTTTAAAGTGTGTTTTAAAAAATTTAGCACATTTTCTTCAAAAATCATATAACTTGAGTTATTTTTTATCACAAAATCTGTTTTTTTTAACTTTTCTTCTATATCAAGTTGCAATTGAATTCTTTTTAGGGCTTGGTTTTTGTCTAAATTGTCTCTTTGCATAAGTCTTTGAAGCAAAAGTTCCTTTGGAGTGTAAATTAATATACTTTTTCCCAAACCATAATAGTGGTTATTTTCGAAAAACAAAGGTAGTTCTATAAAAAAAGCTTTATTTTTTTGATCTAAAATTTGGGCTTTTTGCAAAATCACTTCTTTAATTTTAGAGTGTAAAAAATTTTCTAGCTTTTTTTTAGCATTTAAGTCATTAAAAACGATAGCACCAAGTTTTTTTCTATCTATTTTTCCTGCTATAATTAAATCATCATTATTAAAAAGCTTAGCTATGGAATTTGCATTTTCATTTAAAAGCTCATGGGCTATCACATCTGCACTTAAAGTATCAAAACCCAAATTTTGGACTATTTTGATAAAACTTGACTTTCCACCTGCTATGCTTGAAGTTACAAAATAAGCATTTTGCATAATTTAACCTTAAAACATTTTTAGTTAAAATACCTTTTAAATTCTTAAAGGAAGATAAATGAATATAAGCTATGAAGATGCGGGTGTAAGTATAGATAATGGCAATGCATTTGTAGAAACAATCAAGCCTTTAGTGAAAGAAACTTTCAATGAAAATGTTTTGGGCGGTATAGGCTCTTTTTCAGGTGCTTTTGCTATGCCAAGTGGGTTTAAAAATCCTGTTATGTTAGCAGCAACTGATGGAGTAGGCACAAAGTTGCGTCTTGCTATTGATAGTCAAAAATTTGACACCATAGGTGAAGACTTAGTAGCAATGTGCGTGAATGACTTGATTTGTAATTTTGCTACGCCTTTGTTTTTTTTAGACTATTATGCAACTGCAAAGTTAGATGTAGAAGTAGCTAAAAAAATTGTAGCAGGGATTGCTAATGGTTGCAAAAAGGCAAATTGTGCTCTAATAGGCGGAGAAACTGCTGAAATGCCAGGAATGTACCATAGCAATGACTTTGACCTAGCAGGTTTTTCAGTAGGTATGGCTGAAAAAGATGAGATCGATAGAAGAAATTTTGTCAAAAACGGAGATATTTTACTGGCCCTACCTAGTAGTGGACTTCATTCTAATGGATACTCTTTGGCTAGAAAAGTGCTATTTGAAGCACAAAAATTAAAATTTGATGATAAAATAGATGGTAAAAATTTAATCGATGTTTTACTTGAACCTACAAGAATTTATGTAAAAGACTTTTTAAAGTTAAAACCATTCATCAATGCACTAGCTCATATCACCGGTGGTGGATTGGTGGAAAATTTACCAAGAATTTTCCCAAAAGGAATAGGCGCGATCATTAGAAAACATCATTTAAAAACCCCTGAAATTTTTTATCAAATAGGCCAAAGTGTAGAAGAGGCTGAAATGTATAGAAGTTTTAATATGGGTGTGGGCTTAGTTATGGTAATAGATCCATCTAATGTAGGAAAAGTTTTAGAAAACTCGGATGCTTATGTAATAGGCGAAGTTGTATTAAACGAAAAGGTAATTTTAGAGTAAAATCTCTTAGAAACTCTAAGAGATTTTATTTTTTAGTTTAGCGGGTGTAATTCGTTTGCATAAAAGCTTACTGAGTTCATACCTTCTTTAATGGCCCATTCATAAGCCTTTGTCACAAATTCCCAGTTAATGTGTGCATAAAATTTTTCTAAGTATACAGGACGTGCATTACGATGATCTACATAGTAAGCGTGTTCCCATACATCAACTACTAAAAGTGGAACTTTGCCTTCTGTGATAGGTGTAGCAGCATTGCTTGTAGCTACTAGCTCTAGAGTTTGATTTTTAGTGTTATAAACTAGCCAAAACCAACCAGAACCAAATACCCCTGTAGCACCTTTGATAAATTCTTCTTTTAAATTTTCCATAGAGCCAAAGTCTTTTTCTACTGCTGCTTTAAACTCAGCACTCAAAGAACAGCCACAGCCACAACATGTTTTTGGCTTAATGCAATCAAAATAAAAATCATGATTATACACTTGAGCAGCGTTGTTGAAAATTCCACCGCTTGAGTTTTGCACAATGTATACTAAGTCTTTTCCTGTAAATTCAGTATCTTTGATAAGATTGTTTAGGTTGTTCACATAAGTTTGGTGATGCTTACCATGGTGATAAGCAAAAGTTTCTGCACTTAAAAAATCTCCAAAAACATCTACTTCATAAGGTAGTTTTCTTAATTCAAACATATCGTTCTCCTTTTTTAAATTTTATAGCATTCTAACATAGTTAAGTTAAAAAAGACTAAATAAGTCTTTATTTTTCAAAAAGTATTACTTTGCCCTGATCTAAGCTTTTTACCACATCAATAATGCGTTGATTTTTACTGCCTTTAAATTTTAAAGATAAATCTTTTTGCTCTAAAATAAACTTCCCATCTATCAAAACATCAGCTAAGATAAGTAATTCTTTCATAGCTTGCTCTTGTAATAGCTCTTCGTAAGTAAAACCTGTATATATAGTAAGATCAAGCCCTAAAGCTTTAATGTGTTTTGCTAGAATACTTAAATTTTTAGCTTGCATGAAAGGCTCCCCGCCACTAAAAGTAACTCCTTGAAGCAAAGGATTTTTGTGAATTTCATCATACAAACTTGCTAAATCTTGCAAATATCCTTTGTTAAAATCATGTGTTTGTGGGTTATGGCAACCTTTGCAGTGATGAGGACAACCTTGAGTAAAAATCACGTAACGCAAACCATAACCATCGACGATGGATTCTTTTACAACACCAGCTAGTCTAAGAAAAATCGTGTTTAATTCTTGCATGAACTTCAGCTTTTTTCGCATTGTTAAAACGATCAAGCGTTCCCACTAGATAACCTGTGATCCTTCTAATGCGTTCGAATTTAATATCATCTTCTTTTCTATGGCATTTTGGGCAAAACTCATCTATCACACCGCTATAACCACACACAGGGTCTCTATCTAGCGGGAAATTGATCGAGCCATAACCTATATTACTTTCTTTCATGCATTGTATGATACGCTTAAAGCTTTCTAGGTTTTTACTCACATCGCCATTTAACTCTACATAAGTAATATGCCCGCCGTTATTTAGCTCATGATATGGGGCTTCTATTTGAATTTTTTCATAGATACTGATAGGAAAATCCACAGGAATATGAAAAGAATTGGTATAAAATTCTTTATCGGTTATGCCTTTTAAAATGCCATATTTTTTTTGATCTAGCTTTAAAAATCTTCCACTTAATCCTTCAGCCGGAGTGGCTATGAGTGAAAAATTCAGTTTGTCTTTGAATGCTTTTTCATCGACAAATTCACGCATAAAACGCACGATTTTCAAGCCAAGCTCTCTTGCTTCTTGGCTTTGCCCATGGTGAGAACCCACCAAAGCTACTAAGCTTTCACAAAGCCCTATATAACCTATAGCTAAAGTCCCATGAGCTATAACCTTTTCTACACTATCATTTTCTTTTAAAGTATCTGAATTTATCCAAATTCTCTCGCCCATTAAAAATGGGAAATTCTTTGCTTTTTTAAGGCTTTGAATTTTATATCTATGAAGTAGTTGCTCATACACAAGCTCTAATTTTTCTTTTAAAAATGAGTAAAAAAGTTCTAAATTTCCTTTGGCTTCTATAGCTAAACGCACAAGGTTGATACTTGTAAAACTTAAATTTCCTCTACCGCTTGTGATTTCTTTACTCTTATCATAAACATTTGCCATAACCCTAGTTCTACACCCCATATAAGCCACTTCGCTGTTATAATCGCCCTTTTTATAGTATTTTGCATTAAAGCTTGCATCTAAAAAGCTAAAATTTGGAAAAAGTCTTTTAGAAGCACATTCTATAGCAAGTTTAAAAAGCTTGTAGTTTGGATCTTTTTCATTATAATTAACACCTTCTTTTACTTTAAAAATTTGTACAGGAAAAATCGGTGTTTCGCCATTTCCCAAACCTCTCATCGTAGCTTTGAGTAAATTTTCTACCACCATTTGACCTTCAAAAGAAGTATCGGTGCCATAATTTAGCGTACTAAAAGGCACTTGAGCGCCTGCTCTTGAGTTCATAGTATTAAGATTATGCACCAAAGCTTCCATAGCTTGAAAAGTTGCGTCTTGGGTTTGTTTTAATGCTCTTTTATAAGCATAAGCATTTGCTTGTTTTAAAAAACTCTCATCACTATTTAAATCAAGTCTTAAAAGCTCTTTAAAACATTCTTTTTCACTTGAGGCTTGAAAATTAGCATTTTTAAAGCATTGCTCGTCTAAACTTTGCTCTAATTTTATTTCAAAAAATGCATTTATAGCTTTTTTATACTCTTTTTGAAAAGTCTTTGACACACCTTTTGCTATAGCAAAATCAAAATTTGGTATAGATTGACCTCCATGCATTTCATTTTGATTGGCCTGCAAAGCAATGCAAGCTAAAGAAGCATAAGATCTGATATCATTTGGCTCACGCAAACTTCCATGTCCTGTACTAAAACCATTTTCAAAAAGCTTTAATAAGTCTATTTGACAACAAGTTTGTGTTAGCATATAAAAATCTTTATCATGTATGTGTATATCGCCGTTTTTGTGTGCATTTGCAATATGTTTTGGTAAAATACACTCATCTACATAGTATTTTGCTCCTTCTGAACCATATTTAAGCATCATACCCATAGCACCATCTGAGTTGATATTGGCATTTTCTCTTTTTAAATCCGCTTCTTTAGAGTCTTTAAAAGTCAAATCATCATACAAACTAAGCAAATTATAGCTACCATTGCGAATTTGCATTCTTTTTTGACGGTATAAAATATAAGATTTTGCAGTGTTAACTAAGGCATTTTTGATTAAAATCTCTTCAACTTTATCTTGAATTTGTTCTACTTGCATGTGCTTTTCATCAAGCAAAGCTACAACTTCATCACAAAGTTTGTCTAAAAAATCATTATTTAGTTTTTCATCTGTAGAGTTTATATTAGCTTTGAAAATAGCATTTTTAATCTTAAAAATATCAAATGCAACTTGACTTTTATCTCTTTTTATAATAAATTTTATCTCCATAGAATTTTTCCTAAAAAATAATCTCTAAGCACTATAAAATAGCACTTTTAAAAGATAAGTTTAGTACAAAAACTTGATGAAAAACTTAAAAAAACAAAAGAAAAATTCACATAAAAAATGTACGAATTTTATTCATTCTAACTCTTGATCGCATAAAGTTTATCAATACCACAATTTCCAAACATCTTATCAGCATTATAATCTCTTTAGATATTCCACTCATCTAGTTTGTGATGAAAACTTTGCAATAATGATGACATTTTTTCACATCCTAGTTTGCCACGCTATGTTCATAATACTTGAAAATTTCAAAAACAATATGCCATTCTAGTGACTTTTGAAGTTTTCCAATGTAACAAAGAATAATTAAAATTAACACAATTAAAAAACATATAAGACATATCTTTAGCATTTGAAACATCCTAATTTTAATACCCAAAAAGCCCAATCTTTTGGAGTAATAAAACACATATGAAAAATCATCTATCAAAGACATATCGATATCTTTTAAAGAAATTCTATCCTCGTATACCAAATTCATCAACTCACTTTTATTTTTAGGTTTATATATGCTAGCTTCCTTTGTATATCTTAAAAACCATTATGAAGTTTTAGGTATTAAATGTTAATTATAATTAATTTAAAAAATTGAAATAGCATGCAAAATAACAAATTAGAATGTAACTTTTTGTAAAATGAAAATAAATATCAAAAATATGAGAACAAAAATAGAGATGGTGACCCATACGAGACTCGAACTCGTGTTACCGCCGTGAAAGGGCGATGTCCTAACCGCTAGACGAATGGGCCATTTGCAGTTTAAAGATAAAATTATAGCGATTTTTACTTAATAATTATTTAAGACATTAAAAAATGTCTTAAATATCAATTTCTATCCCTACAGGAGCATGATCTGAACCAAAAATATCATCTCTTATAAAGGCATTTTTGAGCTTGTCTTTTAAACCATTAGAGACAAAAAAGTAGTCAATCCTCCAGCCTACATTTCTTTCTCTTGCTTTCATTCTATAACTCCACCACGAATATTTTTCTTTGATGTCGCCATTAACATGCCTAAACGTATCTACAAAACCTAGTTTTAATAAATCATCAATCCAAGCACGTTCTATAGGTAAAAAGCCTGAAGTTTTTTCATTGGCTTTTGGGTGAGTTAAGTCTATCTCACGGTGAGCAGTGTTAACATCACCACAAATGATAATCTCTTTACCTTCTTTTAAAAGCTTATCTAGATACACCAAAAAATCATTGTAAAATTTCATTTTAAAATTCAAACGCTCTTCATCTTTTTGACCATTTGGAAAGTAAATGTTAAACAAAACCATATTTTTAAAACTATGCTCTAAAACTCTGCCCTCATCATCATCAAAAAATTCGCACCTGTTAGTCTCACAATCAAAATTACACAAGCTCATTACACCTGAATACCCTGCTCTTTTAGCACTATTTGAATACATGTGTTTAAAAGGATATTCATAAATTCTTTTTGGGAATTTATCCTCGTGTGCTTTAATCTCTTGAAAACCTATAAAATCAATTTGCTCTTGTTTTATCCAATCTAGTGCGTTTTTATCGCAAATTGCCCTTAAGCCATTTACATTCCATGATAATAATTTCATTAAAAACCTTTATTCTTTAAGTTATTTCTATTTTATATGCGATTTATTAATTTTATTCAAATAGACTAAATTTTTATTTTATTCTAAAGGAAAAAAATGCGTTTAAAACTCTCGTGGGTACAATTTACTTTACTTAATACGATTTTTATTATGGCGTTTAATTTTCCATTGTTTGAATTTGTATATGATAAAATCGAGCAAGATCTTATGCTTTTTGGTGTGTTTTCTGGGATTTATTTTTTCTTGGTTTTAAGCATACTATCTTTAGTCTACCTTCCTTACTTGAGTAAAATTTTAAGCATTTTTTTACTTAGCACTTGTGCTATTTGTAGTTATTTTGTTAGTAACTATGGAGTTTTAATCGATGATCATATGATACAAAATGTCATTGAAACAGACAATAGAGAATTCTTTTCTTATTTTAATTTTTCTTTTGTTTTGTATATCTTAGCTTTTGTTATTTTACCTAGTGTACTTGTGGTTTTAACCGAAATTGAATATGAAAGATATTTTTTCAAAAAAAGCGTATTATTTTTAGGATCTTTGGCGATATGCTTTGGTTTAATCGCCCTTAGCTCAAAGTCTTTTTTGCCTTTTTTACGATCGCACAATATCGTTAGAATGTATAATCTACCATTTTACCCAATTTACTCTAGTATAGAATTTACCAAGAAAAAACTAGCAAGCAAAAAAGAACTTACTATCATTTCAGATGATGCGAGTTTAAAAGATAGCAATACTTCTAGATTAATGATTTTAGTTGTAGGAGAAACAGCTCGAGCAAGTCATTATTCTTTAGGGGGTTACACTTATAATGATACAAATTTTTACACCAAAAATGAAGCAAATTTGGTTTATTTTAGTGATGTAAGCTCTTGTGGAACTGCCACAGCAAGAAGTTTGCCTTGTATGTTTTCAAGACATAAAAGAGAAGATTTTAAAGATGGCTTGTATGAAGAAAATGCTTTAGATATCTTACAAAAAGTCGGGGTTAAAAGCGTTTGGTTTGGCAACAACTCAGGAGGTTGCAAAGGCATTTGTGATCGCATAAAACACCAATTAATTGCAAAAGATTATGATGAGAGTTTGCTCGAGCTTGTGACAAAAGAACTCCAAAACACTCATGCCAATCAAATCATCGCTGTGCATTTACAAGGTTCTCATGGGCCAACTTACTACAAACGCTACCCAAAAGAATTTAAAAAATTTACTCCTACTTGTGATACAAATGAACTCAACACCTGCTCACAAGAACAAATCATCAACACCTATGACAATACTTTACTTTACACAGATTTTATCCTTAAAAATCTTATAAATTTACTTCAAAAAAATCCTATTCAAGAAGCTTCTTTACTATACCTATCAGATCATGGAGAGAGTTTGGGTGAGAATGGAATTTATCTACATGGCATGCCTTATTTAATAGCACCAAAAGACCAAAAACATATACCAATGATCTTTTGGAGTAAAGATAGCAACTTGACTCAAGCCTTAAAAGCAAAAAAAGACTACAAGCTCTCACATGATAATCTTTTTTCAAGTTTGCTAGGGTATTTTGGAGTAAATAGTAAAGAATATGAGGCAAATTATGATATATTTAATAAAAATTTAAAGGAAAATCATTAATGAAGCCAAAGTATTCTTTATTTAAAAACGCTTCTTATGCTCTTAGTGGGGTTAAATTTTTACTCAAAGATGAAATGGCTTTTAGAATAGAATTTACTATTATCCTGCCTTTAATATGCTTGAGTTTGTTTTTTCCTATAAGCTTTTTAGAGCATTTTGTGCTTGTATTTGTTTTAGTGTTGATTTTGATCGTAGAAGCACTAAATTCTGCCATAGAAGCTTGTGTGGATCTTTGCACGAGCGAATTTCACATCTTAGCCAAAAAAGCAAAAGATTGCGCAAGTGCAGGGGTGCTTTTTAGCGTAGTTTTAGCTATAATTACTTGGAGTTTTATTCTTTTTGATATGGCTAGAGAATGGATGATAAAGTAAAAACACTATGTATTAAAATTTTTGGTAAAAAACGTTTTGAAATTTTAGAATTTTTAGCACTTCATGCTGATGATGATGGCTTTGTCTTTGCAAATATCGAAAAACTTTCCAAACAATTAAACATCAGCAAACCTACCATTATTTCTACTTTTAAATTTTTAGAAGAAAAAGCTTTGCTTGAAAAACTCAAAAATGGATTATATAAACTCAAATAGGAGATAAAATGATAGTTAAAAACCCTTTGGATATGCATTTGCATTTACGTGATGAAAGCATGCTTGAGCTTGTAGCTCCATTTAGCGCAAAAGACTTTAAGGCAGGGGTTATCATGCCAAATTTAATCACCCCACTTACTGAAACAACTGCACTCAAAGCCTACAAGGAACGCATTTTAAAAGTATGTAACAAGGAAGACTTTACGCCTTTGATGACTTTGTTTTTTAAAGACTATGATGAGAAATTTTTAGAAAAAGCTAAAGATGAACTTTTTGCCATTAAGCTTTACCCTGCGGGTATAACCACCAACTCAGATAATGGAATTTCAAGCTTTGATATAGAAAAGCTAAAGCCTACATTAAATGCCATGAGCGAATTAAATATACCTTTGCTTGTGCATGGTGAAACGAATGATTTTGTGATGGATAGAGAAGCAAATTTTGCTAAAATTTATGAAAAACTAGCAAAAAACTTTCCAAAACTAAAAATCATCATGGAGCACATCACCACCAAAACTTTGTGTGATTTACTAAAAGATCATGAAAACTTATACGCAACTATCACTTTACACCACTTGATGATAACCCTAGATGATGTAGTAGGTGGCAAGATGGATCCACACTTGTTTTGCAAGCCTATAGCAAAACGCTATGAAGACAAAGACGCTTTATGCGAGCTTGCTTTTAATGGCTATGAAAAGGCTATGTTTGGAAGCGATAGCGCGCCTCATCCATTACACACTAAAGAATGCTGTGGTTGTGCAGCTGGTGTATTTAGCGCGCCGGTGATTTTACCTGTGCTGGCTGAACTTTTTGAAAAACATTCAAATGAAGTAAATTTGCAAAAATTTATTTCAGATAATGCTTGTAAAATCCATAATCTTGAATTTAAAAAAGATAAAATCATCGCTTTAGAAAAACAAGAATGGCAAGTAGCGCAAAAATACGGCGATGTGGTACCATTTATGGCAGGAAAAACTTTAAATTTCAAAGTCGCAAATTAAAAGGAAATTAATGCTAAAAGCTTATCTAGAAAACATAAAAGATATTTCTATCAACGATAAAGAACACACACATAGAACAGCTTTGCAAAATTTATTACAAGCTATAAAAGAAAATCAAGACAGGCAAAATAAAATCTCTATCAAACAAGAACCAAACAATGACAAAGAAGGCAGAGGCACTCCGGATTTTTTAATAACAAAAGATTTTCTAACACTAGGCTACATAGAAAATAAAAGAGTAAATGCAAATCTTGACAACATCATAAAAAGCGATCAAATTTTAAAATACACCAAACTTAGTCCAAATATCATTCTCACAGATTATTTAAGATTTATATTATTAAGCTTAAATGAGAAAAACGAGATTATCATTTGCAAAGAAGTAAAAATTTGCTCTCTTGATGAAATTAAAAGCATTATTAAAAATCAATCTTTACTAGATACTAAAATGCAAGAGTTAAACGAACTTTTTGCTATATTTTTTGCCAAAATCCCAAATCCTATAAATTCAGCTCTAGATTTTGCAAATCATCTAAGCCTAAGAACAAGAATTTTAAAAGATGAGCTTTTATTATCAATTGAAAATGAAGCATTGATAAGTTTATTTAACACTTTCAAAGAAACACTTTATAAAGAATTATCCTATGAAGAATTTTGTGATTCTTTTGCACAAACTCTAACTTATAGTTTATTTTTAGCCAAATTAAATAACGATACCGCAAAAGAAATAGATCTAAACAATGCTAAAAAATTCATACCAAAATCATTTCCATTGATCCGTTCTATGAGTGGATTTTAGATGATAGTTTTGAAAATTTAGAAAATATAAAATGGCTTTTAGAAGAAATCATAAACATTATAAATCACATAGACATTACAAGTATTATAAAAGAATTAAACAAAACTAGTGAAAAAGATTTATTTAATCGCAATATTTTATCTACCCATAAAGATCCTTATTTGCACTTTTATGAAACATTTTTAGCAAGCTATGATCCAAAACTTAGAGAAGTAAGGGGAGTGTATTATACTCCTGCACCTGTGGTAAATTTCATCATCAATGCTATAGATGAAGTTTTAAAACAAGATTTTAATCATAAAAAAGGACTAAGTGAAGCTTTAGATAAAAATATAACCTTGCTTGATTTTGCCACAGGCACTGGCACCTTTTTACTTGAAAGCTTTAGAAAAGCCTTAGAACCTATAAACAAAAATAGCGTTAATTACAATCCAAAAGCTTTGATAGATAAATTTTGCGGTTTTGAATTTTTAATAGCACCTTATACCATAGCACACTTAAAACTTTCTCAAAGCTTTAAAGAAGAATTTAACTCTCCATTAAATGACAATGAAAGTCTTAAAATAGCGCTAACAAATACTTTGTATTCTAAAAGCATATCAAAAGAACAAGAAGATCAAAACACGCTTTTTACTCTTATTGATCTAACAAAATAATTTAAAAAAGCACAAAAGATAAAAGAAGAACAAATTCTAATCATCACTGGCAATCCACCTTATAGTGGAGCAAGTAGTAACAAAGGCTTATACGAAGATGAGATCAAAATAAGCTATGGTTTAGAACCAAGCAAAGCAAATCTTAATGATGAACAAAAAAAGTGGATAAACTCATACCTTAAAGAAAAATCCAAACTAAACACAAGCACTTTCAAAACTATATATGAAAAACACAAACTAGAAAATGAAAAAAATCCAAAATGGCTTTTAGATGATTATGTAAAATTCATACGCTTTGCACAAAGCAAAATCGACTCTCAAGAAAGTGGAATTTTTGCTTTTATTTCAAACAATGGCTTTTTAGATAATCCTACCTTTAGAGGTATGAGATATTCTCTAATGCAAAGCTTTGATAAAATCTACATACTAAATTTACACGGCGATACTAGAAAAAAAGAAAAAGCTCCTGATGGAAGCAAAGATGATAATGTCTTTGATATCATGCAAGGTGTGAGCATAAATATCTTTATAAAGCAAAATTCAAAAGCAAAAAATACAAAGATTTACTACTATGATTTATACGGAAAAAGAAAAGACAAATACGAATTTTTATATGAAAATAACTTAAATTCTATAGAGTGGACTTTAGTTAAAAACAACGAGCCTTTTTATCTTTTCTTGCCACAAAATAATGATTTATTAGAAGAATACAACAAAGGCATAAATGTAAAAGATATTTTTATGCTTTCAAGCACAGGAATTTGCTCAAAAAGAGATAATATAGTTTTTCATAATAAAAAAGAAAATCTAATGCAACTTCTCAAAGATTTTAATACAAAAACTAAAGATGAGCTGTATAAAATTTATGATATTGGTGAAGATTCAAGGGATTGGAAATTAGATTCTGCTATATATGCAGTTAATAAAAATCATGATAATTTAGAAAAATTTATAAAAAAATGCCACTATCGTCCTTTTGATAATAAATGGACTTATTATATAGAAAATTCAAAAGCCTTTATGGCTTATCCTGTTTATGATATTTTTGAACATTTTTTAGAAAATGAAAATATAGGATTAATGATTGGAAGACAATTTAGTGCTATTGGAAGTGATATTTTTGATATAGTTTTTTGCACAGATAAAATTACAGATTTAAATTTTTACAGAAGAGGCGGGGAGCAGATCTTCCCACTTTATCTTTACCCTACAACTAGAAGTAAAAAATTCCTAAAAAAAGAAAATCCAAATTTCAATGAAGAAAATTTCACCTCAAAAATAGAAAATTTCAAAGAAAACTTTAGAACTTTCATAGATGAGCTTTATAAAGAAAAATTCTCACCTGAAGACATACTAGGCTATATCTATGCGGTGCTTTTTCATAAAATTTATAGAGAAAAATATCTTGATTTTTTAAAAATTGATTTTCCAAAAATTCCTTTTGTAGAAAATAAAAAAACTTTTAAAAATTTAAGCAAACTAGGTTTAAAGCTTTTAAATTTGCATTTATTAAAAGATGATGAGTTAAATTCAAATGCGGGTGAAGCTTTGTTTAAAAGTGTCAAAAATAAAAATTTCAAAATACAAAAAGTAAAATACAACAAAGACACAAAAGAACTTTTCATAAATGAAAGCTTGTATTTTAACAAAGTAAGTCCTGAAATTTATGAGTTTAAAATAGGCGGTTATGCTGTGCTAGATAAATACTTAAAAAGCCACAAAGAAGAAGACATAGATCATAAGCATTTTACCTTGATCATACAAACTTTAGATGAGACTTTAAAAATTCAAGATGAAATTTCAAAAATCAATCTTAGCTAGTATAACACTAGCTAATGATCAAAAGTTTTATCTTGGCTTCTATGATCTCTTCTACCTCATCTTTTACAAAGCTTTCTAGTTCTTGTTTGTTTGCATTAATACCATTCATACTCAAATGCCACAAAGCATTTTCTATCGCACTTTCTTTATCTCTTTTTACCACTCTAGTTTCATTAAAAATTTCAACCTCATAAGAAATATTTTGCGCATTTAAAAAACTTTGCAAGTCCTCTTCGTAAAATCCTTTAAAATGCGTGTTAAAATGTTCAAATATAGGATCTAAAAAGCTACTTTTACGCCTACTTGCCCAACCTAAATATACTTTTTTAGGCGCTAAGTTTAAAAAAGCTTGATAATCTTTTTCATTTTGCAAAGCAGGTGACATACTCAAAAAAGCTAAGTCAAATTTCAAAGTATTGTTTTTATAAAAATTTTCAAATTTTAAATTTATAGTTTTGATATTATTTATATCATTTTTAAGTGCATCTTCTTTTAAAATTTCAAGCATAGCACTAGCATTATCTACACCTAAAACTTCTTTAGCTTTTTTTGCCAAATGTAAAGTCCAAACACCACTACCACAACCAATATCTACTACCTTTTTACCATCTAAAGAGCCTATTTTTTCAAAAGTTGCTTTTTGAATTTCATTTAACTCTAAAGAAAATCTTGTGTAAGTTTTTGCCTTTTTATCCCATAAATTCATTATTCGTTCTCACATTTTTGACAAATTCCTTTGATCACAACACTTTTTATAGTTCCTTTAACTTTAGGCATTTTTACATCACTAATCTCATGGCATACATCACATACAAAATGTGCTTTAGCATGATCTGCTAATTCATAAAAACTTTTGCGATCAAGTTGGCTTTTATTGACAATTCCTTTTTTTTCAAAAAGTTCTATATTTCTATAAAAACTAGTTTTATTTGCTTTAAGATTAAATTGATCATAACTTAATGGATTTTTAGCAAGAGATAAAATTTGCAAAATTTCCACTCGTAAAGTCGTTATAGCAATATCATGTTTTTTTAGCAAATCAATAGCTTCCATAAATCTCACCTTAGAAAATAAATGTATTTTACCACAAAAAAAGTTTTATAAATGCAACTTTATTTTTAAGTTGCAACTAAGTTGCATTATATATAATTACAAAAAATTTTTATAATCAAGGAGCAAATGATGTTAAAAATACTATTGCTATCGCTACTATGCGTATTTGCTTTTTCAAAACCTATCATAAGTGTGAGTATACCTCCTCAAGCATTTTTTGTAGAAAAAATAGCCAAAGATAGTGTAGAAATTAATATTTTGATTTCACCTAATTCTAATGAGCATAATGTAGAATTTAAGCCTACAGTGATTAAAAATCTTGAAAAAAGCAAAATTTATTTTCTTGCTGATTTGGAACTTGAAGAAATCCTAGAAAGCAAATTTAAAAACACACTTAAAAATGTCAAAATTGTTAATATCAACGATGGCATATCATTACTAGAAAATGAAGAACATGACGAGCATGAACACGAGCATGACACAAATGATCCTCACACTTGGCTAGATCCTATTTTGGTAAAAATACAAGCACAAAATATCTATAAAGCCCTAAGCCAAACTTTTCCGCAAAATAAAGATTTTTATGCAAAAAATTTACAAAATTTTCTCAAAGAATTAGACGATTTAAATTTAACAATCAAAACAAATTTGCAAAATATAAAAAATCGCGAATTTATAGTGTATCATCCTAGTTGGAATTATCTTGCAAAAAGATACAATCTCATCCAAATTCCTGTAGAAATCAATGGAAAAGAACCAAAAATTCAAGATCTTCAAAAACTAATAAAAATAGTCAAAGAAAAAAACATAAAGGTTATTTTTGTTCAACCTGGATTTAGCGAAAATTCGACTAAGGTATTATCTAAAGAATTAAATGCAAAAATTGTTTTTATCGACCATTTATCCAAAGATTGGGATAAAGAACTTTTAAAAACTATCCAAGCATTAAAAATGGCTTTAGAATGAAAATCATTTTAATACTAGCTTTTATATGCTTTCAAAAAGTATTAAGCTGTGCTTTATGCGCGGCTTATACTCCAACAGCAAATGTAAATTTAGACTTTAACGCAAGTGATAACAATATCAATCAAATTCATGTAACTTGGGAATTTTCACAAGATTTTGTAAAAATACTGCTTCAAAACTATGATATAAATTATAATGACACTTTAGACAAAGATGAACTTACTGATATTAAATATACTCTTTTAGATTATATAGCGTCAAGACAATTTTTAATGCAATTTCAATTTTATAATTTAGATGAAAAAATTTATATAGAAAAATTTTCAAATACTAAATTAATCTTAGATAAAACAAAACTATTTTTCACTTTTGAAGTAAAGCTTAACATCCCTATAAAAGAAAATAATACATTTAGCATAAGATTTGAAGATAAGGAAGGATTTTTTAATTTTAAATTTATACCGCAAGATTTTATCACTTTAAATTCAAACTATTATCTAAGTGCAAATCCCAATTTAAATCTCATATTTTTACAAACACGAAAAGGAAAAGTGCCAAATATAATCTTTGCAGAAATTCAAACCAAGCAAAGCCAAAATTTTATAGATAATTTTTTAAATAAATTACAAAATTTTAATGAAAATATTTTTTTGTATATAAAACAACTTCTTCAGCAAGAATTTAATATGCAAACATTTTTAATATTATTAATCATATCTTTTGGATATGGTGTTTTTCATGCTAGCGCACCTGGTCATTCTAAAGTGCTTACAAGTTCGTATTTTTTAACACACAAAAGCTCATTTTCAAAAATATTTTACTTTGTATTAAAGATAGGTATAATACATATAATGAGTGCATTTTTGCTTGTAAGCATTGGTATAATTATGCTTAAAAAGCTGCTTAAAGATGTCAATATGGCTGGGTTTATTCTTACAAAATTTACGAGCTTGCTTATAGTTTTTATAGCTCTTTTTATGTTAAGTAAAAAAATACTGCATAAAAATTCTTGTTCTTGTCATACACATAAAACAAGCGAATGGGGAATGATATTAGGAGCTTCTTTGGTACCTTGTCCAGGGGTTATATTACTTTTTACCTTTGCATATAAATTTAACTTTTTATATACTTTAAGTTCTGTTGTATCTGTAACCTTGGGAATGTGTTTTGTATTATTTTTATTTGCTATAGGAGCAAATAAAATTCATCAAAATATCAAAACTACAAAAATAAGAACTTCACTAGAATATCTAGCTTTGATATTTATGATATTATTTGGATTATTTTTATTTATCAATACTAAAGAAGGTGTATTTTAGTGGAATTATTTCAAATATCTAATTTAAATTTTTTCTATGATAAAGAACTTGTGTTAAAAAATATCAATTTAAACTATGATAACAATGATTTTTTATCTATCATAGGGCCAAACGGTGGTGGAAAATCAACTCTTATAAAACTCATATTTGGACTTTTAAAGAGCAAAAATATAATTAAATTTAAAAATATAAATTTAAGTCAAATAGGCTATGTCCCACAAAATACTCTAACTAATACCAATTTTACAACTAGAGTCTTAGAAGTTGTGTTAATGGGAAGAGTAAATCATAAAATGTTTGGTTTTTATACCAAAAAAGATAAAGAATTAGCTCTAGATGCTCTAAAAAAAGTATCTATGCAAGATTTTTGGAATAAAACTATCAATTCTTTAAGCGGTGGTCAAAGACAAAGAGTGCTTATAGCAAGAGCTTTAGTAGGAGAATGCAAACTACTTATACTAGATGAGCCTACAGCAAGTGTGGATACTAAAAATGCTATACAAATTTTTGAGCTTTTAAAACAGCTTCATCAAGATGGTATAGGCATTATATGCATTAGTCATGATATTAATATAACCTTAGCATATAGTGATAAAATTGCATATTTAAATAAGGAGATTTTCATACACAAAAATATCAAAGATCCAAACAAAATCAAATATATAAAACACTTATATCAAAACCATTCTCATTTTTGTGATGTTGAAATGAGTTTAAATTCTTGCCTATGTAAGGAATGTGATGCTTGAAATTTTAAATTTTAACTTTTTTCAAAATGCTTTATTTTCTTGCGTGCTAGTAAGTATTGCTTGTGGCTGTATAGGAAGTTTAATAATGGTAAATAGACTTATGTCCATGGCTGGTGGCATTACACATGGAGCATTTGGTGGCATTGGAGTGGCATTTTACTTTTCTTTGCCTATTTTACTTAGCACAAGTTTATTTACTTTGATTTTAGCTTTTATAGTGGCTTATTTAAGCAAACATTATCCAAATAGAAGCGATAGCATCATAGCTGTCATATGGGCATTTGGTATGGCTATAGGAATCATACTTATAGACTTAAGCCCAAAATACAACAATGATTTAATGGCATATTTATTTGGAAATATATTAACTGTTTCTAATGAAGACATTTGGCTTATGTTTGGTATAGATATTATTTTTATTATTATCTTGCTATGCTTTTATAGGCAATTTGAAATCATAAGTTTTGATGGTGAATTTGCTCAAACTAGAGGGATTAGCACTAATTTATTTTATTATCTTTTGATTTTCATGATAAGCTTGTGTGTGGTTATTAGCATTAGGCTTGTGGGATTAATTTTAGCCATGGCTTTATTGAGTATACCAAGTTTTATAGCAGAAGGCATTAGCAAAAAACTTGGATGGATGATGATTTATTCAAGTATTTTGAGTTTATGTTTTTGCTTAAGTGGTTTAATAGTAAGTTATTATTTTAATATTTCAAGTGGCGCTAGCATCATTATGATCTCATGTATTACTTTTGCTATATATTTAGGCATCAATGCTTTAAAAAGCTTCTCTCGTTCTTAAATAAGTAGCAAATTTTGGCTTGCCATTTTTAGTTAAGCCACTATACTTAAAAGTGATGGTAGCACCAATAGGTGGAGGATTTAAGCGATCGTTTTCTTTAAAACCTGAACCTATTTTAAAATCTACTTTTTTACCCTCGATAATAGCATCACAAAGCAAAGATCCCATTTTACCTTCAAATTTTCCCTTACCTTCAAAATGCTTTTTTACAACACATTCTGTATCATCAAAAGGTTTTAGTTTAAAAGCATTGTCTGATCTTTTCTTTTCATAAGGTGCGTTGTTTAATCTTATGATTACACCCTCACCTTTATGCAAAATGATATCTTGGTAAAATTGATCCAAATGTTTTTTATCTTTAATGCGAATTTGTGGGATGATTTTTATAAAATCATTTGAGTTTTTAGCTAAATACTTTTTTAAAACCTCCAATCTTGCTTCTAAAGTGCAAGGATCAAGCTTAAATTCCTCACAAGCATTTGGTACATCAAAGACATTATAACTTGCTTTTTGCCAAAGTTTTTCATCGGGATTTTCTTGACGCACTAAAGATAAGATTTCTTCAAAAGAAGCTCTTTTTATCCAAAGCTCTCCATCTAATTTGAATTTAGGAAAATTTTTTGTAAAAAATACAGGGAGTTTTATGACATTTCCTGCCCTTGTTTGCATAGACTTACCATTCCAAAGCCCTCTTATACCATCGAGTTTTTCACTCATAAGATAATGGCTCAAATTTACATCTTTAAATGCTTTTTCATCATAAACTTTAAAAAGCAAAATATCTTTAGCAAAAAGAGAATTTAAAAAGAAAGTAAAGAGAAAAACAAGGCTTATAAAAAGCCTTGCTATAAGATTAAAGTGCTTTTTTAGCAGCATCTGCTATTTTAGCAAAAGCAGCTGCATCATTCATCGCCAAATCAGCTAAAATTTTTCTATCAAGCTCAATGCCTGCTTTTTTAAGACCATTTATAAATCTTGAATAACTAATATCATTTAGTCTGCAAGCTGCATTGATACGCACTATCCAAAGACGACGGAAATCGCGTTTTTTGCGGCGTCTATCACGATACGCATAAACCAAACTTCTTTCTAATTGTTCTTTAGCTTTTCTAAAGTGTTTGTGGCGACCACTATAAAAACCACGCGCAAGTTTTAAAACTTTTTTATGTCTGCGGCGTCTTACAACACCTGTTTTTACTCTTGCCATATTTATCCTTTCACAAATTGGCGTTCGTTAAACGAATCTTACCCTTTTTTAGGGGAGTTTGAATGACTTTCGTCAAAAACTAAATTTAAGCGAACTTAAATTCCTAACATTTTTTCAACCGCTTTAACATTGGTTGAGTGAACATACTTAGAAGTGCGAAGATCACGCATTCTCTTAGCAGGTTTTTTAGTCAAAATGTGGCTTCTAAAAGCTGAGCCTCTTTTGATTTTATTTTTACCTACCTTGAAGCGTTTAACAGCACTTTTAACGCTTTTCATTTTTGGCATGTGTATCCTTTGGATCAATTTTTTCATAAAAGAAAGCTATCATTTTACTACAACTATGCTTTAGAAAAATTAAATTTTACATGACACAACCTGTCACAAGGGTTTAATATGATTTTATTAATTTTATAAAATCCAATAAAGGAGACAAATGGCAATAATAGTCGGTGTTATAGCTATGATAGCTACTACTATATGGGCTATAGTTTGTGGTACTTTTTGGGCTTTATTTATATTTATACTATGGTGCATTATTTTACCGAGTTTATTTTTAATAGAAAAATACGGACTTGTAAATGTGGTGGTTTCTTACATACTAATTTTAGCAAGTGTAATGATACTTACAAGGATAATTAAAAGCAAATAATACTAAAAAAACCTTGACAATACGGGGGGGGGGTATTGATATAATTGAAATAAAAAAATAATAAGGAGGGGTAAATAATATTAAAACATAATTTTCCTTGCACTTCATGTGGAGCATGCTGTAAAAATATTAATGGCATTGAAGAGTTGAAACACTTTAATATAAATGGTGTTTGCATTAATTTACAAGAAGATAATTCTTGTAAAATTTACAACGAAAGACCCTTGGTATGCAGAGTGGAAGATTTTTACAATAAATATTTTAAAGCCACTATGAGTAAAAAGGATTTTTATAACGAAAATATAAAAATATGTAATTTATTGCAAGATAAATTGAAACTAGATAAAAAATACAAAATAAATTTAATAACAAAGGAGATTTAAAATGGCAGTTCCATTTGTTTTAGGCGGATTAGCTTTAGCAGCAGGTGTATTTGGTGCTAAAAAAGCATACGATGGTTATCAAGATAAGTGCGCAGCAGAAGAGTTAGATAATGATGCTAAAGCAATTTTTGATTTTGCAAAAGAAAACTTAGATATAGCTAGAAAATATGCTGAACAAGCTTTGAAAAATTTAGGGCATGCAAAGTTGCATATTCATCAAAATTCTTTCAAAGAGTTTATTGATATTTTTTCTAAACTTAAAAATGTAGAAAGCGATGATTTTTCTAAAGATGATTTAAAATTTAATATTAATGAATTTATAGAATTTACCAAAGAAAGTGTAATTGACTTTACAAAATTAGCTACGGGTGGGATAGCATCTCTTGGTGCTGGGGCTTTAGCTGGTCTTGGAGCTTATGGTAGTGTTGGATTACTTGCAAGCGCTTCTACTGGAACTTTGATTTCTACGCTCAGTGGTGCAGCAGCTACTAATGCTACTTTAGCATGGCTTGGAGGAGGTAGCTTAGCTGCAGGTGGATTTGGAATGGCTGGTGGAATGGCTGTTTTAGGTGGTATAGTAGCTGCACCTGTTTTAGCGGTTGGAGGATTTTTATATTCTAAAGTTGGAGAACAAGCTTTGGACGAAGCAAAAAGTAACCTACATAAAGCAAAAGCAGCAGCAAGTGAAATGAATACTGCAAGAACTGCAACAACAGCAATCGGTTCTATTGTAAATGAATCTCTTATAGCTATACAAAAATTAGATGAAATTTTAATTGAAGAATTACAAACTTTTAAATTAATGATTATAAGAGAAAATGATTATTCTAAATTTACTGATGATGAAAAAACATATACTCAATTTATTGTCAATTTAGTAAAAGCAATTAGTGGTGTTTGTAAGGTAAATGTACTAACTGAAGAAGGCATAGTAAATAAAGAATTTAAAAAAGCTGTCCAAATAGCACAAAATTTAAATAAAGAAATACAAACTATTTAAAAGCGGAATTTCCGCTTTTAAAATAAGGGAGATATTATGAATACTGTATCATTGTTTGATGAATTACTAGAAGAACTAGGGACACAAAGTTTAGCAAGATTACCCATCAATATATTTAATGTCAACTCATATGAAGCCTATATGGAAAGTGCAAAACTTACAACAAATATGCAAAAAGCTACGCAACAACATGGCAACAACCCAAATGGTTTTGGTCAATTTTATGAAACACTAGAAGTTGGTAAAGAAAACATCAATAACGCATATAATAAAAATAAAAATAGAAGCTTCACAACAGATGAGCTTGCCGAAATAAGCAAAGTCTTTAAAGGAGAAAATATTGATCTATACAAAAAAGAGACAATTTTGGCAAATTATAGCAATGAAGAAATTAAAAATTTAACAAACAATGTCAATCTAGACAACTTAACCAAAACGAATCATACTATAGTAGATACCGTAACTTTAAACGAAAAAGGTGAAATAGCTAAAACAGAACAATTAAAAGCTGTTAATGATAGTATATTTGGAAAAGAATATAATAGATATTTTGAAGCGATTAAAAATGGAAATTTAGACTATATTAAAACTGATAAAGAAACTTACGAAAGGGCGCAAAAAGAAATAGAAAAATTAGAAAGCGCTATAGAAAAAGCGCCTGAAGAAAAACAAGCTTCTTTAGAAAAAAAACTTCAAGAATATAAAAGCAAATTTTCTTTTCTTACTCAAGGCAATGAGAGAGAAAAAGCTGGCTACACAAAAGAAGCTAATTCTAAAAACCACACAGACAAATATCAGGCCTTAAAAGAAGTATATATTATTCAAGCAAAACAAGCTGCCATAAATATTTTTCAAACTGGAGCTAGCGATGCCGGTGTTGTTGTTCTTAGTACATTTGCAAGCGGTGTTATAGCTGAACTTAAAAGCGAATTTATAAAAAAAGAACATGAGGATTTTGATGTAAGATTTAAGCGTTTATTATCAAGAGTAATTGAAAGTGGGAAAGATGCTTTTATAAGAGGAGCTAACTATGGTATTATAGATGTTATTGTTGGAATTGCTTCGCAATATTTTAAAAGAATTGGTGGGCACTTAAAAGCTTTATGGAAAAATTTAAGAAGTAGTTTAAAATCTATATGGAATGCAATATATGCTTATATAACTGGTAAAATTAAAAGTTTTGACGAACTTATAAAAGTGATATTAAAATCTTTATTTTCAGCTATCATGACTATATTTGCAATTGCCTTAGAAGAACAAATTTGTCAAGCATTAGGTGGAAGTCCATTAGCTCAAATTTTATCCATAGGAATATCCATTTTTATTTGTTCATTAGCTGTAGTTTTGTTTTCTAAAACTGTTGAAATAACAATAAATAGCTTTGTTGCAATTTTTGCTAAGGCGAATTTAGCTAAAGTAAGAAGAGAAGAAGTTGAAATGGTTTTTGATAAAATCATGCCTAAAATGATAGAAAACCAAGAATCTTTGGAAATTTTCATAGATGATTATATGCGTGATTTAAAAAATACTAGCAATATGAGTTTTCAAGAATTACAAACCGCCTTAAATAACAGTGACTATACACAAGCAAATCAATCTATTGTAAACCTTGCAGAAAAATTTGGTGTTGATGATTTATTTAAAACACGAAAAGAATTTGATGATTTTATGTTTAGCAATGAAAATTTAAAAATATAAAAGGAATAAAATGGGATTTTTAGATACTTTAAAATCTATAGCAATTAGTGCAAAATGTGGAATTGGGTGGCACGGAGGAGCTTACAGTAATGAAGAAGGAAAACCTCAATGCTATCTTTCAAAAACATGCCCTGACTGTAATGAATATATCAGTAAATACAATCACAACTTTGCAGAAAGAGTTATAACAGATCCGTACTCTTGCAGAGGATATGAAGAATGTATTTATTGTCAGCACAGAGAATTTGAAATATATCACAAATTTGAAAAAGTAAGAAAAAATGAAAGATGTCAGATAATAGAAAAATGCCCTCAATGCGGAAAAGAGCGTTTGGGCGATATACAGCATTCTTGGGTACAAATTCCTTTTACAAATAAAGATGTTTCTATTAATGGAAAAAGAAAATGTAGAGATTGCGGATATATTGAACAATAAATCATGCTAAACAAACTACCCCAACTTTTTTCATTGCTTTTTAGCTATAAATCAAACATCTTTGATATCATCTCAAAGCCAAAGCAAGCTTATACTTACACTAAGTTTGCTTTAGAGCTAAAAGAGTTTTATGAAAAAGAAAAAGATAAAACCGAAGCTGCTTTTATCATCCTAGATAAAGTGCTTAAATTTAAAAAAGAAAATCCTGATGATTTTGATGATTTTTTAAAGCTTATTCAAGATCTTTTAACTACTTATGAAAACGATCCAAAAACAATCAAACAAAACATCAAAGATTTGCTAAAATAAACAAAAAAAGGTTGTATATGGAAAAAGACAAGCTTTCGACGCGTTTAGTTTCTATACTGCAATGTTTAAACAATGGTGAACGTTTTAGCTTAGAAGAGCTTGCGCAAGAATTTAATGTCAGCATTCGCACCATACAAAGAGACTTGCATGAACGCCTTGCTTTTATCCCTATAAAAAAAGAAAATGGAAAATACTTTTTAGAAGGCTATGTTTTAGGAAAATTAAGCTTTAAAGATATACAAAATTTTGCTATTTTAAGTGGTATAGGTAGGCTTTATCCTAGTTTAGATAAAGAGTTTTTAAACGACTTGCTTAATGAAAAAATCAATAAAGCCTTTTTGGTCAAAACTCAAAGCTATGAAACACTTGATAGAGAAGTTTTTGAAGAACTAAGCGCAGCTATCATAGCAAAATACTCCATTAGCTTTTACTATAAAGAAAAATACAGAAAAGCTAATCCATACAAACTCATCAATATTGACCACATATGGTATCTTTTAGCAGATGAAAACGATACCTTAAAAACCTTTACTTTTTCTAAGATCACACAACTAAGAGTGGAAAAGAAAGAAATTTTTACCCCAAAAGAAGAGTTTTTAAAACAAATTCAAAAAGATCAAAGCAACTGGATTAGCAAAGAAAACAAAGAAGCTATTTTAAAGCTTGATAAAAAAGCTAAAGAATATTTCTTAAGAAAAAATGCTCTTACTAAATACGAATTTATAGATGAGGATGAGAATTTTATTTATATCAAGGCATTTTATACTTATGATGATGAACTTTTAAATTTGATAAGATATTGGATACCATATATTAAAATAAACAAACCTATTACTTTAAAAGAAAAGCTTTTTGAGCAGTTAAATACATACATGCAAGATTAACGTTTTTTCAACACATAAAGTTGCTCTTGTATATGCATGGAACGCTTAGAGAGGTTTCTACTGGCTCTAAAGGCATTATACTTTTGCTCAAGCACAAAACATTCTCCAAGGCTTTGAAGTCTTTTTGTAAAATTTTCTTTTTTTACAAAACCCTCACAATTATAAGAAAGCAATACAATCTTAGCTTTTAAATCATTTATCAAATCAAACAAAGTATCTTCGGCTTTTTTTTCTTTGTTAAAAGCACTGCGGTTCCAGTCTTTTGGTATGCCAGAAACCTTTGAAATTTCCTTTGGTTTTTTATAATTAGCGATTAAATTTAACATAAAATAATTTGACCCATAAGGGTGCTGATTATAAGGCGGGTCTAAATACGCCACATCAAAACTATCAAGCTCTTTAGCTAAAATATTTGCGTCTTTTTGAAAAACCTCATACTCACAAGTAAAATTTGAAAAAACAGGCATTTTTAAAACTATATCGCCTTTTATACGACTAAGTGCATTTGCTCCATTTCCTCCAAATTTTCCCACTCCATTTTTATCTTTATAAAAACCTTTAAAAACCCCGCTTGTATTCGCATGTACGCTTGCTTCATAGATAAGCGGTGCGATGAAATATTTTTGCATATTACTTGGTAAGCTTGAAATTCTTTGTCGCATAGAATCTAAATACAATGCATTTTTAAGCGTATAAAAAACTCTTTCATTCTTTTGGATATGCTCATCATTATTAGGTGCATAAAGTTTGCTTATAAAGCCTTTTTCAAGCTTTAAATCAGAGGTTAAAAAAGCATAATGTTTTTGTAATTCTTGTAAAAACTGTGCGTTTTGATTGCTTAAGTAACACTCATTAATGATTTTAGAATAATCCTCCAAATCATTTGCCATGATAAAACTCGCATAAGGCCTCACAAAACGCGAAACTACCCCAGAGCCACTAAATACATCACAAAAGCTAAATTTGTCTTTTTTTAGCTCATTTTGTGCAAATTTAAAGCCTTGATTTAAAAAATCAAGCAAGGATCTTTTATTGCCAAGATAAGTTATGATTTGTTCTTTTAAAAATTGCGGATTTTCTTCTAGCATAAGTTTAAAGACACAAGCCTTTTTAGGCTTGTGATTATTTTTTCTTTTTAGGAGTTACTAGCATATTTACATAGCGTCCTTCGAGTAAAGGTTCTTTGTCTCTATCTGCTATATCTTCAACCATTTGCCAAATTTTTTCAAGCAAAGCTACCCCTGCTTCAGGAGAGCCCATCTCACGACCTTTTAAAAACACTCTAAATTTCACATGCTTGCCTTGCTCTAAAAACTCGCTTGCATGCTTCACTTTATAGTTGATATCGTTTTGAGCGATTTTCACAGAAAGCTTGATTTCTTTTATATCAATCACTTTTTGTTTTTTCTTTGCTTCTTTTTGCTTTTTTTCTTGTTGATAACGGAATTTTCCATAATCCATTATCTTACATACAGGTGGCTTGGCTTCAGCAGCTATCATCACCAAATCAAGCCCTAGTCTATTTGCGATATCTAGCGCTTCATCACTACTAATAATGCCATAAACCTTGCCATCATCACCTATACATCTGATCTCATCTGCTTGAATTTCTTCATTTAGCAATACTTCTTTTTCTTTACTCAAAAGCGTACCTCACTTAATTTCTCCTTGGTTAGGGTTATAAATTCATCTAAAGTCATTGTTTTTTGTTCTTTTGCTCTTCTATCTCTTAAAGCCACACTTTGGTTTGCTACTTCTTCATCGCCTAAAACAAGTATCATAGGCACATGTGCTTTTTCTGCGGTGCGGATTTTTTTGTTTAAGCTTTCGTTTTTATTATATACTTCACTATCAATACCAAGCTCTAAAAGCTTTCTTGCTATTTCTTTTGCATATTCATGATGATTTTGCGAAATAGGCACTATAGCTACTTGAGTTGGTGCTATGAAAAATGGCAACTCCCCGCCACAATGCTCTATTAAAATTCCTATAAATCTTTCAAAAGAACCTAAAATGGCACGATGAAGCATTACAGGTTGTTTTTTCTCATTATCTGCATCTGTATATTCGAGTTTAAAACGACTTGGCAAATTAAAGTCTACTTGTATGGTTCCACACTGCCATTTTCTTTTTAGTGCGTCAGTGATTTTGATATCAATTTTTGGACCATAGAAAGCTCCACCGCCCTCATCAATGCCGTATTTTAAACCTTGCTCATCTAAGGCTTCTTTTAAAGCCTTTGTAGCTATATCCCAAATTTCACCATCGCCTATTGCTTTTGCTGGGCGTGTTGAAATTTCCATTTCATAATCAAATTCAAAAGCCTTCATCAAGGTATCAACAAAACTTAAAATTTCTAAAACTTGTTCTTTTATCTGATTTGGCATACAAAAAATATGCGCATCATCTTGGGTAAATTCTCTTACTCTAAAAAGCCCGTGTAAAACACCACTTTTTTCATGACGGTGTACCACGCCGTATTCAAAAAACTTCAAAGGTAAATCACGATAACTTCTAACATCGCTTTGATAAATTTTAATATGCCCTACACAATTCATCGGTTTAATGCCGTATTCTTGCTCATCAATTTGCGTAAAATACATATTTTCTTTATAGTTTGCATAATGCCCACTAATTTTCCACGCGTCAGCTTTTAAAAGCTCAGGACCTCGCACCGGCTCATAACCTCTTAACCTATGTGCTTTATATAGCAAATGCTCTAATTTGCTTCTTAATTTTGCACCATTGCTAAGCCATATAGGAAGCCCGCCGCCGATTTCATCATCAAAAGTAAAAAGTTTCATTTCATTACCAAGTTTTCTATGGTCTCTTTTTTTAGCTTCTTCTATGATTTTTAAGTATTCATTTAAACTTTCTTTATCTGCAAAAGCGGTACCATAAATTCTTGTGAGCATTTCTCTTTTCTCATCACCACCTAAATACGCACCGGCTACACGAGTAAGCTTGAAAAATCTTAAATATCTAGTGTTTGGCACATGAGGTCCACGACATAAGTCTTCAAACTCGCCTTGCTTGTAAATACTTATTTTACCATCAGGAATTCTTAGTAAGACTTCTTGTTTAAGATCATCATTAGCAAATTTTTCTTTAACTTCTTGTTTGGAGAGTTCATATTTTGTTATATCTAGTTTTACTTCTGCTAGTTCTTTCATTTTCTTTTCGATTTTACTTAAGTCTTCTTCTGAAATTTTACTTTCAACTCTAAAATCATAGTAAAACCCATCTTCTATTACAGGACCTACGAAAAATTTAACCTCTGGATATAAGCTTTTAATTGCTTGAGCCATCAAATGCGCACAAGAGTGGCGGATAACTTCTAAACTTTCTTTAGAATTATCAAAATAAACAGGACTTAAATTTGTATCATTGTTGAAACTTTGAGTATCCACCAAAGTTTCATTATTTGCATATGCAATTATATCTTTTGTCATTTCTACCCTTAACACTCACTAACCTTGTGAGCTTAAATTAAAATATAAGACTAATTTTAGCTATGAAAAACTTAAAATTTTTTTAAATAAAGGATATTTTTATCTTTCAAACACCCGTTCTTGATATATCTAACATACCACTCATAAAAAGGTATAAAAATACAAAACCTAAAATTATCCTATAAATTCCAAAAGGTATGAAATTTATCTTGCTGATTAATTTTAAAAAGATTTTTATCACCACAAATGCAACCACAAAAGCTGCTACAAAGCCTATTGCTAAAGGAATGAAATTGCTCATATTGCTTAAAACTTGTGGTTCTTTATAAATACTATAAGCTGTTGCAATAATCATAGTCGGTATAGCAAGCAAAAACGAAAACTCAGAAGCCACTTTACGATCAAGTCCAAGCAATAAGCCACCTATAATACTTGCTCCACTTCTTGAAGTACCTGGTATGATAGCAAGAGCTTGGGTTAGACCTATCACAAAAGCTTGTTTGTAACTTACCTCATCTAAAGAGTGGATCATATAGTCTTTTTTTCTATGTTTTAACTCTATGATGATAAAAACAATCCCGCCAATGATTAACATAATAGCCACTGTATAGCCATTAAATATTTCTTTTAAAAACTTATATGCTATAAAACCCACTCCACCCGCAGGCAAAAAGCCCACAGTAAGTTTAAGCCAAATATCAAGCTTTTGAGTTAGTTTATCTTTGAAAATAAAAATCACCGCTAGTATAGAACCAAGCTGAATGATAATGAAAAAACTTCTCCAAAAATCATCTATATTTAAACCCAAAATTTCAGCACCTAAAATCATATGCCCTGTAGATGAAACAGGTAAAAATTCTGTCAAACCTTCGATAATTCCCAAAATCAAAGCATAATAATAATCTAAATTCATTTTTTAAGTACTCTTCTTGCAAAAATTAGCATAATCGCTACAAAAACTACAAAACCTATAATCCCATCGTCTTTAAATGAAGTTGCAATAGCAAGCGGATCTTCAGCCCCACCTCTACTAATAGAAAGCACGGTTAAACCAGCTATTAATACTCCAAATATACTTTCTCCTACTATCAAACCGGAGGCAAATAAGGTTCCTTTTTGCTCATGCTCTTGAATAAGTTCTTTTTTATGGGCATTTTTAGCATATCTTTGCTCCAAACGCTTTTTGATTAAATATGCCAATAAGCCACCTACAAATAAAGGCATGTTAACAGCAGGTGGCAAATATATACCTATACCCACAGCTAAAGGTGGTAAAGACATATTTTTCTTTCTTAATAAACGATCAATGATAACTATACCAATACCCACAAAAGCTCCTGCTATAATATAACTCCAATCGATATTAGCATTAAAAATACCTTGCGCTATAGTACTCATTAAATTTGCTTGTGGCGCAGCAAGCGCATTTGCCTCATCCATTCCTTCTCTTGGCATGGCACCCACAAAACCATAAGCTTGGTATAATAAATTTAAAACAGGAGCAATAGCTAAAGCCCCAAATACACAACCTATAATCAAAGAAACTTGTTGTTTCCAAGGAGTTGCACCCACCAAATAACCCGTTTTTAAATCTTGTAAATTATCATTAGAAATAGCAGCAGTTGCCAAAATAACACTAGTGGTAAATATAGCAAAAGCAATGGCAAATTTAGACATTAAAGGATCGCCAAATAAATTAATCTCATAACCTAAAAGCAAGATAATTAAAGATGAGATCATAATCCCAATAAGTCCTATACCTGAAATAGGAGAAGATGATGAACCCACTAAACCTGCCATATATCCACAAGCAGAAGCTACAAAAAAGCCTATGAAAATAGCCACTAAAGTTCCTACCAAAGCAAAAAGAATTTGATAGTCACTTGCCAAATTTGAATCAGTCACAAAAGCGTAAAATGAAACAAACAAACCTATACACATAAGCACAAATAAACCTAGCATAGCTTTTAAAGATAAATCCATATCTTTAGGATCTTGTGAGAGGTTTAATGAGGTTTTTTTAAGCATATTTCTCATACCATCATACACAGGTTTTGCAAGTTCTATTAAAGTCCATAATGCTGCTATAGCAATAGTTCCTGTACCTATTAAACGCACTTTTTGAGCCCAAATTTGATTAGCTATATCAAGTGCACTTAAACTTGCATCAAAACTTTCTTTAGCAGAAAAATATGGCACAAAAACCATCCAAGCAAGCACCATACCCACAAGCAACGCAATACCTCCAGCTATTCCTACTAAGTATCCAGCGCCCAAAAGTGCCACTGAATAGCCCATAGAAAAGCCAAAAGTCATTTTTTGCCAAATAAATGCAAAACTACTTCCACTTGAAAGCAGTTTAAAGCCACTTGAAAAAAGACTTACAATAGAAGCTATACTAACTCCTAA
Organism: Campylobacter subantarcticus LMG 24377; assembly: GCF_000816305.1. Lineage (NCBI taxonomy): Bacteria > Pseudomonadati > Campylobacterota > Epsilonproteobacteria > Campylobacterales > Campylobacteraceae > Campylobacter > Campylobacter subantarcticus. Next base: position 25,864 of record NZ_CP007773.1, on the reverse strand, counting down.
GATGATTTCTTTTAAGCCTACTTTGCCTTTTTTGTCCGCTTGATCTTTATTGGCTACTTTTAAAATTTCAGCAGCAGCTCTTCCTTCAGGATAAGCTAATTTACTCTCTACTACCATAGCTCTACGCAAAGGTATAGTAAAAAGTACGCCTAATCCACCCCCACAAAGACATAGCATAAAAGTAAGCCAAAGTGGAAATTCAAACCAATATCCACACATAAAAAGACCCGGTATAACAAAAATCACAGCTGAAAGCGTACCTGCAGCTGAAACTTGAGTTTGAACCATATTATTTTCTAAAATATTAGAGTCTTTAAAGATTTTTAAAACAGCCATTGCAATCACAACAGCAGGAATAGAAGTAGAAAAAGTAAGACCGACTTTAAGCCCCAAATATACATTTGAGGCTGTAAAGATTATAGTTAAAACACTTCCTAGTATGATACCCCTAAGCGTAAGCTCCGGTAGTGAATTTTTTGTATACATTTTGCTTCTCCATTTTTATTGACAACCTTCACATTCTATAGTTCTATCAACCACATTATCGTTAAGTTTTTCACTATCAGGACTTTCACTTCTTAAATAATAAGTTGATTTAACACCTAATTCCCAAGCAAGTTGATAAATTTCATTTAAATATCCACCGCTTGCTTTATCTAAAGAAACAAAGATATTTAAAGACTGACCTTGATCAATCCATTTACCACGGATCGCTGCTGCTTTGACTAGAATTTTTTGATCAAGCTCATAAGCAGGGGTATAATACTGCCATGTATTGGCACTTAAATTTGGCACGACAGTTGGTATCATACCACTTAAGTTTTGCTCAAACCATTTTCTTTTATATACAGGCTCAATCGTTTGAGTTGTACCTACTAAAATAGAAATAGAAGAAGTTGGCGCTATAGCCATCAAATAACCATTTCTTATACCATCTCTTTTTAATTTTTCTCTTAGCTTTTCCCAGTCACACTCGCTTTGGTCAAACAAACCATCACTTACAGTTAGTTTTTTTGCGTTTTCATTTGCTACATCAATTGGCACTATACCTTTACTCCAATTTGAACCTTCAAAATCAGGATAAGAACCTTTCTCCAAAGCTAAATTTGAGCTTGCTAAAATTGCCTCATAACTAATCATTTCCATAATACGGTCAATTTTTTCAAAATGTTCATTTGATCCCCAGTAAATTTGAGCTTCAGCTAACATTTGCGCTTCACCCATTACACCAAGACCTATAGCGCGTGATTTTAGGTTGGTATTTTTTACTTTTACATGTGGGTAAAAATTTAGATCTATCACATTATCAAGCATTCTTATTGCTGTTGGCACAACTCTTTGAATATCTTCTTTAGTATTGATTTTACTTAGATTAATGCTTGCTAGATTACAAACAGCAGTTTTGCCTTCGTTTTTATATTTTTCTACTATGTAAACTTTTTTTCCGTTAATGCTATCTAAAGTAGAAACTTTCTTAGCAAGTTTTTTATATCCTCCATCTATCATAAGCTCTTCATTTTCATCTAAATGAAGTTCTGTCTTATTATCAAATACAATTTTGATTTGATAATAATTTGGATCTGTATTTTGGAAAATTTCTGTACATAAATTTGAACTTCTTATGATACCTGCATGCGCATTTGGATTTGCTTTGTTAGCACTGTCTTTAAAGCATAAAAATGGCATACCTGTTTCAAAATACGAAAGTAGAATTTTTTTCCAAAGTTCTTTTGCATCTATGATTTCTTTAGCGATGCTTTCATCTTTTTCAAATTCTTCATATTTTTTTTCAAATTCTTTACCGTATAAATCGCATAAACTTGCAGTATCAGCAGGATCAAAAAGCGTCCATTTGCCATTTGTCCTTACTCTTTTCATAAACAAATCATTAATCCATAAAGCAGGGAAAAGCTCATGCGCCCTTCTTCTTTCTTCACCAGAATTTTTACGCAAATCTAAAAAGTCATTAATATCCATATGCCAAGGTTCAATATAAACTGCAATCGCTCCTTTTCTAGTACCAAGCTGATCTACTGCAACGGCAATATCATTGGTAATTTTTAAAAATGGTATGATCCCACCTGCTGCATTTTTATGCCCATCTATACTTCCACCCATAGCACGTACCTTAGACCAATCCCAGCCTATACCACCACCAAATTTAGATAAAAGTGCCATTTCTTGATAAGAATCAAAAATACCCTCAATATTATCAGGTGTACTTCCTATATAACAAGAACTTAATTGATGTCTTGTGGTTCTTGCATTTGAAAGGGTTGGGGTTGCAAGCATTACTTCAAAAGTTGAGATTAAATCATAAAATTTCTTAGCCCAAGTTTGAGAATCTAGCTCGTTTTGTGCTAAAAACATTGCAATAGCCATAAACATTTGTTGCGGTAATTCTATAGGCATACCCTTAGAATCTTTAATCAAATATCTATCATATAAAGTTTTGATACCAAGATAAGTAAATTGCAAATCACGTTCAGGTTTTATATAGGCATTAAGATCATCTAAATCATATTTTTCTTTTAAGCCGATTAAAATCCTACCTTCTTTTTCGCCCTTTTCAAAATATTCTCTTAGATGTTTATAATCACTATAACCACTTACTTTTTTATATAAATCATACAAAAACAATCTTGCAGCAACAAAGGTCCAATTAGGCCTATCGATGTCTATTTTATCTACTGCTGTTTTTATAAGAGTTTGTTGAATTTCTTCTGTTGTTATACCATCGCGAAATTGAATTTTTGCATCTACTTCAAGTTCGCTTTGACTTACATTTTCTAAATTTGCTACTGCATCTGTAGTATATTTTTTAATCTTTGAAACATCTAATTCTTCAGTTCTTCCATTTCTTTTTAATACTTTCACTCACAACCCCTAATATTATTATTTAAAAGTTCTTGCAAAAATTTTATCTACGTTCTTTGTATAGTAGTTATAATCAAAGCAATTTCTAATATCTGCTTCACTTAAAGATCTTTTCAAATCCTCATCAGCCAACAAAGCTAATAAAAACAAACTTTCGCCCTTTTCATTTAACGCAGGTTTGCCATTTTGCAAATCAGCCCATACTTTCATGGCATTTCTTTGAACAATCTTGTAAGCTTCTTCTCTACTTATACCCTTGAATGGAAGTTCAAGTAAAACTCTTTGAGAGAATACAAGTCCTCCGGTTAAATTTAAATTTTTCATCATATTTTCTGGATATACCAAAAGCTTTTCTATCACACCACACAATCTTGAAAGCATAAAATCTGTTGTGATAAAAGCATCAGGTAATACAAATCTTTCTACACTAGAATGTGATATATCTCTTTCATGCCACAATGCTACATTTTCCAAAGTAGGTGTTACATAAGCTCTTATCATTCTACAAAGACCGGTGATATTTTCACTCAAAACAGGATTTCTTTTGTGAGGCATAGCAGAGCTTCCTTTTTGTCCTTGAGAAAAATACTCTTCAGCTTCATATACTTCTGTTCTTTGAAAATGGCGGATCGCAACGACAATTTGCTCACAACTTGAAGCTAAAATAGCCAAAGCTGAGATAACTTGTGCATAACGATCTCTTTGTATCACTTGGTTTGAAACTGGTGCTGGTTTAAGATCTAAATTTTTGCAAACTTCTTCTTCAAATTCAAGCGGAGCATGTGCAAAATTTCCCATAGCACCACTGATTTTCCCATAGCTGATCACTTCTTTTGCATGAGTAATTAGATCTTTTGCATGCACTAGCGAATCATACCAAATAGCCAAAACTAAACCAAAAGTTATAGGCTCGCCATGAATTCCATGACTTCTTCCTACCATTAAGGTATTTTTATGTTCATATGCTCTTGTTTTAATTGCTGCTAAAACTTGATCTAAATCTTGTAAGATTAGTTCTAAACTATCTTTAATCTGCAAAGCAACCGCAGTATCAATACAATCTGAACTTGTCATCGCATAATGTACAAAACGACTTTCTTCACCCAAACTTTCACTTACGCTAGTTAAAAAAGCGATAACATCGTGCTTGGTAGTTTTTTCTATCTCATCTATTCTTGTTATGTCAAATTTTGCATTTTTTATAATTTTTTCACAATCATCATCTTTAATAAGACCAAGTTTATTCCATGCTTTCACAGCTGCTAATTCTACTTTTAACCATGCATCATATTTTGCTTGCATGTCCCATTTTTTAGCCATGATTTCTCTACTATATCTTTCAACCATTTTCAAGACCTTTTTATATATAATTTTTTATGAAAAAATAGCTTAAATTTTATTATAATTTACCTAAGAAAGTTATTAAATGGCATATATAAAAAAGAAACTATCAAATAATGAAAAAAAGGCATTTAGACTACTTATGGACGAGCTGAAAATTTCCATGCGTGAAGCACAAAAACTCATTGATAAAAAAAGACTATTTTGTAATGGAATTTTAGTAGAAGAAAAAAACAAATTTTTAGATGGTTTAATAGAACTAATCATATATGAAAATAACCCTAAAGGACTAGAAGTAGTTTATGAAAATGATGATTTTGCTATAGTAGAAAAACCAAGTGGAGTACTAACCCATCCTAATGGACGCAACTGTAACTATAGTCTTTGTGATGAAATTTGGCATTTATGGAGTGAAAAAGCTTGTGTGGCGCATAGACTAGATAAAGAAACAAGCGGACTTTTACTCATAGCAAAACATAAAAATGTACAAATTGAGTTAAAAACTATGTTTGAAAAAAGATTAGTGCAAAAAAGCTATCTCGCTCTAGTAAAAGGAAAAACTAAAAAAGAATTTATAGTAGATAAAAGTATGGATTTGGCTAAAAACTACGATGCAGTAAAAACTAGAATGCATATTTGTGAAAATGGTAAAGAAGCCTTAACGCAATTTTACACTTTAGAATATTTTGAAAATTTAGATGCCAGTTTAGTTTTAGCTAAACCTCTAACAGGAAGACAACACCAAATAAGATTACATTTGTTTCATGTGAAACATAAAATTTTAGGTGAACCTTTATATGGTTTAGAAAAAACACAAATAGAGCAAATATTAGATGGAAAAATGAGTGAAGCCGAAAGAATTCAGATCACAGGGGCTAAAAGATTGCTTTTGCATTCTTTTAGCTTAGAATTTACATATAAAAATCAAAAATTTTTGATACAATCTCAAAAAGATATAAAAGATGAGTTTTTAAAGGAAATAATACAATGAAAGAAAATATTCCCATTGGATACTTTTGTCCTCATAATATCGGAGATATAGTTGCTAGTTTAGATATGTTATATGCAATTAAATATATTTACCAAGCAAATATAACAGTTTTTTGCAGAAAAAACACTGAATCCATTTAAAAAAATTTTAATTTTATTGATCATATAGAACTAATTAAAAAAATTGATGAAAATATTATCGATCAAATCAATAAATATTCACTAGATTATTTAATATCATTTCATGCAAAATCTTTTTTAATTAAACTTCTTATAAAAACAAACACAAAAAATATTATTGTAAAAGCAAAATTTGTTAGTGTATTTTCTTTTAAATGCAAAACTATCTTTACAAGTATAACAAAAAGATTTTTTAAAAATAGAAGTGATAGAGATAGAATGTTATATTATGCTAGAAAAATAGATCCTAAAAAATTTGATAAATGCATAAAAAGAATCAATTTTGATACCACTATAAAAACATTAGATGAAAACAAAGATATTGTTAAAAATTATCTTCAAAAAAACAATATTAAAAATTTTATTATTATAAACCCTTTTAGCATTACAGTAGATTTTACACTAAACCTAGTTTCATTTTTTGATCTCATAGTAAAAATTCGATTTTCATATCCAAATATAAATATTATTATTCCAACTTATAATGATATTCATGACACTTTTATAAGAAGTGTTAAACAACATAATATAAATCTTTTATCAGAAATTTATATTTTTAAAAACAATGATGATATTTTAAATTTAGTAGAACTTATATCTCAATCAAAATGTATTATTAGTCTCAGTACAGGTCCAATTCATATCGCAAGTAATATGAAAATTCCTAGTATTGGATTATATCCTAAAAAAGATAGTATGTTTTGGCCAACATATAATAAAGACTATGTTTTTATTGATAAAAAATATAACGAATTATCACACAATGAAATCAATAAAATTATAACAAGTGTAATTGATAAACTAAAAAAATTATATCAACTAATCACATATCTTCATTTTTTAAAACATAAATAATCCCACCTAATCCTATAATCACCACTATACTTATAAAAATAAGTTGAGCTATATCAAGTAAAGTCATTATTTATTTTGCCTTTCTTTAAGTTGTCCACATGCAGCTGAAATATCAAGCCCTTTACTTTCTCTTATTGTACAAGTAACGCCTTTTGCACTTAAGTAATCTTGGAATTTAATCGCATTTTCTATACTTGGTCTTTTATATAAACTTCCTTCATGTGGATTAAAAAGTATTAAATTCACTTTAGCTTTTATACCATTTAGTAGCTTGACTAATTCTTTTGCATGTTCTATTTTATCATTAATTCCATCAATTAAAAGATATTCAAACATCACTCTCTTACGCTGATCTATAGGAAAATTTCTCACTGCTTCCATAACGCTTGCTATATTATAAGCTTTATTAATAGGCATTAATTCACTTCTAAGTTCATCATTAACCGCATGGAGTGAAATAGCCAAAAGCACGCCCAAATTCATTTCTCCAAGTTCTTTGATCTGCTTTGCTAAACCACTTGTGCTTATCGTTTGTCTTCTAGGGCTTATTGCTAAAGCATCATTATCTGCTAAAATTTTAACTGCCTTAGAAACATTTTTGAGATTATCCAAAGGTTCTCCCATGCCCATATAGACTATGTTAACCCTTCTTTCATAAGGAATGTGATTATGTTTTTTTATCCACAGAATTTGTCCTACTATTTCCCCTGCGCTTAAATTTCTTTTTAAACCACCTTTAGCAGTAAGACAAAAACTACACCCACTTTTACAACCCACTTGCGAGGAAACACAGATCGTATATCTAGCGTGTTTAATGATTTTACCATCTTCATCTATAAGTTCATCTTTCATAGGAAGCAATACAGCTTCTATCTTTTTACCATCTAGAAGTTCAAAAAGATATTTAATACTCCCATCTTTACTTTTTTCTTCTTTAGCACATTTTAAAGGTGAAAAATGGAAATTTTCTTGCAAATGATTTCTAAAGTCTTTTGGTAATGATGACATTTGTAAAAAATCATCTGCGTATTTTTTATATACCCATTCAAATATCTGTTTTGCTCTAAATTTAGGTTGAACCAAATTTTCTAATTCTTCTTTGGTAAAATCCAATATGTTCTTTAATTCACTCATTTTTTTCCTATATAAGTTTTTTATCGTATAAAAATTCTTTTAATAATTCTTTTGCTTTTTGATGGTTTTTTAAAAAATCTTCATGTGCAAATTCGTTACAAAAATTTGTTGCACACAAATAACAAATCCCTTCAATTTTATGTATTTTTGCACACGAAAGCACTGCATATGCTTCCATATTTTCAATATGCACGCCTTTTTTAAAAAATTCTCTTGCAATTTTTTCATCTTTACAAATATAATTTGAAGAGTTAATCATAGTTTCATGTGAAACATTTAATCTAATCTCATTTGCTATAGGTGTATAAAAACTATCAAATAAATCTGCGTATTCTAAATTTGCAGCATTAGAACTTTCATAAAGATCTAAAATTTTACCTTCTTGGTAAATTCCACATGTTCCTATAAAGATTATTCTATCTACTTTTTTTTGACTTAGAATTTTTCCTAAAGAAAATGCAGAATGAACCAACCCGATACCAATGCTTTGTGCAAATTTAAAATCTTCATTACCACCTGCACATACTATAAGATTTTCCAAAAATTAACCTTTATAAAAAATAATTCAAATTTTATCTAATTAGGACTTAAAATAATGCTATAATTAATATTTTTTAGATAAAATAAATTTTATGATAAAAGCGAAAAAACATTTTGGACAAAATTTTTTATGTGATAAAAGCGTGGTAGATAAAATCATCCAAGCCATACCCAAAGATGCTAAAAATATAGTTGAGATTGGGCCTGGCTTAGGTGATTTAACGCAAGAACTTTTGAAAATCCCACAAGCTATAATCAGAGCTTATGAGATTGATAAAGATTTGATTCCTATTTTAAATAAAAAATTTCAAAATGAGATTAAAGGTGGAAATTTTGAGCTTATTCATCAAAATGCAAGCGATGCTTTTGATCAAGGAAGTTTAAGCGACAAAGAGTACTTTTTAGTAGCAAATTTACCATATTATATTGCTACAAATTTGATTTTAAAAGCCTTAGAAGATCGAAATTGTCTTGGGCTTATAGTAATGGTGCAAAAAGAAGTAGCACAAAAATTTTGTGCAAATGAAAAAGAAAGTAATTTTTCGGCTTTAGGGGTACTTTGTGCATTAATATGCCAAAGACAAATGCTTTTTGATATACAACCACAAAGCTTTAATCCTCCGCCAAAAGTTACTTCAGCTGTAATGAAACTGATAAAAACAAGTCACTATCAGCATCAATGTGAAAATATAGAAGCTTTTAAAGATTTTCTAAGAGTGTGTTTTCAAAATCCAAGAAAACAACTCATATCTAATTTTAAAAATAAAAAAGAAAAAATTTTAAAAGCATTTGAAGCACTAAATCTCTCTTCTACCTCAAGAGCTCATGAAATTAGCGTTGATTTATACCTTAAAATTTATGAATATTTAAAGGAAGACTATGAGCGAAGAAAACAAAACTCAAGAACAAACTAAACCTAAAAGATTCAATAAGTTTAGAAATAGAAAAAGAAAAGATTCGCAAAACCAAGAACAAAATGCTGAAGTTAAAGTAGAAAATACTCCAGTTGAAGCAAGTGAAGAAAAAAAGAAAAAGAAAAAAAATAGAAATTTACCTTCTAAGCTAAGCGGTAATGAAGAATGGCAAATAGAACTTGCCAAAAGCATAGAAGCTAATAAAATTATGCACGAACTAAGACTTCACCCTTTAAAACACAACAATTCAAGCGAGCATAAAATTCGCATTACCCCATTAGGTGGATTGGGGGAAATTGGTGGAAATATCACTGTATTTGAAACCAATAATGATGCGATTATTGTTGATATAGGTATGAGTTTTCCAGATGGAACTATGCATGGGGTAGATATCATCATACCTGATTTTGATTATGTAAGAAAGATTAAAAATAAAATTCGCGCCATTATCATCACACATGCTCATGAAGATCATATCGGTGCGGTGCCGTATTTTTTCAAAGAATTTCAATTTCCTATCTACGCAACACCTTTAGCACTAGGTATGATTTCAAATAAATTTGAAGAACATGGCTTAAAGGCTGAGCGTAAATGGTTTAGACCTATAACAAAAAGACAAATTTATGAAATAGGTGAATTTAATTTAGAATGGATTCATATAACCCACTCTATCATCGATGCTTGTGCTTTGGCTATTAAAACTAAAGCAGGAACCATCATACACACAGGAGATTTTAAAATAGATCAAACACCAATTGATGGCTACCCAACAGATTTAAGTCGTTTAGCGCATTATGGCGAAGAAGGTGTGCTTTGTCTTTTAAGTGATAGCACAAACTCATATAAAGAAGGTTATACAAAAAGTGAAAGTTCTGTAGGGCCTACTTTTGATCAAATTTTTGCTAAAACCAAAGGCAGGGTGATTATGAGTACCTTTAGCTCTAATATCCACCGTGTATATCAAGCTATTAGCTATGGTTTAAAATATGGTAGAAAAGTATGTGTCATAGGGCGTTCTATGGAAAGAAATCTCTATACAACCATGGAACTTGGCTATATCAAGCTTGATAGAAAAATTTTCATTGATGCAGATGAAGTCAGCAAATACAAAGATAATGAAGTGCTAATTGTCACCACAGGAAGTCAAGGCGAAACTATGAGTGCTTTATATAGAATGGCTACTGATGAGCATAAATTTATCAAAATCAAACCTAGTGATCAAGTTATCATTTCAGCTAAAGCAATACCAGGAAATGAAGCAAATGTTTCTGCTGTGCTTGATTTTCTTTTAAAAGCAGGAGCTAAAGTAGCTTATCAAGAATTTAGTGAAATTCATGTAAGTGGGCATGCTAGCATAGAAGAACAAAAACTCATGTTGACTTTAGTAAAACCTAAATTTTTCTTACCAGTGCATGGAGAATACAATCATATCAACAAACATAAAGAAACTGCACTCAAATGTGGCATACCTGAAAGAAATATCTACTTAATGAGCGATGGAGATCAAGTAGAACTTTGCCAAAAATACATAAAACGTGTAAAAACAGTTAAAACAGGAAAAGTCTTTGTAGATAATCAAATCAACAAACAAATCGCAGATGATGTTGTCATTGATAGACAAAAGTTAGCAGATAGTGGTATAGTTGTCATTATCGCTCAGCTTGATAAAGCAAGTAAAACACTAATCAATAAACCAAGAGTATTTAGCTATGGCTTAGTGGCTGATAAACAAGATGGAGCATTCTCAAAAGAAATGAGTGATGTTTTAAGTCAATTTTTCCCTAATGTAAAAGATGAAATTTTAGACAACCCAAAAATTTTAGAAGCACAAATTAGACAAGTACTAAGAAAGCATATTTTTAGAAAAATCAAAAAATATCCAACCATAGTACCGACCATTTTTGTGATGTAAAGTAAAACTATGAGAATTAATAAATTCATCTCACATAATAGTAAATACTCTCGCCGTGAGGCTGATGAGTTAATCAAGCAAGGCTTAGTAAAAATCAATAAAAAAACAGCCTTGCTCAGTGATAGCGTAAATCCTGAAGATAAAGTTTTTATCAATGGCAAAAAACTCCATAAAAAAACACAATTTTCAGTCATCATTTATCACAAACAAAAAGGTGAAATAGTTAGCAAAAAAGATGATAGAGGTAGAAAAACCATCTATCATACCCTGCCAAAACAATTTAGCACTTGGCTTAGTATTGGTAGACTTGATTTTGCAAGTGAGGGTTTGCTTTTACTAACTGATTCTCCTGTGATAGCAGATGCGCTTATGCATAGTGATTTAGAAAGAGAGTATTATTTAAAAGTAAAAGGCAATATAGATAAAAATGTCATTGAAGCTATGCAAAATGGTTTAGAAATTCAAAATGAAAAAAAAGGAGCTCACACTAAAACCAAAATAACCTCAATGAGTTTTGCTCCATTTTTAGGCTTTGAAATTTTTGGCTCAAGCGGAGGCTATACGAAACTAAAAGTAATCATTAATGAAGGTAAAAATAGAGAATTAAGACGTTTTTTTGGACATTTTGACTTAGAAGTGATGGATCTTAAAAGAGTGGCATTTGGAGCGTTAGATCTTGGTATGTTAAAAGCTGGAAAATATCGCTATTTAGAAAATGGTGAGTATGAAAAACTACGCGATTTTTTAAAGACAAATAATATTAGGTATTAAAATTAATACTTTAAAAATACTTAAATTAATTAAATTTTAATTTTAATCTTGTATAATTAGCAATTTAATTTATATAAAAAAGGAAAATCATGGCAAACCATAAATCTGCTGAAAAAAGAGCAAGACAAACTATAAAAAGAACTGAAAGAAATAGATTTTATAGAACAAGATTAAAAAATATAACAAAAGCAGTTCGCGAAGCAGCAACAAACAATGACAAAGAAGCTGCACAAAATGCACTAAAAGTAGCTAATAAAAGCATTCACGCTATGGTAAGCCGTGGATTTTTGAAAAAACAAACTGCATCACGCCGTGTGAGTAGATTAGCATTATTGGTAAATAAAATAGCTTAATTAATGCTAGCTGATAAACTCAAACCTTTTTTAGCACGCTTTGATGAGTTAAATACTCTTCTTAGCGATGTTAATATCTCTAATGATATTTCTAAAATGACAACTCTATCTAAAGAACAAAAAAATTTAGAACCTATAGTAGAAAAAGCCAAAGAATACCTTAAAACTTTAGATAATATAGAAGAGAATAAACTTCTTTTATCTGATCCTGAGCTAGGGGAACTTGCAAAAGAAGAACTTAAAAATTTAGAAGTTTTAAAACCACAGCTTGAAGAAAAATTAAAAATTCTTTTATTACCTAAAGATCCAAACGATGATAAAAATATCTTTTTAGAAATTCGTGCAGGAACAGGTGGTGATGAAGCTTCTTTGTTCGTTGGAGACTTAGTAAAAGCATATATACGCTATGCTGAAAATCGTGATTATAAATACGAAATCGTAAGCTCAAGTGAAGGTAGTGTAGGGGGATTTAAAGAAATTATCATTCTTATCAAAGGAAATGGAGCTTATTCAAGGCTAAAATACGAAAGTGGCACGCATAGAGTTCAAAGAGTGCCTCAAACAGAATCTCAAGGTAGAGTTCATACTTCAGCTATTACAGTGGCTATTATGCCAGAAGTTGATGATATTGAAATTCAAATCAATCCAAATGATTTAAAAATCGATGTAATGCGTAGTAGTGGCCATGGTGGACAAAGTGTAAATACCACAGATAGTGCTGTAAGAATTACTCATATTCCAACAGGTATAGTTGTAGTAAATCAAGATGGCAAAAGCCAGCATAAAAATAAAGAAAGTGCCATGAAAATCTTAAAAGCAAGACTTTTTGAAATGCAAGAGCAAGAACGCTTAGCTAAAGAAAGTCAGGCAAGAAAATCACAAGTTGGAAGCGGCGATAGAAGCGAGCGCATACGCACTTATAATTTTCCACAAAATAGAATTAGTGATCATAGAATAAATCTTACTTTATATAGGCTTGATGCGATTTTAGAAGGTGGCCTTTTTGATGAAATCATCGAGCCATTAATCGCTTATTATCAAGCAGAGGCTTTAAAACAAGAAAATTTATAATTCTTGTTTTAATTATTACTTGCCAATAAAACTCTATATTGTTCTTTATCTACATTCATCAAAAGAGAAGCAAGTTTAAAAGCTCTAAATTTTTCCATTACAAAAAGATCTTTACTATTTTTTAAAACTATAGCAACTAAATTTTTCATCACTTTATTAAGCCAAATATTTTTATATTTATCATTTGCTGAATGATACCTTCCAATGGCACTCCAACTAAAGCCATATTTTTGTATAATCTCATGAAGTAATCTTGCTGCTGTGTCGATATTTACACTAGATTTCACAATCTCACTCTCACTAATCTCATAGCGTTTTAAATGAATGCTATTAATTTGCATTAAACCATAATCTCTTGTTTGATTTTTGTTTTTACTGGTGATATTGTGCTTATAAGCTGCATTTTCTGTTAAAGCTATGGCTTTGGAGTAAGGCTGTAGGTATATTGTACTTTCTAGCTGCAGTTTTAAAGTCTTTATCGTACTTATAAAAATCTTCAGATATATAAGTATCGCCTATAAAAATTTTGGCATCAAAAGCAAAAGTAAAATTAAAAAACACTAATAATAAAAAATTTTTTAACATTTTACTCCTTTATAATACTTATACTATAGCAAATTTATAAATAAAACTATGAGAATAAGTTAATGAATTATCTAAGAATTTCTTTGATAGTAAGTTGAGGGGTGATTAATCCTCTAAAGTTATTTTTAGAAACACTAGCTATAAGATCAATGCTTTCTCCAAGCTCTGGCTCATATTCAAAATTAAAAAATAAAGCTTCTAAAGTTTTATTTCCCTGAGTTAAAATAAGCTTTATATGGTTTTCATCTTTACCTAACTTTCTTTTATTTTTCACAAAAAGCTTATCAAATTTAAAATAAGGCCTTGGGTTTTTATGTCCAAAAGGTTCAAAAAATTCTAATATCTCTAAAAGCTCAAAATCAACTTCATTTGGGTCAATACTACCTAAAACCTCATCATTATTATAAAAATCATCTTTAGGGATATTTTGGCAAATTTCATAAAGCTTACTTTTAAAAACACCAAATTTTTCAAGCTCTATTAAAACTCCAGCTGCACCTTTATGCCCACCATAGCTTAAAACAAATTCTTTAGCTTGCTCTATAACATTTAAAATATCTATTCTACCCACGCTTCTAACGCTAGCTTTAGCCTTTTGTTTACATTCTGAAAAAACAAAAGCTGGTTTATTAAAATGCTTTGCTAAACGACTTGCAACTATACCTAAAACTCCTTCATGCCAATTTTGGCCATTAACAATAATCACAGGATCATTTTCATCAACTTGTTCTAAACATTGTTTAAAAAGCTCACGCTCTTCATCTTTACGACTATTATTATAAGTAATGATTTGCTCTAAATACCCCATAACTTCATCAATATTTTTAGAATGTAAAAATTTATAAGAAATAATCGCATCATCCATTCTACCTGCACTATTAATCAAAGGTGCGATTAAAAAGCTAATATTATCAAGTTCAAATTTATCCTTACCAAAATACCGCTTAATCGCTTTAAATGCCACTCGTTTTGAATCATTAATACACTCTATGCCTTTTCTAACTAAGACTCTGTTTAAATCTCTAAGTTCCATCATATCTGCAATAATTGCGATAGATAAAAGCTCTATAAATTTACACATATTGTAATTAATCTTACACACTTCTTTTATCGCAGCGACTAAATACCAAGCCACTTGAGCACCACAAATTTCAATATTAGGAAATTCGCAATCTTGTTGTTTAGGATTAATGATCGCATAAGCTTTTGGTAAAATAGCTGGAGGCATATGATGATCGGTAATGATTAAATCAATTCCTTTTTGTAAACAAAGCTCTGCTGCATCAAATGCTGCTATGCCATTATCTACAGTGATGATTAAATCTACCCCATCAAGCTCATTGATGATTTCTTCATTTAGACCATATCCATCTTTAAAGCGATTTGGAATTTTTACCACATAATCAAAACCAATGTCATCAAAAAATTCAGATAAAATCACACAAGAAATCACCCCATCTACATCATAGTCCCCCACAATAGCAAGTTTTTGATTTTTTTCAATCGCTTCTTTAATACGCAAAGCACCTTTATAAATATCTTTTAAACAAGATGGCATAGGTAAATCACATAGCTTTACATGAGTATCATTGACAAAGCGTTGTTGTAAAATTTCTTTTATTTTAGCTTTATTTAACATGATTTGTTAAAGATGCCTTGATAAAAGAAAAAATAGCCGGATTAACTCTAACTAAGCGTGAAGTAAATTCAGGATGAAACTGCACTGCTAAGAAAAATGGATGATCTTTAAGTTCTACAGCTTCAACCAAACCTTCATTTTCCCCACTTATAATAAGCCCTTTTTTCTCAAACATTTCTTTGTATTTTGGGTTAGCTTCATAGCGGTGACGATGACGTTCTTTTACACTTTTTTGATTATCATAAACCTTACTTAAAAGTGTATTTGGCTTAATATGACACTCATAAGCCCCAAGACGCATAGTTCCACCAAGTGGAGTTTTACTTGTTCTAATTTGCTTTTCTCCACTTACATCAATAAATTCATCAATCAAAAAGATAATAGGATTTTTACAGTTTGGATTAAATTCATGAGAATTTGCATCTTCAAGTTTTAAAACATTGCGTGCAAATTCCACTAAAGAAAGCTGCATACCTAAACAAATTCCTAAGAATGGAATTTTATTTTCTCTTGCATATTGTATAGCTTTGATTTTTCCTTCTACTCCACGGTAGCCAAAACCACCTGCTACTAAAATTCCACTTACATCTTTAAAGCTTTCTTCGACATTTGCATTTTCTAATTTTTCACTATCAATCCATTTTAAATTTACTCTCGCATCGAGTGCTGCACCTGCATGGATAATAGCTTCTGTTAAGCTTTTATAACTTTCTTTTAAATCTACATATTTTCCTACAAAAGCAATGCTAAGTTCATTACTTGGAGCGATGACTCTTTTTACCAAAGAATCCCATTCATTCATATTTGGCTTTAAATTTTGAAGATCTAATAAACTCGCAATAGAATTTAAAATATCTTGTTTTAAAAAATTTAGTGGAATTTGATAAATACTAGCTGCGTCCACACTTTCTATAACACAGTTTTTTTCAACTCCGCATGAAATTGCGATTTTATCTTTTAACTCTCTATCTAAAGATTTTTCACTTCTACAAATGATCATATCAGGACTTATACCTATACGGCGTAATTCTCCAACACTATGTTGAGTTGGTTTTGTTTTAAGTTCTCCTGCTGCTTTAATAAATGGCACTAAAGTCAAATGAATATTAATAGCATTGTATTTACTCACTTCAAGCTTTAAAGCTCTAATAGCCTCTAAAAAAGGTAAGCCTTCTATATCTCCTACTGTGCCACCTATTTCAACAATTAAAATATCTTTATCAACTCCAGCCTTTTTAATACGATCTTTTATTTCATCAACTATATGAGGGATTACTTGTATAGTTTTTCCTAAGTAATCTCCTCTTCTTTCTTTTTCTATAACACTTTGATAAACTCTTCCTGTAGTGAAGTTATTATCCTGAGATAAGCTCTCATTTAAAAATCTCTCATAATGTCCTAAGTCTAAATCTGTCTCAGCTCCATCTTCAGTTACAAAAACTTCCCCATGTTCTAAAGGACTCATTGTACCAGGATCGACATTAATATAAGGATCTGCTTTTAAAATACTTACTTTTAAACCTG
Organism: Campylobacter subantarcticus LMG 24377; assembly: GCF_000816305.1. Classification (NCBI taxonomy): domain Bacteria; kingdom Pseudomonadati; phylum Campylobacterota; class Epsilonproteobacteria; order Campylobacterales; family Campylobacteraceae; genus Campylobacter; species Campylobacter subantarcticus. Next base: position 9,178 of record NZ_CP007773.1, on the reverse strand, counting down.
AATTTTTTAAAATTGTAGCAATAGATGCTGCTGCTATACCTTTTCCTAATGAGCTTAAAACACCACCGGTTACAAAAATATACTTAGTTTGTTTTAATTTCATAAAATAACCTTAATTTATTTTTTTAAAATTATAACGAATAAAAAATTTTATTTTTATAAACATTTGTGTAAAATTCAATTATTTTTGAAGGAAATTTTTGATGAAAATCACATTATTAAACTATACTCCACTTTCTGTATGCTCTCATGCTACAAGAACATGTTGGCAAAGTTTTGATAAAGGCGATTGTGGTGGTGAGAAAGACAAAGAATTAATCGATCGAGTGGGAAATAAATTTAAACATGCTTCAACCTTAGAGCATTTAAACTATACTTTTTATATACAAGGTATTTCAAGAGCGTGCTTACAAGAAGTCGCAAGACACCGCCACACTAGCCCTAGCGTAAAAAGCACAAGATATACTTTAAAAGAGCTAAGAAATGAAAGCGAATTTAAAAAAAATGACTTTAAAAATGCTAAAAGATACTTGGTATTAACCGGAAATGAAGTAGTAGATAATGCAAGTATCAAAGCTTTAGAAAATTTGCGTTTGATTTTACAAAATAGCATTAGTTTAGACATAGCAAAATACTGCTTACCAGAAAGCTATAAAACAGAATTAACTTTAACAATTAATGCTAGAAGTTTACAAAATTTTATCACTCTAAGAAGCTCAAAATCAGCCCTTTGGGAGATAAGAAATTTGGCAAATGCTTTATTTGAAAACTTACCTGAGGAACATCAATTTATTTTTAAACATTGTATTTATCAAGAAGAAAATTCCCAAGATTGATTGGGAATTTTTACTTATAATTTTTTAAGAAATTCAGTTTTTAAAACAATCACACCAAATTTATCTACCTTAGCTTCAATTTCAGTGTCTTTGCTTGTAAGCTTAATATTTTTTATAGTAGTGCCGCGTTTTAAAGTAGTACTTGCACCTTTTACCTTTAAATCTTTAACAACACTTACACTATCACCTGCATTAAGCTCAGTTCCATTTGCATCTTTTGGCATGAATTCTCCTTAAAATTTATAAGTATATCCTAGATATAAACCGTAATTTGTTTGTTTAGGATCATAAAAGTTTGAACCTATAACACTTTGGTAAAAATTTCTTGTATTATAATGAGTTTGCTCGGCTTTAAAACCAAATTCGATTTCATTTGCTTGATTTAACTCATATAAAGCACCTATTTTTGCCCCGTAAGTATAGCCATCAAAGTCTTGAGATAATGATAAAAAACTTGTTTTTAAAGTAATATCCGTTCTTGCATATCCACCATATAATCCTAAAACTGCTCTTGTTTTTTCAAAAATTTTTGGAGTAAAATCATAACCAAATAAAAACTTATGAGTAGTAAATTCTCCATCAATTTTCAATCTTGTGGTATTGATTACATCACTAAATTCACTTGAATAATTATAAGCACCATAAAGTCTATGATTTTCACTCAAGCGATAACCTATTTTTAAACCAAAAACAGGAATATTACCTTCTAAATCACCATTAAATTTTTTATTATTCTTAATATGGTCAAGATCAGATTTTACTTTAGTATGAAACCACCCCGCATCAACACCTAAAAGCAAACCAGAATTTTCATCCGCTAAAGCTAAATTTGAAGCTAAAGCAACACTTGCAAATAAACTAAATAATTTCAATTTCATATTTTCCTCCTTTAAAACAAGGTATAATATATCTTATTATTTTTAATAAAAACTTAATTTTGTGGAACCACTAAATCAGATCTGCATTCAATCACAGTATGCACATTACCACGAGGGTTAAAATCGCCTATTACTTTTATCCATTTTGGATCGAGTTTTTCTTTTAAAGTATTGTAAATTTCATTAATACTTGCTTCATGTGAAACATTTCTATACATAAAGGTATTGATATAAAGTTTGATTGCTTTAAGTTCTACTACTAATTTATTTGGGATATATTCAAGATAAATAGTAGCAAAATCAGGATACCCACTACGCGGACAACAACACATAAATTCAGGTAGAGTGATCTTAATCACATAGTCATTTTTAGTATTATTTGGCCAAACTTCCATATTTTCTACATTAAATTCTTTGATTTCTTTTTCACCATATTTCATATTATATCTCCTAAATTATAAAATAAAATTATACAAAAAATATCAAGCTTTTTACATTTGGTTTTTACAATCTTTTAGATTTTTAAAAAGTAAATTTAATGTTATAAAGATTTAAAATTTTAAAGATAAAATCATAATTTTTATATATTCTTTGAGAAATGTCTTACCACTATGACCTTGTTCTCCAATTAAAAATCATTTTCCAAAAATTATAAATTAATTTTTAATTTATTTTTACCAATTTCTTATAAAAAAGAAGTATCAACAAACAGCATTAATACAAAGTTTTTTAATTTCATCTTCACTTTTATATTTTAAAAGCAATGTTATTTCTTTTAACTAATTCAAACATCATTTTAGGCTCTAATGAGCCTTCAATGTGTAAGTGTAATTCTACTTTTGGGATATTTTGTAAAAAAGTTTTCATTTTGAAAATAAATCCACATTCCAAATTTCAAAAAAATCATTTATAAATTTTGTTGCTCTTTTTTCTACTTCATCTTTAGTCCAAGATTTTTTATCCAATAATTCTTTATTTATTAATAAATCAGCGTTTTTACTAATATAATTTTTAGCTTTTCCATCTCCATTAAGTTTAACCTCCCAATTCATATTTTTTAAAGAAGAATTAAGTTTTCTTTTTAATAAAGTCATATTTCCTATTTGATATATGAATTCTTCAGCTTCTTTTTCATCTTTTATAATTTCATTCCAGTGTTCTTGCCAACTTTGTGGTAATAAATGTTCTAGAGTATAAACATAATTTAACCCTAAAGTATTATCTTTATAATCCTTATTTTGTTCTTGTCTATATAATTCAATCCAAAATAAAATTAAAGTTGCATCTTTATTATCTATATAAGATAACCAATTTTTAATTTCATCTTTATTAAAATATTTTCCATATCTATCATAGATTTCAACTTTAATAATATTTAATATACTATCAATATTTGCTTTTTGAATTTTTTTCATAATTTTAGAAAAAAATTTATTATAATCCTTTGTTTCAGGATTACATAAAATCAACATTTCTAATAAATATAAACATTGTCTATAAATATTTTCTTTTTGACTTAATAAATTTTTTAAAAATAAAATTAAAGGTAAGACAGTATTAGTCTTATAGATATGTATAATATGAAAAAATCTCAGCTCATATTTTTCATATTTTAAAACAGTTGTCTTATTTATATCTGGAAAATTACGATATATTTTTGCATAATCTTTTAATTCTTTTAATAATTCTTTTAAATCATTTTCATTTAAATTTTCGATATGTTTTTTATATAAATTACTTAAATTACTTAAATTATGTACTTCTGTATTAAAAATATCTTTTATTATTGCGAAAGAATATAAAAATATTTCGCTTTTACTCCTTTTAACTCTACCCGTTTCAATTTCTTCATTCCAAAACTCTTGTTCTTTTTCATCTTTATCAAATACATTATCCCAATATTTATCGTAATATTCCGTAGCTTTATTTTCGTTTGTAATTTTTATAATCTTATCAAATAAAGCATTTTTTATAATATCAGTAGAAGATAATCTTTGTCCTGTAGAATTTATAGAATCAAATATTTTTTGTTCATCTTCATCTTCATTTAAGCAAACAATAACCCATAATTTACTTTCTATAATAAATTCTGTAAATTCAGATAAATTAATTCCTTGTTTTAATTTATCAACTTCTTTTTTAAAATAATTAAAACAACCAAAAATTCCATTTTTTTCTTTTGTATCAATATCCTCATCTTTTAAAGCTTTTTCATATTTTTCTTTATCTAGTTTTGAATGATTAATTTTTATTTCTTTTTTATAAAACAAATAAGTTCTTAATTCTAACTCATCTCTTTGATCTTGCTCTAAAAAATCATACAAAACTTTAATTAAAATTGAAAAAGTAGTAAGTCTTTGCTGTCCATCGATAACAATAGAACAATTTTCAACCCCACCTCTTTTTAAAATAATAGAACCTAAAAAATGCTCTTTATCTTCCAAAAAACTATTTTTTAAATCACTTAGTAATTGTTCCCAGTGCTCTTCTTCCCATACATAAGGTCTTTGAAAAAAAGGAACAATTACTTTTCTATTATCTATTTCTCTTATAAAATTAAAATTATTTTCTCTAGCTTCCATATTATTTCTTTATTTAAATAAATCAAACATCCAAATGTTTAACATCTTTAGCATGAGTTTGTATATATTCACGGCGAGGCTCTACATCATCTCCCATAAAGAGATTAAAAGTATCATTTGCACTTTGAGCATCTTCTATAGTAATCTTTAATAAACGACGATTGTTTGGATCCATAGTAGTTTCCCATAATTGATCAGGATTCATCTCACCAAGACCTTTATAACGTTGTATATAAGCACCTTTTTTAGCATTTTTTTCTACATCATCTAAAATTTCTAATACATCTTTATCAAATTTCAAATCTCTATCTTTGATTTTTTGATAAATATAATTTGCTTCTTCATAAAGTGGATGAGTAAATAAATCATCATTGATGATAAGTTCTTCTAAACCATTTTCAGTTTGTACATAAACACGAATTTCATTTTCATTGATATATGAATTTAAGATATTGTGATTTTGTTTTTCTAAAAATTCTTTGATAATATCAAATAATTTTTGGTTATCTAATTTTATAAAATCAGGATTTTCTATCAAATATCTAATCACTGAAATAACATTAAATCTTTTTTCTAATTCTTTTAAAACACTTCTATAAGCTGCAACGATTTTTAGAAAATCTTTTAAATCATTCAAGCCTATACCCTCATAAGTAGAACTCTCTATACCTGTTTCAATCAAATAATCATTTAAAGCTTTTTCATCTTTTAGATAAATTTCTTTTTTCTGACCTTTTTTATAACGATATAAAGGTGGTTGAGCTAAATAAATATGTCCATTTGTTACAAGATCATTCATAAAACGGAAGAAAAATGTCAAAAGTAAAGTTTGTATATGAGATCCATCTACATCAGCATCTGTCATAATGATGATTTTATGATATCTTAGTTTTTCTATATCAAACTCATCACCGATCCCACAACCAAAGGCTGTGATCATATTTTGAATTTGTTCACTTTTTAAAATTTTATCTAGTCTTGCTTTTTCAACATTAAGTATTTTACCTCTTAAAGGTAAAATCGCTTGGAAAGTTCTTTCTCTACCTTGTTTTGCAGAACCTCCCGCACTATCACCCTCAACTAAATAAATTTCGCTTTCACTTGGGTCTTTACTTTGACAATCAGCTAATTTTCCTGGTAAAGTCCCTACACTTGAACTTTCTTTTTTACGGGTTAATTCTCTAGCTTTTTTAGCTGCTTCTCTACCACGAGCAGCCATTAAAGCTTTATTCATAATAGCTTTTGCTTCGATAGGATTTTCTTCAAAATATTTTGTCAAATATTCAAAAGAAGCTTTAGAAACTATAGGTCTAACATAACTTGAACCTAATTTTCCTTTAGTTTGCCCTTCAAACTGTGGTTCAGGTACTTTAACGCTTACTACTGCTATCAAACCTTCTCTTACATCATCTCCTGTGATTTTAGAATCTTTTTCTCTAGCACTAGCATTAGCTTCAATATAGTTACTAATAACACGAGTTAAACCCATTCTAAAACCAGCTTCGTGCGTTCCACCATCTGGAGTTTTGATGTTATTCACAAAAGAAAGTAAATTTTCACTATAACTATCATTATAAAGTAATGCTACTTCTACATTTACATCTTCTTCATCCACATTGAAAAATATTGCCTTAGTTAAAGCTTGTTTTTTATTTAAATCTGTAACAAACTGACTTATACCACCTTCAAAATGAAAACTTTCTGCTTTTCCTACGCGGTTATCTTTAAAATTAATAGTAATTTTTGGATTTAAATACGCAAGTTCACGAAATCTTTTTGCTAAAATTTCATAATCAAAATCAGTCACTTCAAAAATTTGATCATCAGGCCAAAATTCTATAATCGTACTTGTTTTTTTACTTTTGCCTATAGTTTCAAAATCACTTGTAACTTTACCTTCTGAAAATTCTTGTCGATAAATTTCTCCATCTCTATGCACTGTAGCAACTAATTTTTTTGATAAAGCATTTACAACGCTCACACCAACCCCGTGCAAACCACCTGAAACTTTATAAGTATCTTTATCAAATTTTCCACCTGCATGAAGCACAGTTAAAACTACAGTTAAAGTAGGGATATTTTCAGTAGGGTGAATTCCCACAGGAATACCACGACCATTATCACTTACTATACAAGAACCTTCAGTAGTGATTTCTACATTAATCATATCACAAAATCCAGCCATAGCTTCATCGATAGAATTATCCACTACTTCATAGATCATATGATGAAGACCGCCTATATTGGTATCACCTATGTACATACCAGGGCGTTTTCTAACAGCTTCTAAGCCTTTTAAAACTTTAATATTTCCTGCGCCATAATTTTGATTTTCTTGCATTTATTTTCCTTATAAAATAACTGGCATAATCACAGTTTGTAATTCATCACTTGAAACTAAAAATGCCATATGAGGCTCATTTATACTAAGTTTAAATGTTTCACTTTCGATAGAATTTAAAAAATCAGTGATGAATTTGTTTTTAATGCAAAGATTAAATTCTTCATCTATATTAAGTTCCATTTCAAGTTCAGTTTTTGCTTCCATATTATCTAAACTAATACCTTCAAATACAAGTTTATCTTTATGGAAATTAAGTTTCATTTTTTCAGTAATTACATTGATTTTTTTCAATGCGTCCATAAAATCTTCTGTTTTAAAAACAAATTCTTTTGAGATGTTTTTTGGAATTACTCTTTCATAATCAGGAAATTTATCATTGATAAGTTTTGTGAAAAATTCAAAATTATCATTTTTTGCAATCAATATATTTTCATCATAATAAATTTCAATTTTTTCAAAAAAGATTTTTTGCATTTCTAAAATAGCTTTTTTAGGAATACAAAGGTTAAATTCTTTTTCATTTGTTTTATTTAGTGTAAAGATAGCAAGACGTTTTGTATCTGTACCTACAAAGCTAATATGAGTAGTTTTTATATCAAGTAATGCACCATTTAAAGAATACTTTGGATTATTAGTATCAACTGCAGGTAGGATTTTTTTCAAAGATCTACTTAAATCACTTGAATCAATGTCAAATTTATCTTTTTCTTCAGTGCTTGGGAAATTTGGAAAATCATCATAGTTAAACATAGGAAGTTTGTATTTAGTTCCTTTTTGTCTAATGAAAAGGAAATTTTCTATGGTTTCTAAAACTACATCTTCATTATTTAAACTTTTAATGATATCTAAGATACTTTTAGCATTAGCAGTTGCAAAACCAGCGCTTTCTACTTTGATTTTTTTGATTTTATAATTAATCCCTATTTCATAATCACTTGCTCTGATGATTAATTTATCTTCAACTACTTCAAAAAGTAAGTGAGAAGCAATATTGCTTGAGTCTTTTTTATCTACATAAGAGTTAGTTAAAACTATAGCGGATTCTAAAGTATTTTTGTTAATGCTAATTTTCATTTTTACTTCCTTTGTTTTTTAAATTTATTTTATCATAATAATAAGCAATGTGAAAATGTGAAATGCTTTTTAAAAGCCTTTTTTTATAGAAATTTTACTCATAGAATAAAATTTTTTATTTTTCACTTTTATTCACATGGCACTTTTTATTTTTGTCAAAATTTTATTTCTTAGTTCATCTACTATGGCTTTTAGATTTTCATTTTCACTCATTAGCTCTTGAATTTTTTTAATATTATGTGAAATGGCCGTATGATCTTTCATGTTAAAAAATCTTGCTAGTTGAGGCATAGACATAGTTGTAAGCTCTCTTGCCAAAAATATCACAACCCTTCTTGCCATAACGATATTTTGTGTTTTTTTGTTTGATTTTATATCATTTGGCTTGAGATTATAGCTTTTTGAAACATCAGTAAGTATATCTTCAACACTGATGTTTTCTTTTGTTTCTTTGATATGATCTTTCATAAAGCTTTTGACAATTTCTAAAGTGATTTCTTGGTTAAAAAGTCTTGCTTGAGCATTTAAGTTAGTGATCATACCTTCGATTTCTCGGATATTATCTCCCATTGAAGTAGCGATATAGCTTATGACTTCAGGTTTAAGATAAATAGCATTGAATTCACATTTTTTCTTAATAATTGCGATTTTTGTATCAAGCTGTGGAGGTGTGATATCTGCGATGATCCCATTTGCAAAACGACTTTTTAAGCGTTCTGTTATGCCTTTTAGCATATTTGGGGGATTATCACTTGTCATGATGATTTGCCCAAATTTTTCTTTGATCTCATTAAAAGTAAAGAAAAATTCCTCTTGAATTTTATCTGTTTTACCTAAAAACTGTACATCATCGATGAGTAAAACATCACAATTTTTGTATTTTTCGTGGAATTTACTCATGGTTTTGTTATTTAAATGCATGGTAAAATCATTGATAAAATTATCACTTGTTGCATAAATTACTTTATATCCATTGTCTAAGCATATATTTCCAACTGCTTGAAGCAAGTGAGTTTTTCCAAGCCCTGTAGGACCATAGATAAAAATAGGATTGTATAATTTTCCGAGTTTGCTTTTATCGGTTATGGCTTTGCAAGTTGCATAGGCAAATTGATTAGAATCTCCCACAACAAAACTTTCAAAAGTAAAAGAAGGATTTAAAATAGTACTTTGGAATTTAATCTGTGAAATATCCATAGAAAAATGATGATTTTTTTCTATTTTTTGATCGCTTGTTGTGATTTTAATCTGAGGATTAATACCTGTTTTTACTTCATAAAAATAAGCCAATTTTTGTGCATATTTTGTTTGTATAAATTTAGCCAAAAAATGATTTGGTGCGATAAATACTAAGATATTATTTTTACTTAATTTTTCACTAAATTGCAAGTGAGAAATGTAAGTATTGTATTCGTTGTTGCTAATTTCTGTTTTAAATTCAAGTAAAAAATCTTTTATATTCAT